>NZ_CP082909.1:4055000-4402500 GCF_023822025.1 Endozoicomonas sp. 4G | reverse complement strand
CATGGGGGGACCATCCTCCAAGGCTAAATACTCCTGACTGACCGATAGTGAACCAGTACCGTGAGGGAAAGGCGAAAAGAACCCCGTTGAGGGGAGTGAAATAGAACCTGAAACCGTGTACGTACAAGCAGTGGGAGCATCCTTCGGGGTGTGACTGCGTACCTTTTGTATAATGGGTCAGCGACTTATTTTCTGTGGCAAGGTTAACCGAATAGGGAAGCCGTAGCGAAAGCGAGTCTTAATAGGGCGCCGTTCTTCGGAACAAAGAGTCGCAGTGAATAGACCCGAAACCGGGCGATCTATCCATGAGCAGGTTGAAGATCAGGTAACACTGATTGGAGGACCGAACCCACTGTCGTTGAAAAGCCAGGGGATGACTTGTGGATAGGAGTGAAAGGCTAATCAAGCCCGGAGATAGCTGGTTCTCCTCGAAAGCTATTTAGGTAGCGCCTCGTGTCTCACCATCGGGGGTAGAGCACTGTTTGGGCTAGGGGGCCATCCCGGCTTACCAACCCCATGCAAACTCCGAATACCGATGAGTGCAATCACGGGAGACACACGGCGGGTGCTAACGTCCGTCGTGGAAAGGGAAACAACCCAGACCGTCAGCTAAGGTCCCAAAGTAATAGTTAAGTGGGAAACGATGTGAGAAGGCCCAGACAGCCAGGAGGTTGGCTTAGAAGCAGCCACCCTTTAAAGAAAGCGTAATAGCTCACTGGTCGAGTCGGCTCGCGCGGAAGATGTAACGGGGCTCAAACTATTCACCGAAGCTACGGGGTTCAGTGGTCAGTTTTCAGTGGTCAGTTGTCAGTATGAGAAGACTGATGACCGACCACTGAAAACTGACCACTGCAACCGGTAGAGGAGCGTTCTGTAAGCCGTAGAAGGTCAACCGGGAGGTGGGCTGGAGGTATCAGAAGTGCGAATGCTGACATGAGTAACGATAAAGGGAGTGAGAGGCTCCCTCGCCGGAAGACCAAGGGTTCCTGCGCAACGCTAATCGGCGCAGGGTGAGTCGGTCCCTAAGGTGAGGTCGAAAGACGTAATCGATGGGAAACAGGTTAATATTCCTGTACCCCTTTTGACTGCGATGGAGTGACGGAGAAGGCTAGGCCAGCAGGGCGATGGTTGTCCCTGTTTAAGGTCGTAGGCTGTGGACTCAGGAAAATCCGGGTTCACAAAGCCGAGAACTGATGACGAACCCACCAAGGTGGGGAAGTGGTTGATGCCAGGCTTCCAGGAAAACCTTCTAAGCATCAGGTCAAAAGGGACCGTACCCGAAACCGACACAGGTGGTCAGGTAGAGAATACCAAGGCGCTTGAGAGAACCTGGGTGAAGGAACTAGGCAAAATGGCACCGTAACTTCGGGAGAAGGTGCGCCCTTTTTGGTGATCGGACTGCTCTTTATGGGCTGAAGCTCCGTAAGCTGAAGGGGGTCGAAGATACCAGGTGGCTGCGACTGTTTATTAAAAACACAGCACTGTGCTAACACGTAAGTGGACGTATACGGTGTGACGCCTGCCCGGTGCTCGAAGGTTAATTGATGGGGTTATCTTCGGAGAAGCTCTTGATCGAAGCCCGAGTAAACGGCGGCCGTAACTATAACGGTCCTAAGGTAGCGAAATTCCTTGTCGGGTAAGTTCCGACCTGCACGAATGGCGTAACGATGGCCACGCTGTCTCCACCCAGGACTCAGTGAAATTGAAATCGCTGTTAAGATGCAGTGTATCCGCGGCTAGACGGAAAGACCCCGTGAACCTTTACTACAGCTTCACAGTGGATCTTGATGTTGCTTGTGTAGGATAGGTGGGAGGCTTTGAAGTGTGGACGCCAGTCTGCATGGAGCCAACCTTGAAATACCACCCTGGCAATATTGAGGTTCTAACCCAGGTCCTTTACCAGGATCGGGGACATTGTGTGGTGGGTAGTTTGACTGGGGCGGTCTCCTCCCAAAGAGTAACGGAGGAGCACGAAGGTTGGCTAAGCACGGTCGGACATCGTGCGGTTAGTGTAATGGTACAAGCCAGCTTGACTGCGAGAGGTACATCTCGAGCAGGTACGAAAGTAGGTCATAGTGATCCGGTGGTTCTGAATGGAAGGGCCATCGCTCAACGGATAAAAGGTACTCCGGGGATAACAGGCTGATACCGCCCAAGAGTTCACATCGACGGCGGTGTTTGGCACCTCGATGTCGGCTCATCACATCCTGGGGCTGAAGCCGGTCCCAAGGGTATGGCTGTTCGCCATTTAAAGTGGTACGCGAGCTGGGTTTAGAACGTCGTGAGACAGTTCGGTCCCTATCTGCCGTGGACGTTGGAAGTTTGAGGAGAGCTGCTCCTAGTACGAGAGGACCGGAGTGGACGAACCACTGGTGTTCGGGTTGTGTCGCCAGACGCATTGCCCGGTAGCTAAGTTCGGACGGGATAACCGCTGAAAGCATCTAAGCGGGAAGCCCCCTTCAAGATGAGACTTCCCTGGCCTTAAGGCCCATAAGAGACGTTGAAGACTACGACGTTGATAGGCGGGGTGTGTAAGCGTTGTGAGGCGTTGAGCTAACCCGTACTAATGACTCGAGAGGCTTGACCATATAACGCCAAAGCGATCTAGCAGCTGAAAGCTTGAAGCTGGAAGCTTGAAGCCGTACACAGTGAAAGAGAGTGTTGAGCAAGAATAGACACACAGCTTAAAAAAAGATTTGGATTCCAGAGCCTCAGCTTTCGAGAAACAGCTTCAAGCTTCAAGCTTCCAGCTCAAGAGCCAACGGCTCGACCAGTTTTGCCTGGTGACCATAGAGCGTTGGAACCACCCGATCCCATCCCGAACTCGGTAGTGAAACGACGCATCGCCGATGGTAGTGTGGGGTTTCCCCATGTGAGAGTAGGTCATCGCCAGGCATTGAATACAGCAAAACCCCAGTTGAGAGATCGACTGGGGTTTTTGTTTATACCTTGTTTTCTTCCTGAGAGAAGCTGAACCCCGGACAAGAAATCCGAGGTCTCAGCAGGTCATCACCCCAAAAACGCCTGATAAGCCTTATTACCCGTTTCTTCACAATAGTGATATCCCAGCTCACTCAGGAACTTGGCGATATGATGTCTCTCTGTTTCTGGTATTTCCAGACCGACAGCAACACGGCCATAAGCAGCGCCGTGATTCCGGTAATGGAACATACTGATATTCCATCGGGCACCCAGTTTGTCCAGAAAGTTGAGCAGGGCACCGGGACGCTCCGGGAATTCAAAACAATAAACGACCTCATCTTTTACGGCTTTACTGTGGCCGCCTACCATGTGGCGAATATGTAACTTGGCCATCTCATTGTCAGTAAGGTTCTCTACCGGATAACCTTTCTCTTTTAACTCATGGATCAGATTGTCGATGGGCATATGGTCAGGATGAACCTGGACACCTACAAAGATTCGGGCACTCTCGGGGTTATGAAGACGGTAGTTGAATTCGGTGATATTCCTTTTACCAAGGGTTTCACAGAATTGTTTGAAGCTGCCGGGCTGCTCAGGAATGGTGACAGCGATGATGGCTTCGCGCTTCTCACCTAATTCTGCACGTTCGGAAACATAGCGCAGACGATCAAAGTTGATGTTGGCACCACTGGCTATAGCCATCAGTTTCTGATCGGTGGCTCCGGTCTTGCTGACATACTTTTTCAGGCCAGCCACACTAGCCGCACCCGCAGGTTCACAAACCGAGCGGGTATCATCAAAGATATCCTTGATGGATGCGCAGATTTCGTCAGAGCTGACCGTGATTACGTCATCAATGTATTCCCGACAGAGTTTGAAGGTTTCTTCACCAATCTGGGCCACGGCAATACCATCAGCAAAAATCCCCACATGGGGCAGTGTTACCCGCTCATCAGCTTCCAGGGCTGCTTTCAGGCAGGCAGATTCTTCATACTCAACGCCGATGACTTTGATATCAGGACGCAGATATTTGATATAGGTTGCGATGCCTGCTGCCAGACCGCCTCCACCGACAGGTACAAAAACCGCGTCGAGCTGACCGGAATGCTGACGGAGAATCTCCATGCCAATCGTGCCCTGACCGGCGATAGTGTATGGATCATCATAGGGATGAATGAAGGTATAGCCCTGCTCTTCAACGAGTTTCATGGAATAGGTCAGCGCCTGATCAAAGGTATCTCCGTGAAGAATGACCTTGGCGCCTCTGGCCTCGCAGGCTTTGTACTTTATTTCAGGGGTGGTGCCGGGCATTACGATAACGGCTTCGATGCCCATGGTATTGGCTGCCATGGCAACGCCCTGGGCATGATTGCCGGCGGAAGCACAGGTGACGCCCCGGGCTTTTTCTTCAGCGGTTAGCTGGGCCATCTTGTTGTAAGCACCGCGGATTTTAAATGAAAATACCGGCTGCAGGTCTTCACGCTTCAGAAACACCTTATTATTCAAACGCTTGCTGAGAAAGGGAGCCTCATGAATCGGAGTCTCAATCGCCACATCATAAACTTTGGCTTCGAGTATCTTTCTTATGTATTGATGAGACATGGGACTTCACTTTGTAATAGCTGATCTTGGTTCGACCGATTCTAAACAGCCATATGTGCAAGAAACAATCTTTTATCGTGCTCAATGGGTAAAAGGCTGACAGAAATAAGGCATTTAGTTCAGCGGTGGGTCGTTTCCGGGAGTATAATCCCCAGCTCCATTTTATATGACCGCAAGGTAGAGACATGACCCAGGACGAGCTGAAGAAGGCGACTGCCGAAGCTGCGCTGCAGCGGATTCTCCCTCATCTGGAAGATGACATGATCATCGGCATTGGCACTGGCTCCACGGCCAATTTCTTTATTGATGCTCTGGCGGAGCACAAAAACAGTTTTGATGGCTGCGTAGCCAGTTCAGAGGCTTCTGCTGATCGTCTGAAGCAGCACGGAATCCCGGTTTATGACCTGAACAGTATCAGTGAGCTGCGCTTTTATATTGACGGGGCTGATGAGTGCAATGATCACCTGCATCTGATCAAAGGCGGTGGGGCAGCCCTGACAAGGGAAAAAATTGTGGCAGCAGTGGCGAAAGAGTTTATCTGTATTGCTGATGAGAGCAAGCAGGTCGACGTACTGGGTGAATTCCCGCTTCCGGTTGAGGTGATTCCCATGGCTCGCAGTCATGTTGCCCGGGAACTGGTTAAGTTGGGTGGCGACCCCGCTTATCGTGAAGGGGTTATGACGGACAACGGCAATATCATTCTGGATGTCTGGAATCTGAATATCATTGACGCCATCGGTCTGGAAGAAAAGATTAACCAGATTGTGGGAGTCGTGACCAATGGTTTGTTTGCGATGAGGTCTGCTGATGTGTTGCTGCTGGGTACTGCTCAGGGGGTTAAGACCATCAAGCTTTGAAAAACTTGAGCCGGGTGTAAACCCGGCCACTGCTACGATTGAACTTGTAGCTGTTAGAAAATCGCATTTAAAAAATAGTGAAGCGCAGCCAGGACGCTGCCTAAAGAAAGTGATAATAAAATCAGTTCGCCGGTTTCCAGTTCATGATCCTGAGTGTTGTGCTGTCTCATATCCATACTGCTTCTCCCTACATCTTATTCTGGGCATTTCCTTGCTGGATGTTTTTACTCTAGATGGGTAATGGCGCTCCTGCCTTACTACCTTGGTCGGTTTTTAGACTGAAGTCGAAGAAAAAAGTTTGGAAAAAAAGCTGTTATGACTGAAAAAAATACTTAATATAGCTTTTCGAGAGAAAGAAGGATTTAAATAATTATCAAATGGAATTAGACCCTTTCCAAGAGAATAACACCATGATAAGAAAAATGAACAAAACTCTGGCCACTCTGGCATTATCTGCCGCCGTAGCAGGGGCTTCTGGCCTGGCTCAGGCCGCAAACACGATAAAAATTGCTTTGGCTGGCCCGGTAACTGGCCCTCTGGCTCAGTATGGTGATATGCAGTTCGCCGGAGCCAAGATGGCCGTTGAGCAGATCAACAAACAGGGGGGCGTCAATGGCAAGCAGCTGGAGGCGGTCGTTTATGACGATGCCTGTGATCCTAAGCAGGCCGTAGCCGTTGCCAACAAGATCGTTAATGACGATATCCGCTTTGTAGTGGGTCATCTGTGTTCCGCTTCCACACAGCCCACTACCGACATCTATGAAGATGAAGGCATCCTGATGATCACCCCTGCCTCCACCGCCCCGGATATTACCAGTCGTGGGTATGAGCTGATATTCCGTACCATCGGGCTCGATAGTCTGCAAGGGCCTACTGCAGGTAACTACATCGTAGAAAGCATCAAGCCCAAGAGGATGGCCGTCATCCATGACAAGCAGCAGTACGGTGAAGGTATTGCTACTGCGGTGAAGGATACAGTTGAAAAAGCCGGTGTTGATGTAGCCGTCTTTGAAGGTGTTACTCCGGGTGACAAAGACTTCTCAGCGCTGATTGCCAAGTTGAAGAAAGAAGACGTTGATTTTGTCTACTACGGTGGCTACCACCCGGAGCTGGGTCTGATCCTGCGTCAGAGCGCAGAAAAGGGTTTGAAAGCTAAATTTATGGGGCCTGAAGGTGTTGGCAATAAAGATATCTCCGCCATTGCCGGCCCTGCTTCTGAAGGTCTGCTGGTCACCCTGCCGAAGAGTTTTGACCAGGATCCTGCCAACGCTAAACTGGTAGCCGCCTTCAAGGCAAAAGGTGAAGACTTCACCGGTCCTTTCGTATTCCCTTCCTATTCTGCTGTTCAGGTGATGGCTGAGGGCATGGAACTGACCAAGAGTGAAAACCCGGATAAAGTAGCCGACGCTCTGCGTTCAAATACTTTCAGTACGCCAACAGGCAGTCTGGCCTTCGATGGCAAGGGAGACCTGAAAGACTTCAGTTTTGTCGTTTATGACTGGCACGCTGACGGCACCAAGTCTGAGGTTTCAAAATAAGCGCCTGACTTACTGTCGATGGCTGTGTCAGGCCGACGCTGAACCGTTCAGTGGTCGGCCTGCTTCTGGCTCACTTTCCACCTCCCAGTTCCTGCTCAATGTCTTCCACGCTGGGTAATTGCGATTGCAGGTTTTCCGGCAATGATTGAGTGAGCTGGTATTCCGAAACGCCAATAGGCTTTTGCATATCACTGAGAGAGTACTCTGCCACGAGTTTGTCTTTGTTCTTGCACAGCAGAATGCCAATAGTGGGCGTATCGCCCTCTTTGCGCAGTTGTTCGTCCACGGCTCTGATATAAAAATTCAGTTTGCCTGCGTGTTCCGGTTCAAAATCTACCGTCTTCAGCTCAACCACCACATAACAATGCAACCGGACATGGTAAAACAGCAGGTCGATGAAAAAATCCCGTTGTCCCACCTGTATATGAAATTGCTTGCCCATATAAGAAAATCCAGCCCCTAATTCCAGCAAAAACTGGGTGATATGCTCAGTCAAACCTTTCTCAAGCTCACGCTCGTTGTAGTTTTGGGTCAGAGCGAGGAAATCAAATACATAAGGGTCTTTCAGGGTTTGTTGCGCCATGTCAGATTGAACGGCTGGCAGGGTGGCACTAAAGTTACTGACGGCTTGTCCTTCTCGCTGCCAGAGGCCGCTTTCTATCTGGTGAGTGAGTACGCTTCGGCTCCAACCGTGCTTGATAGTATTCTGTACGTAATACAGGGCTTCCTGTTTGCTTTTGCATTTGTTGATGATGAGTTGGTTATGCCCCCAAGGAATTTGAGTTAATTGTGCAACAGGCTGTTGCGCAATTGCCCCATCATCAGACCAGAACGTGTACCATTGCCGGATTAACTCAAGATTTCGACGAGAAAACCCCTTCATTTCAGGGAAATCCGACATTAAGTCCTTACTGAGTTGTTTCAGGAAGCCTTCACCCCAGTTAGCCTGAGCCTGTCGACGAACAATGTCTTCCCCCAGTTCCCAGTAAAAAGCCAGTAAAGTCGAATTCACCTGAACAGCGGCTTTAAGCTGGGTAGACAGCACCTTCTGTTTCAAGGTTTTCAGCCAGTTTTTATATTCGCCGTCCAAGCTTAGGTTGACGGTGTTTTTTTGTTTGCTCATGCACGAACCTCTTTTAGCATCGCTGAAACTTAGTCGAGATATTGCCCGAATTCAATGTCAGCATTCTGCTACCAGAGCAACGCAGGAGCAGTTGCCACGTAGATCAGCTATTCTCGGTCAGGCTCCTAGGGCGGCTACAGCAGCTGTTGCTGAGTTGAACAAGATGGATGGAGAATACAAGCAGGTTGGTAGTGATTTGCCGCAGGCGACTTTTATCCAGCAGTTTGGAGATAGTAGTGGCTATTTGAAGGACCAGCACTTTGTTGTCACCTCTCATGACACAGATTGATAGGGGGGGAGGCCAAGGGGGTTGGACAGGGAGTCCCATGCATAAATAAATTAGAGTTACCTCTATTGTACAAACACTTTATTAATTAATTTTATTCAGGAAAAAAATAGGAACTTTCTACATATGATGCAGTCCAAGCGATAATAATAAATTAAATGGGATGGAATTCGCATATGTTTAAAAAAAACTTGGCTATTTGCTTTTTTGATAGTCACCAGTATTGCTAACGGGAAAGGAGTTCTTGTTCTGACGTCCCATGAGCTTATTGAAAAATCTATAATCCGGGCCAACCATATGATTGCTCCAGATTACAATGGAACAATGATTCAAAGAGTGATCGATATAGAGGGTTTCTTTGATTCAAGTGAAGATTTAAATTCTGAAAAAAATGTTGATAAGCTTAAGCAGTACATCTTGAAAGTAGATCAAGATGTTATTCTTGATGGTGTTATTTTGGTTGGCGACTTTCCATTACCCGCCCCATTATTTGAAGACGAGCCTGAATATGTTGGCGTTTCAGATGAGCAGTGGGTTGATAGACCTTTTAGCTGCGTACCGTCACGAAATTCAGTTTTAATAAGTAGGCAGATACTAACCAGAGATAGAGCAGCTGTATTGGCTAGATATCGAAATATCCAAGATGCGGCATTACAAGGGAAGCCTTTCATTGTTGGCTTGAGAACTCCAATTACAGGGGATTTTGCACTTGCTGAAGATATTCGGAGGAAACACCCACTGATACAGACTCATGATATTCCATCTTCTTTTTGGATTTCTCGATTTACTGCTCGTGGGAATCCAGGATCGAGGGCGCTGTGGGATCTTAGGTCTGATACTGGTCAAAAGGGCAGCTACTATAGAGTCTTGAATAAATCAGGAGTTCAATATTGGGGAGAAAAGTTCCATTTTCCTGGTGGGCGACCAGAAACACCTTATAGAGCGGGAAGGAAGTTATTCTTTGATCTCATCCCAGCAGAGAGTGAGTTGCCAATATCCTTTGATTATACGGTCGGAGCAGTATCACCAGTCTACGAAGCTGCTTCAACCTTTTCACGTATATTTGACTACATAGGAGCATCCCCGAAAAAATTCAGAGCTGGGGCATCTATGTTCCACTCATTTGAAAACAAACCAATCCCGAAAAACCTTGATTCTCTTTTGTTAATTATTTCATGGAATTCAAATAGTAACAGCCAACCAATTATGCCTGAAGATATATTCAATCATGTAGCGCATTGGTGGTTTACTTCCTTGCGAGGACGAGCAGTTATCTTTCCTGTATCACCATTATCTCATGATATAACAGGTGACGTTTTCCGACTACTTTTGGAAAAAGAATATCATTTTGTTGGTGATTTTTATCTGGATCTTCAAAAGTTGCTGAAAAGGAAAGAACCGAATAAAGCCTTTAATAATTTGGTTTTGTTTGGCAATGGATTGGCCCATATGCCAAAACTTGATCTTACAACAATAAATAAAGGTGCACTAATGTCTCTTTATCCTGATGCTTTCTCAGAAGCTTTACAGACTTCAGTTGGTAGCGAATTTAATAAAGCAAATATACCTTTTCAGGAACAGGAGCAGGATGCTTTACAAAAAGCTAATGCAACGGATTACTCCTATCATGTGTTGACTGCATTTAATGTAGTTATAATAGCGGCTTATGTCTTATACCAAAGGCAATTACAACCGCAAGGCAATAAATAAACCATTTCAAATTATTAGGAGAAATTATAACTCTTAAAGTGAGGGAGGTAAGAGCCTCCCTTTCTGATCTCACCCCTTCAACATATCAAACACAACCCGAGCAAACCCCCGAGCCAATTCCGGGTTGGAAAGATACTGCAACATCATTTCCTGTTGAGCCTCGTTGCTGTCCATCACAGCATCATCAATGGCTTGTGGGAAGTCACCAAGCAGTGCTTGTTCAGCGGTATTGTTCTCAATCTGCTTCATCACCGTTTCGTTTTCGGCCAGTTTGTCCCGCACGGTAAAGGCGTAGTTGATCAAGTCAGCATCGGTCAGGTTGTCGGTAATAAACATCTCATTCAACCTGGCCACAATCTGGGACAGGAACTCTTCTTTCTTGTCCTTGGGCTTGGCTGAACCGACATCGCTGGAGGGTTTCAGTTCATAGCCCTCGGCGTCTTCCTTCAGTTCCCTCTCTTTTAAAGAAATGGCCTGCTGGCGAATCTTGGACAACCGGTAATGGCTCATCACCACGTTATCCAGGTCAATATCATCCTCTTCAATAACCTTTTCACGGAGCAGTGGGCGCAGGTAGCGAGCGTAAAGGCTGAGCTTTTCCAGATCTTTGTTGTCGTAGTCCACAATCTGGGACATAAACTCGTAGAAACGGGTAAAGGTGCCTAAGTCCTTTTTGAAGATTTCCAGCCGGTCTTTTTCCAGCTTGCACTCTTTGAAGCTGTTTTCAGCATTAGCGATCAGCACGGCATCTTTGCTCTTCTTGGTTCGTTCGAACATCTCCTTGGCACGCACATAAGCATCAATGGCAGAACTGTATCGCTTCTGCCAGCGATCCACAGCGGGCTTGCAGATGTTGCTCACCGCAGCATTGCTTTTGCTCTTGGAAAGAAAAACCTCGCAGAACTGTTCGACTTCGTTCCAGGTAAAGATACCGCTGGCACGGAGTTTTTCGTAAAGGTCGAATACCTTATCCGGGTCTGTCACATCCGCCAGTTCAGCGATTTGGTAATACGGCTGGAATGCGGCCAGAATATCTTCCGGCTCATTGACAAAATCCAACACAAAAGTGCCGCACTCGGCTTTGCCGGGATAGGTACGGTTCAGACGGGACAAGGTTTGCACACATTCCACACCACCTAAGGGCTTGTCTATATACATGGCGCAGAGTTTCGGCTGATCAAAGCCAGTCTGGAATTTGTTGGCAACCAGCATGATCTGGTAGTCGTCGCTATCGAATGCTTTGCGCATGTCCCGGCCCTTTAGAGCTGGGTTCATATTGGTTTCGGTGAACTTTTGGTCCAGCAGGGCAGAGCTGTCCGGATCGTCCTTATGGAATTCCACCTCGCCGGAGAAGGCAATCATCACGGCTATCGAACTTTTGTGCTCTGCAAGATATTTATCAAACGCCAGCTTATAACGCACCGCTTCCTTACGGGAACTGGTGACCACCATCGCCTTGGCCTGACCACCCAGCAAGCCCATCACATGCTCTTTGTAGTGCTCGGTGATGACTTTCACCTTCTGGGAAATATTGTACTCATGGAGCCGCACCCAGCGGTTGAGTTTTACCTTGGCTTTTTTGCTGTCTACCTCTTCGTCCTCGGCCTCTATTTTTTGAGCCAGCTGATAGGCCACCTTGTAGTTGGTGTAGTTTTTCAGCACGTCGAGAATAAAGCCTTCCTCAATGGCCTGGCGCATGGAATACACATGGAAGGCTTCAGGCAGGTTCTTCTCGGAAGCAGGCTCATCAGGTTTGGGCAGGCGACCAAACAGCTCCAGGGTTTTCGCCTTGGGTGTTGCCGTGAACGCATAGTAGTTCAAGTTGCTGCTGCCCCGGCGTGAGGCAATGGTTGCGTCCAGCATATCTTCTGAAGACAGTTCTTTGTCCTCATCCCCATACTCTTTATCAGAAAAGGCACCATCCACCATCAACACTTCCTTCAGCTTACGGGCGGTGGAGCCGGTTTGTGACGAATGGGCTTCGTCGGCTATGACAGCGTAACGGCGCTCTTTCAGACTGGTGCTGTTCTCAATGGCCGCCAGTACATAAGGGAAGGTTTGAATGGTGACAATAATAATCGGTTGAGCACTCTCCAGGGCCGCTGCCAGTTTCTCCGACTTGGAGCCATCACCTTCTTTTTTGTTGATGCGCCCCACCACACCATCGGCGTGTTCAAACTGGTAAATAGTGTCTTGTAGCTGATCGTCCAGCACGGTTCTGTCGGTAATCACAATCACCGAATGGAACTGCTTGTTGCCTTCGCTATCGTACAGGGTAGAAAGCTGATGGGCGGTCCAGGCAATAGAGTTGGATTTACCGGAACCGGCACTGTGCTGCACCAGGTACTTGTTGCCCGTGCCTTCCGCCTTTGCCGCCGCGATCAGCTTGGTCACCACATTCCACTGGTGATAACGGGGAAAGATCAGGGTCTCTTTTTTCGACTTGCGGCCTTCCCAGTCTTCCTTCTCTTCGATCTGCAAATGCACAAACCGACCAATAATATTCAGCAGGTTATCGGGCAGCAGTACCTCGTTCCACAGGTATTCGGTGGCGTACTCATCCTTGTTTTCGGGAATATCATTGCCTGCACTGCCTTCCGCCGTGCCTTTGTTAAACGGCAGAAAGAAGGTATCGCTGCCCGCCAGCTTGGTCGTCATATACACTTCGTACTGACTCACGGCAAAATGCACCAGCGCCCCCCGTTTAAAGGTCAGCAGTGGTTCCGGCTTGCCGGTTTCCGGGTCTTTGGGCAGACGGGTCTTTTGATATTGTCGTTTGGCGTTTTCAATGGCCTGTTTGAATTCCGATTTCAGCTCCAGCGTTGCCACGGGCAGACCGTTGATAAACAACACCAAGTCAATGCGCCATGCCTTGGCTTTTTTACCAGTTTCTGCCAGATAAACGTCGGTGGCATAAGGACTGTAAACCAGCTCCGGCACCACACGACAACGGTTTTCTTTATAGCGGGCAAGCGTGTCCGGGTTCAGGGTATGTTCCGGCATAAACTGGCAGAGGGTGAACCGGGCATTGCGAATCTTCAAACCATGACGCAACACGCCCAGGGTGCCAAAACTGCGAAGCTCTTTATCAATGGCATTGGCATCGGCTTTCTTTAACTGGTTCACCAGATGGCTGATAAAATGCTGTTCCGAATCCACCGGAAAGCTTTTGCAAAACTTCTGCCATTCCTTCGGCTGGGTGTTCTTGACAAAATCCAGTACATCGCTGGTATACAACGCCGTTTCCCGGTTGTACTGGTCACCACTGCCCAACAGCCAGCCTTTGGCTTGCAGGCGGGCGATCATATCGTTCTGGAAGGTGGATTCGCTGGTACTGTCCATATTTCAAGGTCTCAAAATGGTACCTAAAGGTCTCGATATGGGACTCTTCAGGCATTGTGCAGACAGTGTCTGCACAATGTATCAATCTGGCTGAATTGTCTCCACACTGCGGAGACAATTCGAGGATTCCACTATTCAGTTTTATTCTCAATACGTTTTCGGGCGTTGCTGACGGCTTCTTGAAAGCGCTCTTCCAATATTTCTTTGGAGGGTATGTTGGTGAGATAGTCTGCTACATGGATACCGCTTTTATCCAGTTCAAGTAATTCAATTTGCTTTTGCTTCTTACCTGCACAAAGAATGATACCGATAGGGGGGTCTTCTCCATGCTGACGGTCATATCTATTCAGCCAGCGTAGATATAACTCCATCTGTCCTTTGTACTCAGCTTTAAACTTGCCTGTTTTCAGTTCAATAGCAACCAGTCGCTTCAGTTTTCGGTTATAGAACAAGAGATCAATATAAAAATCATCTTCATCAATTTGAACTCGGTGCTGGCGTGCGACAAAAGTGAAGCCCATACCCATTTCTAACAGAAAATGCTCCATTTCCCGCAAAATAGCATCCTCAAGATCTTTTTCCACGTAGGTATCATTAAGCTCAAGAAAATCCAGAATGTAAGGGTCTTTCAGAACGATATCCTGATCGGCTTTCCCTTGATCCCTCAGCATTTTCAGATCGTGAACAATGGTTTCTTCCGGCTTTCGGGATAAGGCAGTACGCTCAAACAGCATGGAATCCATACGCTCGCTGAAGGTGCGGACAGACCATCGCTCCTGAATCGCCATGGTCATATAGAACTCACGTTTTAGTGGGTCATCAATGTAAATCAACAGTTTCAGGTGTGACCAGCTCAATTGTCTCCACACTGTAGAGACAATTTCATCAGCCTCACAGATTTCGGCAAACTTAATACAATGTCTCAATTGCTGAGGGCTCCAGCCCTTACCAAACTGCCCGGAGAGCTGGCGGGACAAGTCGGAAATAACCTGTTTGCCGTAGTCTGCCCGCTTACCCTTCAGGATTTCCTGCTGAATACGCTGACCGACCTTCCAATAGAGTGCGGTTATCTCGGCATTGAGTGCCACCGCTGCCTGTTGTTTGGCTCTTTGTATCAGGTCCTTGATTTCGCCGAACAGGTTATCCGGCTCTTTTGATGAAGCGGGTGTTTTGCTCATACGGTGGCCTCTGCGGGTTGTTCTTGTTGTTGTGCTTCTGGTTGCCAGTCACGGACGTCGATTTTGCCGGTGACGGCGGCGGAGATTAGGGCGGTGCGGCGTTCTTGGAATAGCTCTATACCTTTTTGAGCATCGTTAATCAGAGAGTCAACAACCTTTAACTTCGTCTTTAGTTTTTGAACAATATCTATTTGCTCTTCAAAATCAGGAATGGCAATTTTCATTCGCTCAAAGACTTCAGTTCTCAAACACTTTGTTCCATGAGCAGATTCTTCAACCAAATCCAAAATGAAATCCTTCAGCCCTTTCATGAAAAAAAGGAGGAATTCACCATCAATCCCTTTGATTGGAATTAAGGCTTTCATGTCCTGATTTACAGTTACTGGTTCTTGGGTCAGGGCAACAGGAACAGAATGAACCAGAATCATACCTCGCACCACAATCAACACGCTTCCAACGGGTATGAGCTTTGTTGAGGACTCTTCAATGGCTTGAGTGGTAATTTTATCTCGTGAATCAGAAATATAATCAACCTTCATATCCTTGGGTGACACCCATGGTATGCTGCCATTCCAAAAATCTAATCGATCTTTACTTGGTGTACCGCCCCCCATCTGGCGGGTGATATAACGAACTTCAGTCTGTGTCCAATGCTCCGGCACTTCCCCAAGCCACTCCACACCGGAATCCTTCATCGGTGCATCAGGGTTCAGCCCCTTGGTGACGGCATGACTGATCACCGCCTGTCGTTTTTCTTTCAACAGCCGGATCAGGGATTGCTGCTCTTCGATCAGGGTGTCGATTTTGGCGGTTTCGTGGTCGAGGAAGTTTTGAATATGCTCTCGTTCATTTCTTTTGGGTGGCACACCAAACGAATAATTTCCAAGGTGCTCCTGTGTCATGCTTGGAAGAGCAGTGTTAGTAGAGTAGCGGTTGAACTGAATTGACAGAGCAAGATAGTGCAGGTACTTTGCCGGAACATCTTTATTGATTTCCGTGTAGTACATCGTATCCACAGTCCAAAAGGGTTCATTGATATAGAGCGGTTTATCAATGGTACCCTTCCTGCCAAGCAATACAGATTCTTTGTTGTACAGAAACTTGGTTGCGTAGGTAAATTGCCCGCCTGACCCTAAAACCGGATATCCTTCGCTAGTTTCCACGGCTTTGTAGTCTTGCCCATTTTTAATCTGAGCCATGTGCTTCAATCGAGTAACTTCCCAGTGTGCAGGGATTGAACCCAACCATTCAACCCCAGAATCCTTATATTCCGCATAAGCCGCATATTTTTTGCGCTCAAGGCTGTTTCCACCCATCACAACTCACCCCCCAGTCCCTGCTCAATTTCTTCAATACTGGGCAGTTGCGATTGCAGATTTTCTGGCAGTGATTGGGTCAGTTGGTATTCCGAAACACCAATAGGCTTTTGAATATCGCTGAGGGCGTATTCCGCCACGAGTTTGTCCTTGTTCTTACACAGCAGAATGCCGATAGTCGGCGCATCGCCCTCCCTGCGTACCAGTTCATCTACTGCTTTGATATAAAAATTCAGTTTGCCTGCGTGTTCCGGCCTGAAGTCACCCGCTTTCAGTTCAATGACTACGTAGCAATGCAGGTGTGCATGATAAAATAAGAGGTCAATATAAAAATCCTGCTGCCCTACCTGTATATGAAACTGCTTGCCCATGTAGGCAAAACCTGATCCCAATTCCAGTAGAAACTGAGTGATATGCTTAATCAATCCCTGCTCCAGCTCTCGCTCTGTGTAATGATCAGTGAAGGCAAGAAAGTCAAACATATAGGGGTCTTTCAGGGTTTGCTGTGCAAGGTCGGACTGGACGGCAGGCAGTGTTGCATTGAAGTTGTTGGGCGCTTGTCCCTTCCGCTGCCAGAGTCCACTTTCAATCTGGTGAGTGAGGACGTTTCGGCTCCAGCCATGTTCTATGGTTTTGCCCACGTAATACAGAGCTTCAGCCGTTGTTTGGCACTTGCTGATTATCTTCAGGTTATGTCCCCAGGGCACCTGAACTAATTGCGAAACAGCCTGTTTCGCAATTTCCGGAGATTGGTTCCAGAACAGATACCATTGTCGGATAAATTCAAGGTTTCGACGGGAAAATCCTTTGATTTCAGGAAATTCCGTCATTAAGTCATGGCTTAGTTGCTTCAGAAAGCCATCGCCCCAATTAGCCTGAGCCTGTCGGCGAATAATGTCTTCCCCAAGCTCCCAATAAAAAGCCAGCAAGGTTGAGTTCACCTGAATGGCGGCTTTGAGCTGGGTGGACAGTACCTTCTGTTTAAGGTCTTTCAGCCAGCTTTTGTATTCCTTATTCAGGCTCAGGTTAATGTTGTTTTTTGGCTTGCTCATGAGTGAACCTCTTGTAACAGACTCATGATTCTAGCACTCACCGCATCCAGATCAGCATCAATGGCTTCCAGCGCACGGGGCGGCTGATACACATAGAAGTGTCGGTTAAAGGGAATCTCGTAACCCACAATACCTATCTCACCATCCTGGGCATCGCATTTGTCGGCATTGACCCAGGCATCGGGTACATGGGGAGCCACTTCCCGGTTGAAGTAAGTTTCGATCAGGATATGGGTGGGCATTGCTGGATCAAGAGGAATGTTCTCGTTATCCCGCAGGTCACCATCAGTCTGGAATTCGACGACTTTGCCTTGGTATTCAAATGCGCCGTAGAGCGGTTGAACTTCTTCATTCAGCACCTTTTTGATGACTGGTTCAGCTTCGGGGTTCTTGCAGGTGACGGCATCAAGGAACTGCTTTTTCTCTCTGGTATCCAACTTCAAATTAGCGGCTTTAAGGGCGGCTTTCAGGTCTTTATCAAACTGGTTAAAGTCGTTGGACAGTACCGTTCCGAATGTATTTTGCAGAGTTTGGGCTTTCTCCATCAGCCCCCGCTGAAACAGCCAGAGTTTGTCGTTCAGTACCTCTTTGATCTGCTTCTCTTTCAGTTCTTTGAAGTCTTTTTTGATTTTGGTGCGAATGGTTTCTTCGTTGTCTGACAGTGTTGTATGACATTCTGTGCCGAATTCCTCAACCATCCAGCGCATAACGGCGTTATACGGCCTGGGTGCATAGCGTAGATCCGTTACAGCGTCATCAGTAATCTGGGCAGACAGGCGAAGTGGGCGTTCCACGGTAATACGACGGTAGCCGAATTCATGGCTGTCGAAAATTTTGGCGGCAAAGTTTTCTTCGGATACTTCTGCAAAGGCTCCAAAGTTTTGGGTAATGATGCGACGGTCAGCTTCGCTCATTATGTTACGTTTGGAGCCCAGGGACTTACGCATTTTACCGCACAGGTTTACGCCGTTAATCAGCTGCACTTTACCTTTGCGTTCATCAGACTTTTTATTGGTCAACACCCACACATAGGTAGCGATACCGGTGTTGTAGAACATGTCTGTGGGCAGGGCGACAATGGCTTCGAGCAGGTCGGCTTCGAGAATATAACGGCGAATCTCGCTTTCACCACTGCCTGCACTGCCGGTAAACAGCGGCGAACCGTTGAGGATAATGCCGATGCGGCTGGGGTTCTGGTTTTCTGGCGTGATGTCCCTGAACTTGCTGATCAGGTGCATCAGGAACAGCAGCGAACCATCAGACACTCTTGGCAGGCCGGGGCCAAAGCGACCGTCGTAGCCTTTGTGTTCATGCTCATCTTTAATAGTGCCTTCGATCTTCTTCCAGTCCACCCCGAATGGTGGATTAGACAGCATGTAGTCAAACTGGTCGCCACTGAGGTGATCGTTCGACAAGGTGTTGCCCAGTTTGATGCGACTGACATCCTGACCCTTGATCAGCATATCGGCTTTACAGATGGCGTAGGACTCCGGGTTCAACTCCTGGCCAAAGGCCGTCATACGAGCTTTTGTATTATGCTTGTACACGTACTCCATTCCCGCAGAGAGAAAGCCACCTGTACCTGCCGTTGGATCATAAATACTGCGAACGATCCCTTCTTTGGTTAAGGCATCATCATCTTCCATAAACACCAGTGAGGTGGTGAGCTCGACAATATCCCTTGGGGTAAAGTGTTCACCGGCGGTTTCGTTGGAAGATTCGGCAAAGCGACGGATCAGTTCTTCAAACACCAAACCCATATCGTGGTTGCTGATCGCCTTGGGGCTGAGGTCGATGGTGGCAAACTTCCGCAGTACCTTGAACAGCAGATTGGCTTCGTTCAGGCTGCCTACAAACTCATCAAACTTGAAATGCTCAAAGATTTCACGGGCATCTTTGGAGAAGGAGAGGACATAGTTTTCAAGGTTGTCCTTGATATCGCCCTGACCCATTTTTGACAGGTTCATGGGTGAAGTATTGAAAAACGACAATCCGGAAGCACGCAGCAGCATCTTCTCCATACCTTCTTCAGGCAGGTTCATAGCCTTTACTTTTTCGTGCTGGGCAACCACTGCTTCCTTGGTGGGCTCCAGAACGCATTCCAGGCGGCGCAGCAGGGTAAACGGTAAGATGATGCGCCCGTACTGGGACTGCTTGAAATCGCCTCGCAGGAGGTCGGCTACGGACCAGATGAAGGCGGCAAGGTTGTTAGAGGTTTGGGTGTTGGGCATATCTTGACCAGATTGGACTTTTGGCTGGCAGGTGAGCCAGAAAAAGTGACCATTTGATTGACTTTGATGCTGCTAGAGTACATCAAAATTGCAGTATTAATGAATATTTGTTCCTTCCCTACCAAGAGCCGTTGTCGTATGAGAGAATCAGCCTGGCATTAGGGGTTTTCACAAGAATAAAAAAACGAGGTCGTAGAATGGGGGATGCAGGTTTTTACCTTATTCAGCAACTGCTTAACGGACTGACGATAGGTAGTACTTACGCTCTGATCGCTATTGGTTACACCATGGTTTACGGCATCATTGGCATGATCAATTTTGCTCATGGTGAGATCTACATGATTGGCAGTTACATCGCTTTTGCAGTACTGGCTGCGTTAGCGATGATGGGAATAGACAGTGTGTCACTGATGCTTGTTTCCGCCTTTGTTATCAGCATTATTATCACCAGTACCTATGGCTTTGCGGTGGAGAGGGTTGCTTATCGACCCTTGCGGAACAGTAACCGACTGATTGCCCTGATTTCTGCCATTGGTATGTCCATTTTTCTGCAGAACTATGTCCGCCTGGCCCAGGGATCAAGGGATATAGCCATGCCCAGTATGATCAGTGGTGGCTGGACCTTTGGTCCTGAAGATGGGTTTAATGCAACTGTGTCGTATATGCAGTTAATTATCTTCGTGGTGACGTTTATTGCCATGACGGCCCTGACTCTGTTTATTTCAAAGTCAAAAATGGGTCGGGCCTGTCGAGCCTGTGCTGAAGATCTGCGTATGACCGGGCTGCTGGGCATCAACACTCATCAGATTATTTCGATCACCTTTGTTATCGGAGCGGCGCTGGCGGCAGTAGCCGGTGTGTTGCTGGGCATGTATTACGGGGTGATCAATCCCCACATCGGTTTTATGGCAGGTCTTAAAGCCTTCACTGCCGCCGTGCTGGGAGGAATTGGAAGTATTCCCGGAGCTGTGTTGGGTGGTTTGATTCTGGGTGTCACGGAAGCTTTTACCGCAGGTTACTTCAGTGCCGAATATAAGGATGTTGTCGCCTTCAGTCTCCTTGTTTTGATTCTTCTGTTCAGGCCAACGGGCCTTCTGGGCAAGCCGGAGGTTGAAAAAGTATGAAATCATTACGTTTTACTCCGGCGATACTCTCAGCAGTGGTTCTGCTGGTGTTAACCAGCCTGATGATAGGGGTTCGTCTTGAGCCCTCGGGCGTCGGGCTGAAAGTTACACTGGCCGATCCTTCTTCCCTCTACTGGATAGTGGCAGGTGTAGCTGTCGTCTTTTTCTTCCAGTTATTCAGAGCACCAATCGATCAAAGACTTTCTGGAATTAAACAACAGTTACCCGCTATTAATGCGGTAAAGCTGACCAGAGTCACTGAGAACAAAGAAACTAAAACCCTTTTAATCTGTTTTGCCGTAGCAGGATTGATGATCTGGCCATTCTTTGTTTCCAGGGGCGCTGTGGATCTGGCCACTCTGGCCCTGATTTACGTCATGCTGGGTCTGGGGCTGAATATTGTGGTGGGTCTGGCCGGTCTTCTTGACCTGGGCTATGTCGGCTTTTATGCCGTAGGTGCCTACAGCTATGCACTATTGAATCAATATCTGGGCTTCGATTTCTGGAGCGGCCTGGTAATGGGCGGCATTCTGGCTGCTTTCTTTGGTTTTATTCTAGGTTTCCCGGTGCTTAGACTTCGAGGTGATTATCTGGCCATCGTGACTCTGGGCTTTGGAGAAATCATTCGAATCCTGCTCAACAACTGGACGACACTCACCGGAGGTCCCAACGGCATCAGCCAGATTCCTAAACCGACTCTGTTTGGCCTTGAATTTGGACGCAGGGCGAAAGAAGAAGGGAATGTCCCTTTTCACGAATACTTTGGTATTGATTACAGCAGTGAGTACAAGGTGATTTTCCTCTACATACTGGCCGTACTGCTGGTGATTGCCACACTGTTTGTGATCAATCGACTGCTTCGAATGCCCATTGGCAGAGCCTGGGAAGCTTTGCGTGAAGACGATATTGCCTGTCGTTCACTGGGCCTGAACCCTACCGCTATCAAACTATCTGCATTCACCATAGGGGCTGCATTCGCTGGCTTTGCTGGTACCTTCTTTGCCGCCCGTCAGGGTTTTATCAGTCCAGAGTCGTTCACTTTTATCGAGTCTGCCATCATTCTGGCCATTGTTGTTCTTGGCGGTATGGGGTCTCAGGTCGGTGTCATTCTTGCGGCTGTGATTATGACGGTTTTGCCTGAGTTTGCCCGTGAATTCCAGGAATACCGAATGCTGATGTTTGGGTTGATGATGGTCTGCATGATGGTATGGCGTCCTGAAGGTCTGATGCCCATGAAGCGGCCTCATATCAAGATCAAACCCGGCAAGTCGTCGGAAGGTTCCGTAAAGGCGGCATCATTCGCTGAAAGCTTATAAGTCGTGTCTGCAGCTGAATAATAAAAAGAGGGGGTCAGAATGAGTGAATGCTTACTGGATGTTTCTGATTTGAGTATGCGCTTTGGCGGATTGCTGGCTGTGGATCAGATGGCCCTGAAAATCCATCCGGGCGAAATTGTTTCCATGATTGGGCCCAATGGGGCCGGAAAAACGACGGTTTTTAACTGCCTTACCGGCTTTTATAAGGCTACGGGTGGTTCTGTTCAATATCAGGGTCAGGCTATTGAAAAGATGCCGGGCTATAAAATAGCACGGCTGGGTGTCGTGAGAACCTTTCAGAATGTACGACTCTTTAAGGGTATGACCGTGTTGGAAAATCTTCTGGTTGCCCAGCACCGACATCTGGATACAGGGTTGTTGGCGGGGTTGTTTAAAACCCCGGGTTATCGGCGCAGTGAAGAAAAAGCGATGGCGAGGGCTGAGTTCTGGTTGGATAAAGTCGGTCTGACTGAATTTGCCAACCGGGAGGCGGGCAATCTGGCCTACGGACAACAACGCAGATTGGAAATTGCCCGTTGTATGGTGACCCAACCCCGGCTATTGATGTTGGATGAACCCGCAGCTGGCCTTAATCCTAATGAGACGGCAGAGCTGGATGAACTGATTTCTGATTTGCGACGGGATCATGGTGTTACGGTGCTACTGATTGAACATGATATGAAGCTGGTTATGGATATCTCTGACCGGATTTATGTCATTAATCAGGGGCGTCCCCTGGCCTCAGGTGTACCAGAGGAGATTCGTAATAACCCTGAGGTGATCAAAGCTTATTTGGGAGAAGGATAGTGGTGAGTTTCGCAATAATCAGAATAAATAAAAGGCAGTAGCAGTATGTCAGCATCTGAACCCCTTCTCAGTATTCGAAATGTGTCTACCTTTTACGGCAAGATCCAGGCTTTGGACGATGTCAGTGTAGATATCCCGGCAGGCGAGATTGTCACTCTGATAGGTGCCAATGGCGCTGGCAAGTCTTCATTGCTGATGACTATTTGTGGTGAACCTCAGGCCGAATCTGGCTCCATACTCTACAAAGGGCAGGAGTTAGCGGGTCGTCCTACCTCCGAAATCATGCGCTCAGGGATTGCCGTTGTGCCCGAAGGACGAAGGATTTTTTCCCGACTCTCCGTTGAAGAAAATCTGACCATGGGTGGTTTTTTCGTGGAGGGTGAGTCTTTTCGAAAAAACTATCAGCATGTACTGGAGCTTTTCCCCCGTCTGAAAGAGAGATTGCACCAAAGAGGTGGCACTATGTCCGGGGGCGAGCAACAGATGCTGGCCATTGCCAGAGCCCTGATGAGCAACCCGGAATTGTTGTTGCTGGATGAGCCCAGCCTGGGGCTGGCACCGATTGTGATTCAACAAATCTTTGAAATCATTGAGCGTCTTCGGGAAGAAGGCGTTACCGTTTTTCTGGTGGAGCAGAATGCTAATCAGGCTCTCAGGTTGGCAGATCGGGGTTATGTTTTGGAAAACGGCCGCATCGTTCTGCAGGGCAGAGGTGATGAACTGTTGGCGGACGATGCCGTCCAAAAGGCTTACCTGGGAGCCTGACGCTTTTCTGGCGAAAAATGACTGACAGCGTAGTCTGGACTATCAAAAGACCGTTCATCTATTCCTGCCTGTAGACACTGAGATGATGGAAGCAGGCTGGAGCGCCACGGGCATCAGACTTTTGATGCTTTGGCGGCAATTTTGATGTCGATTCCGATCACTACACTGGAAAATGTAATGTTTCAATAGCGATTACGAAGTACGAGGTAAGCATTATGAATGTTTCGAGTGATCGACTGTCCCACCGGGAAATTGCTTTGTTAACCTGCTCTTTCAGCAGCCTGGCCTGCACTACGATCTGGCTGATCAGGATGATTCACTGATCGGATAAAAACTGGCTATTCTGATGATGACCTGCCGGTCTGTAGGTCATCATCTATTGGGTGGCTTCTGGAAAAGCCCTGAAGTACTTGCTCATCGTTAATTCTGAGATCGAATTGGGCATACTGAAGGCTGAAAACGATACTGTCAGGTTCAAAGCCAAAGCCCTGTTGAATGGTTTTTTTCGCTTCAGCTGTTTTGCCCAGAAAAACCTGAATGGCTGCCAGAGAATTAAACAGGTCAGAAGCAATGACAACCGGTCTTGCTATTCTCTTGCTGATTAAATCCTCTCTATGTTGCATAAATTTCTGCTCAAGTTGGCTCATTACGGTCTCGAGCTTTTCATGGCTGGCAGGGTTCTGTTTATCCAGTTCCAGTAGATAATAAGCCCGAAACTGCCGTATAGGATATTGATTTGATGAAATCCAGTAGGGTAATTTGCTGAGTGAATAACGGGTGGGGCATTTAATTAACGTTTTACTCACAGCAGACAGAGTGTCATCAAATTGCTTTTGATCGGTCAGGTAGGCATTTCCAACATGGACTTCTGGCTTGGGTGCCACTGTTTCAGCAGTGACTTCTCGCTTTTGGAGGCTGGTATCTTCAGGGTATGAGCCGTAGTTATTGTCAGACCTTAAGCCTGTTTCCCGAGAAGGACTCTCGATCGATTTTGTCGCAGGGTCGGTTTTATGGTCTGACTGAGTCTCGCTTTTCTTATCCGGGTAATCGGTCAGGGTTGCAGGGCCTGTTCGCAGAGGTGGGAGTTTTCCTTTTCCTTCCATAGCTTCACTCCTGATTTCCTCAGACCCATTGGACAACTGGTGATATTTCCCTGCTTATCGGCTCTAAAACTTTCCTTTAAAGAGGCGATGCAATAAAGGATAAACCGCTGGAGTCTCGCAATTCAGACTGTAGGCGCATTACATCGTACTTAGTTGGGGTATTAAGTGGCAGGGATGGCGAGATAAATGCAGGATACACAACAATCATCTGATAGAAAATTCAGGCATGGTCTATCAGTCACACTCTTTGTTTGGTTTATGGTTCTGTCGCTGGGACCTATTACGGTTATTGGTTTCAACGAATACCGTGAAGGTAAGCAAACCATTGTTCAGAGTCGTTATGAGCAGTTGAGTACGGTCAACCAGCTACTGAGTCAGCAGATTAATGATTATTTTGACTCAGTAGTGACCAATCTGTTTATCAAGGCCGGAGTCGCCCAAGAGTTCCTGTCTCATCTGACACAGAGTTACCAAGCTCAAGAGATATCAACAGAAGCGTTTATTAAATCTGACAGTTACCAGCAGATTTTGGATCAGTACTCCGGCGAGTTTGTGGATTTTTTACGCTATTACGATTACTCCGACCTGATTCTGGCGGATGCAGAAGGCAACATTCTGTATACCGTGAATGCCTATGATGATCTGGGCAAAAACATTTTCAAAGGACCTTTTGCTAATACCGTATTTGCCAAAGCCGCCCGCGACAGTCTGGCAGAGGTAGTCCCCAAGTACGCTGATGTGGCGGCCTATCCACCCGTCGGGGATCAGAAAGTCAGTTTCTTTATTTTACCAATGGTGGATGAGAGTGAGAAAACAGCCGGTTTTCTGGCGGTTCAGATTCTGGCTCATAACGTTCAGAACATTTTTGAGAGTGAAGACCATTTTGGTGGTGTTTTGAAGTCCTATCTTATTGGTGACGATGGCTATATTCGCTACGGTACTGATCTGGATTCAGACCTGTCCATGACATTGAAAGCGGCTAATACCCTGACAGTGGACTGGATGGCCCATATTGATGCCGAAGGTGTGTTTCATGAAATCCATGATCATGAGGCGGAGAATGAAAGTCACGGCCTTGATAGCGATGCAGAGCTGACCGAGCTGTTTGGTGAAGAGGTCGCACTTGAGTCAGATGCCTCCGGCCATCATAAAGTCGACCAAAGGCTTCATATCAAGAGCTACAAAAACGTCTATGGGGACAGTGTTCTGGGAACCTTCTATGCCATTGAAGTAGCCGGTACGCCCATGGCGCTGATCTCTGAAGTGAGCGAGAAAGATGCCTTTGCCTCTGTTATTCAGTTCAGAAACCGCTTGATCTATATCACAGCCATTACCGCCCTGATTGTTATTTTGATTGCACTGATCATTACCCGCAGGCTGGTCAGGCCGATCAGAACCATCACGGCCTGGGTCAACCGGGTGGCGTCGGGAGATTATGCCCAGGGGGCGGTACTCAGTGGCCACAATGAAATCAGCGACCTCAGTCGCAGCTTCGCTGAGATGACGGAGAAGTTGAGACATGTCATCACTGATAACGATCGCAAGAGCTGGCAACAGGAAGGCCAGACCGGCTTGAATAACTGCATGAGGGGAGAGCAGGAGCTGTCAGAGGTCTGTAAAAACATCGTTTCCTATCTTGCCCGTTACCTGGATATGCAGACCGGTGCCATGTATGTCATGGATGATGAGAAGCGATTGCAGTTGATGGCCTCCTATGCCTGGAAAACACGCAGGCAAAGCAAAAACAGTTTTGAGATTGGCGAAGGCCTGGTGGGTCAGGCGGCCATGGAGAAGCAGGCGATAGAGCTGACCTGCATTCCTGAAGATTACATCAAAATAGAATCGGGATTGGGCAGCGCACCTGCGAAAGTCATTATTACCGTACCGCTTGTTTATGAAGGAGAAATTAAAGGTGTTCTGGAGTTTGCCCTGCTCAGGGAGCTGACCGATGAGCAGAGAAGCTTTCTGGAAGATGCCTTGGAAAGTGTCGCTATCGGCATTAATTCTGCCCAGTATCGCACCCGTGTTAATCAGCTGCTCGAAAAGACCACACGCCAGTCGGAAGCTATGAAAGAGCAGCAGGAAGAGCTGCGTTCAGTGAATGATGAGCTGGAAAGCCGGGCCCGGGTGCTGGAGGAGTCTCAGGAAGAGCTGAAAGCCCAGAGTGAAGAAATGCAGAAGTCTAACGCTGAACTGGAAGAGAAAACCGAACTTCTGCAACAACAGAAAGCCGAGATTGAACGGAAAAATCTGGATATTGAGCTTTCCAGAAAAACTCTGGAGCAAAAGGCCGAAGAACTGGAACAGGCCAGTAAATACAAGTCTGAATTCCTGGCCAATATGTCCCATGAACTGCGCACACCTCTGAACTCACTGCTCCTGCTGGCGCAAATGCTCGCCGATAATGACGAAGGCAACCTCAACGAAGATCAGATTGAATCTGCCCAGGTGATCTACAGCGGTGGTAAGGAGCTGCTTGACCTGATCAACGACATTCTTGATCTGTCCAAGGTTGAAGCCGGTAAGATGAGTATCAATCTGGATGATATGGATATCGAAGAGCTGTGCTCCAGTATGCGGACGCTGTTCAAACCTCTGGCCGGAAACAAGGGACTGGATTTTGCCGTGGACATTGATCCTGGTACCACCAAGGTCATTCTCTCCGACAGCCAGCGGGTTATGCAGGTGCTCAAAAACTTCCTGTCCAATGCCTTCAAGTTTACGGAACAGGGGGGCGTCTACATTCGGGTATTCAACTCAATCCGCAAGACAGACCATGGCGATGAAACCTATGTCGCCTTTGCCGTCAGGGATACCGGAATAGGCATCCCGGAAGAAAAACAGGAAGCCATCTTCGAGGCATTCCAGCAGGCGGACGGCTCAACCAGCAGAAAGTACGGCGGCACGGGATTGGGGCTGGCTATCTCACGAGAACTGTCTTCTATACTGGGGGGTTACATCGGCATAGAAAGTGCTGAAGGTGAGGGAACAACATTCACTGTCTATCTGCCTGATAATGCTGTCTGTTCAATTGATGGCGAAAAAATCATGGCTGAAAGCCATTCCTCCGCTACCAGCAATGGTTATCAACAAACGGCCTCGGCTCCTGCTGCAAAAAAACCGAAAGCGCCACCGGCTTCTGTGGCTGAAAAAGTTCCGACCAAAAAGAGAAGACCCACGGCTGGCAAGAATATTCTGATTATTGAAGATGATCAGCACTTCTCGGATATCGTTAAACAGCTTTCCGGCAGTCATGGTTATCAATGTCTGGTGGCGGCCAATGGCAAGGAAGGGATTCAGACCGCGATCGAAGAGCAGCCGATGGCCATCATTCTTGATCTGGGCCTGCCCGATATGGATGGTGAAGAGGTGCTCAGCCAGTTGCAGAAGAATGCTGTGACAAAAGACATACCGGTTCATATCGTATCGGGCCGTGATCCCGACGAATTAGAGCGAGAGGGGGCTGTGGGTTATCTGGTCAAGCCGGTGTCAGTCAATGACCTGGAAATGGTTTTCAGCACGCTGGAAACGGCTCTGTCAGAAGATATCCAACATGCCCTGCTATTAGACAGTGACACTGAAAGTCGATCGCACCTGGCGAACATGCTCAGGGAAAAAGGGATGAACATCGCCGAGGTTTCATCCGCTGAAGAAGCCGAACAGTCGATGGCCGAGAATCACTGGCAGTGCCTGGTGATGGATATCGATTTACCCGACAGCAGTGGTCTGGCGTTTTTACAGAAACTGCAGGAAAAGATGGGCGACACTATGCCGTCCATCGTCATTCATACCGATAAGAAGCTGACGACCGAAGACCAGAAAGCGCTGCAGAAATATACCCGTGCCCTGGTTATGAAGGGAGATTACGCTTCTGAAAGGGTCACGGATGAGGTCAGCCTGTTTATTCACTCCGTTGAAAAGTTGGCTCCGGCTGAAGCAAAGCCAGCAGCAGAGACCGTGAATAAAAAATCCCTGGAAGGTCATAAAATCCTGCTGGTGGATGATGATCTTCGTAATACCTTCGCTTTGTCCAAGGGGTTGCAGGGACTTGGCCTGGAAGTGGTCATTGCTGACAA
Source organism: Endozoicomonas sp. 4G (assembly GCF_023822025.1). NCBI lineage: Bacteria > Pseudomonadati > Pseudomonadota > Gammaproteobacteria > Oceanospirillales > Endozoicomonadaceae > Endozoicomonas > Endozoicomonas sp. 4G. Next base: position 4,374,152 of record NZ_CP082909.1, on the reverse strand, counting down.
CGGACAAAATGCCCTTGATAAGCTCGATGAAGAAGAGGGTATTGAGCTGGTGCTGATGGATATCATGATGCCGGTAATGGACGGCTATGAAGCCATGGCCAAAATACGTGAGATTGACCGGCTTAAGAATCTGCCTGTGATTGCACTGACAGCCAAGGCCATGTCCGATGATAAGGCCAAGTGCATAGAATCAGGAGCCAATGACTATATGACCAAGCCGGTGGACATCGACAAGCTGGTTGAAATGATGAAGGTGTGGTTATTCAAATGACAGAAGCCGGGAATTCGGATCAGGACTTTGAACTGAAGTTACTTTTGAGCGCCGTTCAGGGAAAGTACGGCTATCAGTTTGGCAGTTACGCCAGGGCCTCCTTGATGCGTCGTGTCAGAAGGCATATGCAGACATCGGGTGTTCAGCACATCAGTGACTTGATTCCCTTGTTTCTTCATGATGAGTCGGCTTTTGCCGCTTTTGTTAAAGATATGTCGGTGGTGGTAACAGAGATGTTCCGGAATCCGGAATTCTTCAAGTCGCTGAGGGAAAGCATCGTTCCGATTCTGAAAACCTATCCGTTTATCAAAGTCTGGCATGCAGGTTGTGCCAGTGGTCAGGAAGCCTACTCCATGGCCATTCTTCTCGACGAAGAAGGCTTGCTGGATCGCTGTCAGATCTATGCCACAGACTTTAACGATCAGGCATTGCGTCATGCCAAAACCGGTATCTATCCGGAGTCTGAGATGGCGCTCTATGAAGAGAATTACCGAAAGGCAGGGGGCAAGAGAGAGTTATCAGACTACTGCCACAGAGGCTATGACTCCATAAAGTTTAATGGACGACTGGCTGATCATATTACCTTTGCCAATCACAATCTGGTGACGGATGGTGTATTCGGGGAAATGAACCTGATTCTCTGTCGTAATGTGCTCATTTATTTCAATCAGGAGCTTCAGGATCGGGTGCTGCAACTGTTGTTTGACAGCCTCTGTTCCAGGGGGGTGCTCTGTATTGGCAAACGGGAAAATATTCTCTTCAGTTCAATCGGTGATCAGCTGGAAGTCGCGGATCGAGACCAGCGCATCTACAGGAAGTGTATTTGATGAACAACGGGGTTGTGGTGATCGGAGCCTCCGCCGGAGGTCTTTCGGCACTGGAATCCCTGCTCGTGGAGCTGGGGAGCTGTCTTTCTTACCCCGTTGTTATTACTAAACACCTGGCCCCCGGTGATGAAGAAGGCTTATTGAAAGTTTTGAGCAAAACATCGCCACTGGCTGTCAGCATTGCTTACGACAAACAGAAGATGACCAACAATCATGTTTATCTGGCTCCCGGTGGTTACCACCTGCAGATTGAGGACAGGGAAACCCTGAGTTTGAGTATTGATGAAGCCGTCTGCCACTCCAGACCTTCGGTGGATGTCCTTTTTCAATCCGCTGCCGATGTTTTTGGTAAACAGCTGGTGGGCGTCGTTTTAACCGGGGCCAATAGAGATGGTGCAGAGGGTATCAGGGCCGTTAAACAGGCAGGAGGCATCACCCTTGTCCAGAATCCAAAAACAGCCGAGGTGCCGATCATGCCCAGGTCAGCCATTGCCACCGGCTGTGTGGATCATGTACTGGACTTGAGAGATATTGCGATCTTTTTAAAAGCTATTTCTTTAAAAGCTATCTCTTTATAAAACTATTTATAAAACTCTTTATAAAACTATGAATTTCAAATTTGGGACTTGAATAAATCAGGAGAGCAGTCATGGATGACAAGCCGAAAGTCAAAATTCTGGTCGTGGATGATCGTCCTGAGAATCTGCTGGCCATGAACAAACTGCTTAAGCCCCTGGGGGCGGAGATACATAAAGTGGACTCGGGTGAAGCGGCTTTATCAGAAGTGCTTCATCATCATTTTGCAGTCATCCTTCTGGATGTGCAGATGCCGGGCATGGACGGTTTTGAGACGGCAACCTTGCTACACAGCAATAAGCAGACAGCCAATATTCCTATCATTTTCGTGACTGCCATTAACAAGGATCAGGCTTACATCAGTAAAGGCTATCAGGCGGGGGCGGTTGATTATCTGCCTAAACCCATCAATCCGGATATCTTGTTGGGCAAGGTTAAGGTGTTTCTGCAACTGGAAGAGCAGCGGCTTGAGCTTGAACAGGTCTCCAAAGAGCTACGCTGGATCAGCCGAAAAAATAAGCTGCTGCTGGATAATGCCGGTGAAGGGATTGTCGGCCTTGACCCTGATGGCAGAATCTCGTTCATTAACCCAACCGCTTGCGCCATGCTCGAGGGAACCGAAGAAAATCTGTTGGGAGAACATATCAGTCGGTTTTTGTTCGACACTGAAGGGGAAGAGGCGCTGGAAAATTGGCAAGCGTCTGAGATACGTGAGAAGACCATGGTCGCCGGAGGCACCTTTCATACCTCAGAAAGACAACTGTGGACGTTTTTGGGAAACAGCTTTGCCGCCGAATACAATATGGCAGCCATTGTTAATGGCAGGCAGGAAGTGCAGGGTTGCGTGCTACTCTTTCAGGACATCACTGAGCGCAAAAAGCTGGAAAATCAGCTGTTGCAGATGGCGAAATACGACAGTTTGACGGGACTGGCTAACAGGACTCTGTTCAAAGAATTCCTGGGAACGTCATTGGCCAGGAGTGAAAGACGTAATAAGAGTACCGCCGTCATGTATCTGGATTTGGATCATTTCAAGGAAATTAACGATACCCTTGGGCACGATGCGGGCGACCTTTTGCTGAAAAGTGTTTCACAAAGGTTGCAGGAGTGTGTCCGTGAAGGTGATCTGGTGGCCCGGTTAGGAGGTGACGAATTTGCCATTATCCTGGATGACGTGGCGGAAGCATCGGATGCCAAACTGATTGCCGAGAAGATTCTCACCAGCATCCGGGAGCCCCATGATCTGAATGGCGAAGCCAGGCACGTCGGCACCAGTATCGGCATTGCAACCTCTGAAGATACCGGCTCCGATGCCGAAGCCCTGCTCAAGGCGGCCGATCAGGCCATGTATGTGGCCAAGAAATGCGGACGGGATGATTATCGGTTGGCGTCTGAGCTAAACAGTGAAGAGCGGGAACAGGCAGAACAAGGCAGCTAGTGCTCCCCTGAAGACGCCCGGAACAGACACATAAATTGTGATTTCCTAATCCGGGCATCGCTTATTAACCTTCAAAAGTATTGTTGAGTTTCTTCTCAACCATGACTTTCCTGAGTTTGGCGAATCTTGGCAGGCCATTGAGGTAAGGTGGATATTCTTCACCTTCAATCAGCGGCTCAAGGTATTCCCGGCAAACCGGGGTAATGCCGAAGCCTTCATCATCAATAAACGCCATGGGCATTTTCTTTTCGTAATTAGCCACTTCTTCCAGCTGAACTTCATCGATAGACCAGCGATAGGGTGCATTGGACTCACGGGTGATACAGGGCATTACGGCATTCTTGCCAGTGACCGCCAGTTCAACCGCCGCTTTACCCACCGCATAAGCCTGCTCAACATCCACTCTGGAGGCAATATGTCTGGCGGAACGCTGAAGATAGTCGGCTACCGCATAGTGATATTTGAAGCCGTGTTCTCGCTTGATCATGGTGCACAGTGCCGGTGCCACGCCGCCGAGCTGGTGGTGACCAAAAGAATCAATAACCGTGGTTGAGGCCGATACGAAGCTGCCATCGGCGTATTTGGCGCCTTCTGAGGCAACAATCACACAGTAGCCTTCTTGATCCACGGTTTTCTTGACCTTGGCCAGAAACTTTTCTTTATCCAGTGGTGTTTCGGGAAACACAATAATATGGGGAGGATCGCCATCCTGACGAGCGGCAAGACCCGCAGCCGCTGCCAGCCAGCCGGCATGACGGCCCATCACTTCCATGACAAACACTTTTGTTGAGGTATCGCACATGGAGGCAATATCATGGCTGGCTTCTTTAGTGGAAACTGCAAGGTATTTGGCCGCAGAGCCAAATCCGGGACAGTTATCGGTGACCGCAAGGTCGTTATCGATGGTTTTGGGAACGCCAATGCAGGTAATGGGGTAACCCATTTTTTCACTGAGCCGGGATACCTTCAGCGCCGTATCCATGGAATCGTTACCACCGTTATAAAAGAAGTAGCCGATATTGTGTGCCTGAAACACTTCAATCAACCGGCGGTATTCGGCTTCACTCTCTTCAAATGATTTGAGTTTGTAACGGCATGACCCAAAGGCACCTCCGGGGGTTCGGTGCAGTGCACCGATGGTTTCGTGGGATTCCTGGCTGGTGTCGATCAACTCTTCTCTGAGCGCGCCAAGGATTCCGTTATGACCCGCATAGACCTTACCGATTTGCTCCGGGTAGCGACGTGCGGTCTCAATAACGGCGCAGGCACTGGCATTGATAACCGCGGTAACGCCTCCTGACTGTGCGTAAAATGCATGCTTGATGGACATCCTGAGTAGCTCTCGCAAGTAGTCTTGGCTTTGTGAGTTTATGTTGTTTTATGGTGAAACGGATTTTGCCCTGAATGATACTTAAAACAAGCCTGTTTGTCCGTTTATTTCGTGGCACTTTTTCTGTAAAAAGGTAACGAGATAGTGTTAAAGATAGTGTTAAAGATAGTGTTAAAAAGTCCGACCAAAACGACATGAGTAAGGATAATATGCGCGTACATATTCTGGGAATCTGTGGCACATTTATGGGAAGCCTCGCGCTTCTGGCCAGGGATGTCGGGATCCGGGTCAGTGGTTCTGATGAGCACGTCTATCCCCCCATGAGCACGCAGCTGGAAGCTCAGGGCATTGAGTTGATGCAGGGTTATCACATTGAGCACCTGAAGGATGAGCCTGATCTGGTGGTGATAGGAAACGCCATGAGCCGGGGGAATCCGGTGGTGGAGCACGTCTTGAACAAAGGACTCGCCTACACCTCGGGCCCTCAGTTTTTTGCCGAGCATATTCTTAAAGACAAATGGGTGCTGGCAGCCGCTGGTACTCATGGTAAAACCACCACCAGCAGTATGTTGGCCTGGATTCTGGAACATGCCGGGATGGCGCCGGGCTTTCTGATCGGAGGCATTCCGGCTAACTTTGGTATTTCGGCAAGAATGGGAGAAACCCCCTTTTTTGTGGTCGAAGCGGATGAGTACGATACGGCTTTCTTCGACAAACGTTCCAAATTTGTCCACTATCATCCCCGTACCGCCATTCTGAATAACCTTGAATTTGACCACGCTGATATCTTTGAAAATCTGGCTGCCATTCAGAAGCAGTTTCATCATCTGGTCAGAACGATACCGGGTGATGGGCGGATACTGTCTCCGGCCAGCTGCGAAGCTCTGAACCAGGTTCTGGAGATGGGCTGCTGGTCGGAACAGGAGCAGTTAGGCGTAGAGTGGACGACCCGTCTGATTAAGGCAGATGGCACTGCTTTTGATGTCCTGTATCAGGGCAAGGTGGCAGGTCAGGTAAACTGGTCGCTGACTGGCGAGCATAATGTTGCCAACGGTCTGGCGGCCATAGCCGCTGCCCGGCACGTTGGGGTGTCGCCTGCTCTGGCCTGTGAAGCCTTGTGCCTGTTCAAGGGGGTCAAACGCAGAATGGAGTTGCTGGCAGATATAGATGGCATCAAGGTCTATGATGACTTTGCCCATCACCCGTCGGCTATTGAAACCACTTTGAATGGCTTACGCGCCGGACATCCGAATGACCGTATCCGGGCTATTATCGAGCCGCGTTCTAATACCATGAAAATGGGCGTCCATGGCAATGCCTTGTCGGATTGTGTTAAGAACGCTTCGGAAGTCATCTGGTTTCAGCCCACAAACGTTGAGTGGCTGATGGATGAGTTTGTTGATAAAAGTCCTGTACCTACTCTTATGATGTCGTCTACTGAAGAGATTATCGATTACCTGATAAAGACCTCTGAAAGTGGCGATCATCTGGTCATCATGAGCAATGGTGGCTTTGAGGGCATTCATCAGCGTCTGCTGATGGAGTTTGATAAAACAGCACTGGCAAAAGGTTAAGACATTGGCCGAGAGAATAACGCTTGCTATCACCGGGGCTTCCGGAGCCCAGTACGGACTGAGGTTGATGCAGTGTCTTACCGCTTCGGGGGCGGAGATTTTTTGCATGATTTCAAGAGCCGCAAAGGTGGTGATCGCAACCGAAACATCGCTGAATCTGCCTGACGGTGACCGGGAAGCAGAGGCAGTCTTGATGGACTACTGCAAAGCCAGGGCTGGACAGATCAAATTATTGGGCCATGAAGACTGGATGTCGCCGGTAGCTTCAGGCAGTGGCGCCCCCAGTCAGATGATCGTCTGCCCCTGCAGTTCTGGTACTTTGTCGTCTATAGCCTATGGAGCCAGTAATAATCTGATCGAGAGGGCGGCGGATGTCGCTTTAAAAGAGCGCAGGAAACTGGTTCTGGTGCCCAGGGAAGCGCCGTACTCAGAAATCCATCTTGAGAATATGCTTAAGCTGACCCGAATGGGGGCAGTGATTTTGCCTGCATCACCAGGATTTTATAACAAGCCTGAAACCATGGAAGACCTGGTGGATTTCGTGGTGGCCAGAATATTGAGCCAGCTGGGCATTGAGCAGACACTGATGCCCAGGTGGGGAGAGGATTATATTAGTTAAGTCGTAACTGAAGGTTGTAGAGCCAGAGTGCCAGTGCATCCAGATAAAGTATTGCCCGGGTTTGTTTATCCGCTGTTTGGGCAGCCACTTCGGGTTGAAAGGCTTCAGGCAGTTCCTGTTTCACCACTTCCAGTTGATAGTGTGCATGGGGTTGGTCAGAAATCACCAGTGTCTTGCCGGGAACCGGCGACCTTTTCATCCATTCAATCAGGGTGTCCCGTGTGTTGGCTCGCTGCCAGTAATTTTGTTTCCAGACTCTGGGAGAATCAATAAATTCTACCGGTAGCTTTTTCATTTTATCGGGGAGTTTCATGGTGGCAAACAGTTGAATGGCGCCTTCTGTTTCTGTGATGGGTCTGGCTGCCTTAGGGTTCTTTCCCCTGGGGAGCTTGCCAATACTGCCGGCCATCAGGCGGTCAATGTTATCGATACAGGCTTTCAGGGGGCGCTGCCCTACCAGAAAAACGATTTTGTTAAACCGAATACCTTCCTGCCAGAGTCTGGCGAGGTGGTTAAGTCTCCGCTCCATTCCGGGAACCGTTGCCCCCAGGACTAAGCTGTACTCATAGTTTGAAGATGAAGGGAGTAACTCTTGAACCAGATTGAGTGTTTTAAGATGATCCATGACCGCTTTATGCTGGTTCGGCGTTAAAGGCAGATCTTGCATTTCCCAGCGTTCCTGGCCGGGTTGTCTGCGCCACTGTTGAGAGGCAGAGATCAGTGACTCAAGGGAATAGGAGTGAGGGATACCGACTTCGTCCATTAAAGTGGCTAAGTCTGACAGTTTCAGAATCGTGCCGTACTCAGGAAGCTCGTTGTCAGAGGTGGGATGATGTTGGTGCATAGAGTCCTTCCATGGAATCATTCAAGAGGCAGGTGCTAAAGCCGTACAGGTTTTTTTCGGCTGGGCAGTGGTGTGGTTTAGTCAGCCTGTCGCTGAGACATTCTGATCTGGAGGTTGTGGAGCCAGAGAGCTAAAGCGTCCAGATACATGATGATCTGGCCGTCAGGATCTGCCTGCTGGGCTGTTCCCTCGGTTGTAAAACCTGCGGGCAATTCCTGCCGGATCACCTCCTGCTGATAAAGAAGGTGAGGCTGGTTCGATACGATCAGAGCCGAGCCGGGTCTGGGGTTAGTTTTCACCCAGCTTTTGAAACTGTCTCTGGTGTTGCCTCGTTGCCATCGATCCACCAGCCAGGTTCGACTTGATGAGAAGAACTCGACGGGGATAGCCCGCATATCATCAGGCATTTCAGTAGCCATATAGACCATTCTGGCCGCTTCTTTTTCTGTGGCGGGGCGTGCCTTGTGTTTTTTATCTTTTGAGGCTTCTTTGCCAACCACTTCAGACACCAGTGCTTCGGTCAGGTCGATGTTGTCCTGAAGGGGGCGCTCTCCTGATAAAAAAATGATCTTGTCGAATCGGACACCCTCTTCCCAGAGGGTCACCAGATGCTGAAAACGGCTTTTCATTCGCGGTACTGTTGCACCCAGCAACAGGGCGTAATCAAACTGTTTTTTATCGGGTTTGGCCTTATGGATTAAGCCCAAGGCTTTCAGGTGTTTCAGTACCTTTTTTCTCTGTTCTTTTGAAAGCTTCAGGTCTGACACTTCCCAGCGCTCCTGACCGGGTCTTCTTCGCCACTGCTGGGTGGCTTCGACCATAGAATTAAATTCTTTTTTGTGAGGAGTGCCGGTTGCAGAGAGCAGGGCTGAAAGTGAGTCAAGCTGTTGTTCGCTTAACGCCGATCCCGAAGCCAGAGCTTTGGCAGTAAGGAAGAACGTCAGTACAAGCCCTGATAGCAGGAGCTCATACCGTTGATAAGGATTGAAGTTCATGGTCAAAATGGATTTGTATTTGTTTAAAGCACTTCATAATAGATCAACTTTTGGCTTAATGGGGTAAAGTTGGAAGAGAAGATTGCGTCACGGCATTGATCAGGTTCTGATCCAGGTCTGGCAAGGCCCAGGCTTCAGGATAGTTTTTTGAAAGTTCTTTAATCATGACCGAATACTCTTCTGCCGGTTTATTCAGAAGGTACGTTAGAAAGGTGTAGATACGGTTGGACATCTGATGATTAAACTGGGTCATCTGCTCTTGTGAAATAGCGTTGGCCTGTTCAGCCTCTTCCAGAACAGAGTTACGGGTGCAGTTAGCGGCAATCATCAGGGCTAGTTTTTTGACGGTATCGTCGTTCATGGGGGGCTTCCTTGGCTTGTTTGTTTTCCTATCTTCAGTGTAGATCGGTAAGAGCTGCTCAAGGTAAAGCAGGATTATTTGGATCAGGTGAAGTAAGCGTGGCATTAGCAAAATGCCACGCATGAGTGAAGGGCATTAATCATCCCTTAATTGAGAACATTTTCTGCTGTCAGTTTATAAGGCTCATCAGGAGTAATATCTCCGTACATAGCCTTATACATTTGCAGCTCGGCGGCATCCTGATCGGCCTGCTCCTGTTGTCTGGCAACGCTTGACCAGGTGTTTGAGGCGAAATAAAACCCGACCGCACCGCCCAGACCCATGCTAAACGCAGCGCCTACTGTGGATCCGAAAAGGAAGCCACCGGCCAGTACTCCTCCCATGCCCCACCGGGCGACGGTTCCCCAGGCTTCATTGGCCCGTACACAGTACTGCTTGATGGATTTCCAGGCTCTGGTGTTTTCGATGGATTTGATCTTGTCCTTTATGAACGTCGGGGTTTTGAAACTGTCCACAGTCAGCCCCATAAAGGTTCTTTTGGCTCTTTCCCCCACTTGCCCAAGAGCCCTGCCTCCAGTCGCAACCAGGACATCAGCGGTTTTTTGAGCCAGCTGATTGACAACCTCATAATCCTTAGCCCCTGTTGGCGGTGAGTTCGCTGCTATTGTTCCGTAAGCCATGGCATACCTCCTTGATAATCCATAAGCGTGTTGGTTTTTCACGACAAGGAGTATTGCATGGAGTGAAAACAAGGGTCACTGACGACCCGGTCAGCATGACTAACTATCGTGACGAACTATCGTGACGAACTATCGTGACGAACTACCGGCGGAGATCGATCTATAAAGAATTGACGGGACACCTTTGCAGCGAGTACCACTCACTGATGGCATCTACCTCTTCTTCGGTCAGCATTCTGGCGATATTGACCATGGGAATATGATTGCCACGCAGGCCATCCCGATAATCATTCAGCTGTTTCACCATATAGGCTTTCTTCTGGCAGGCCAGATTAGGGTTGAAGTCAGCAGTGCCTATGCCGTCGGGGCCATGACATCCGGAGCATAAAGTCAGCGCCTTATTTTTCGCAGCTTCCAGTCTCGGCGTCATTTCAACCGGACGAAATTCAGAGTTTTTGCTCCCGGACAGATCGCATCCGGCCATCAGGACTGCGAATAACAGGCTGAGTGGCAGCCAAGGCTTGATCTTCATAATATCTTTCCCGTGATGCTCTCTTATCACCCGGCAGTGATAAGAGAGCGTGGAGCCTTAATCAATGGCCTTCCCGTCTTCCGTTAAACGAAGCCACTGGTGAGAAAACCAGTAATAGTGACTGCCATCTATAGAAGGGGCCGTACAATTATAACGACTGCGACCCACCGGCAGTGGCGATTTGGCCCGGGTTGTGAACCGGGTTTTCTCTTTATCCAGCCATTCCACTTCTACTTTGCCCTGGCCGGAGACATAGCAACTGATTTGTTGTTTCTGATAGTTGCCATGATAGCGGCCATCCGCCAGGGTGAGGGTAAAGGAAGGTGTCAGATCCTTCGGATTGACGAGGGCGTTCTCCGGTTCCTGTCGGGTCACGGGCAAAGGTTTGCTGTTGATTTTGGTTCTGAAGCCGCTCAGGTCGCTATAGTTTCCGGACATAGGATAGCGGGGCAGGCGAGTAAAGTCTGACAGTGGACCTATCGCCCCCGATTGCTGACCAAACCCAATGTAGCCCATCTCACTGATCATTTTTCTCAGCTCCGGGGTTGTCTCACCAAAAGGCCAGGCCAGCATTTTGACACTCTGGCCGGTTTTTTCCCTGATGCGTTGCTCAGTACCTGTGATTTCCTTTCTGGAGCGTTCCAGCCAGGCCAGGTCGGATTCACCAGGTTGCTTTTCCGGCATATGAGGGTGGTTGGTGGTGTGGTTGGCGATGGTGGCGCCAGAACGGGCCATCTCCCGAAGCTGCTCCCAGGTCAGGAAGTTGTTAAAGCCTCGATCTACCGGCTGAGTGCTGACAAAAATGGTAAAAGGCCAGCCCTTTTCTTTTAGTACGGGAAAGGCGTTTTCATAGATGTTCTTATAAGCATCATCAAACGTGATCACTACCGTTTTATCGGGCACGGGCTCGCCATTTTGTATGGCTTTGGCAGTAGCCTCTATGGGTGCTACGTTAAAACCATTCTCATCGAGATAATCCAGATGTTGCTTGAACATTTCTGGTGTAATGCTGGTGATTGCTGGAGTCTTGTCACTGACATGGTGATATTGCAGGAAAACTGCGCTATCCGCAGCTATTGCCAGAGAAGGTATCAACGCAGCAATGGCCAGTAATCTTTTCAAAGAGCGGGAGATAAGATGCTTGGGCAGTTGGGTGTACGAAGCCGTGGGAGGGGTCATGAAGCCTCTGTTTTTAAAGTAAGAGTGATTAACAGGATCCTTTCAATGTTGAAAACTAAGGCATTTGCGGTGTGTTTGGCAAGAGTCGAAAAGTTCCGGTGTTATGGCTCTGCTCGCAATTAAATTTTGATGACTCTGAAAGAGGTTTTTTGTGGAATCTGAAAGCTTTGTAGCAGTACACGCATGGCTTCAACATCATGGGCACTGGCTGGGCCCGATCATCGCATTGGCGGCATTTGTGGAATCGCTGGTGGCCATCGGTTTTCTTATTCCCGGTGTTGCCTTGCTGTTTGCTCTTGGGGCTCTGGCTGGCAGTGGGCTATTGGAGCCCTTACCTATGTTGGCCTGGGCGTTTGTCGGTGCCGCTGCGGGTGACGGCATCAGCTTTCAGGTAGGTTATCATTTGCACAGTCGAATTCGAGACTACTGGCCATTTAAAGCTCATCCCGGCTGGCTGGAAAAAGGCGAACGTTTTTTTGAAAAGTACGGCGGTTTCAGTGTTGCCCTGGGACGTTTTATCGGTCCTATCCGGCCAGTGATTCCAGCCGTTGCCGGGATGATGGATATGTCTCCCCTGCGTTTTTATATCATCAACCTGCTTTCGACGGCGCCCTGGGCAATCGCTTATACCCTGCCAGGCTATCTGACCGGAGCTGCCTTGACGCTGGAGGTGCCGCAATCCTTTTACTACCTGTTAGCTTGTTTAACCGTTGTTTCGTTGCTGGTTCCTTATATAGCACTGATTCTGGATCGCAGACTCTGCAAGAAAAAGTTAATGCTGTTGTTACCGGTCAGCTTTGTGGTGGTGGGGCTGATCAGCTTAGTACTGCTGACGGTAATGGACGTCAGTGGGCAGCTGGATGACCACAATGTCATGGTACGTTCGTTTGTTGCCAGTTTATCGGTACCGGTCGTCGAGCATATCTTTGCTCTGGTGACCTGGCTGGGGAGTGCGGTTGTGCTCTGGTTTCCTCTGATGTTGTTTGCTGTTTATTTTCTTCGGGTAAAGCGTTACAGAAAGTTGTTGATTATGTTGGTTGGTCTGGCGGGTATGGAGGTGACACTCTGGTTGATGAAGTGGAGTATCGATAAACCCAGACCGTCTGATTTGTATGGCCTTGATCCGTTTTCTTTTCCCTCCGGACACACCACTCAGGCAACCTTTGTCTGGTTGTTGGTGACGCTGTACCTGGTGGCTGGGAAAAGAGGGGTTGTTAAGTTTTGTTCCTACAGCTGTTCCATGGTGATCGCCCTGATGGTGGCGCTGTCCAGACTGGTGCTTGAAGCCCACTGGCTGGGTGATGTTCTGGCTGGTTTGCTGTTGGGCAGTACCTGGTTCGGTTTGGTGGTGATTGCAGAAAGAGTCTGTATCAAGAGTAGAGTTTCCAGCCCGGGGATGCCTTGATAAAAAAACCGCCCGAAATGGTTCCGGGCGGTGATGTTCAGAAGAAGAAACTGTGTAGATTCAGTTCACCTGAAGGGCTGGAATCGTGAGTGTAGATTGCTTCTGGCGACTGAACTCGAAATCAATAAAGTAATTGTCGCTTGTAGGTCTCTTATACTGAGGATCCATAGTATCTATAGCTAACACAACCCGGTGTCCTTCGGGTACATCGTAGGCTGTGGTAACCAGCTCGAAGGATATTTCGATTGTTTGTCCGGGTTCAGCCTGAGGTAAGGTTGATACGCCGTGGGTGATCAATCTTGCATTACCCAAACTGTCCATGTCATAGAGATAGCCCACCAGTTGCACCTTGTCATAGTGTGGTTGTACGACAAGGTTAACGAACGGATTACCTCTTATTTTCATGACTTTCTGGAGCCTATCGGTGTTGAAATAAATGCCCCTGAAATCGGATGCGGCATAAATGTTAGTGACGACAGGGACCTCAAGCTGTTCCAGAAGTTGTGAAAGAACAGGAATCTGGGTGCTGAATAAAGTACCGGTCCAGGAGTTGATAGTGTTGTCTTTTGACATCCGGAACGGTGGTTTATAGGGATAGGCTTCTAAATCGCCGTTATCAAATGCAGACCTTGGGTGGAGATAGTACTTCTGCGTCAAAGCCTCTTTTATTGGAAAACCGTCGAACCCTTCATACCGGTCTTCGAACTTAACTTTCATCTGCACCGGACTGGCCTGACTCAGTTCATTACTTTCTCCCTTCAGATGAATGTCGAACCATTGGTAGACATTGTTCCAGATTCTGTCCTCTCCAATGCCCAATAGTGGCGGCAGCAGCTCCGCCGTTGCATGGGTTCCGGTCAGCAGATCGATATATTTTGGAGTGCTTAATTGGCTGTACATATCAAGCAGAGAGTTTGCCTGGAAAAGGTTATCTCCATAAGTTTTGGCAAGATAGACGGCAGTATTATTCTGATTCAGTTGTTCGACGTAGCTGATCGGGGATCTTTCATTTGCCCACTCGATAACGTCAGGTAACTGATCCAGCTTCTGGTTTTTAATGATGTCCCAGTTTTTAGCAATGACAGGATCAGGGTTGCCTCTGAGGTCAGCCATCAAAGTGAGTATTTCTGCCCAGGCCAGCCTTGGGGTTTGATTGCCGTAAAGTGCGTCAAGCAAGCTTCCCCAGCTGCTCATGGCGGCAACGGCCTTGACCCGTTCATCATGAGCGGCTCCCATCAGACTGATACCTGAGCCATAAGAAACACCCGCAGTACCAACGGCATTGGGGTTTACAGGGTAGTTATTCAGTAGAAAGTCAATGACCTGACTGTAGTCGGCAATGTCTTTAGGGCCAGCCGTGTCAATTTGTCCGGTAGACTTGCCAAAGCCCCGGGTAGAGTAGCTAAGAACAATATATCCCCGCTCAGCCAGTACTGCTGCCTGTTGCAGGTACTGGTACTCATTTAGCCCCCAACTGTTAATAAATACGACAGCGGGTGCAGACCCGGTTAGTGGGGTGGGTACAAAGATATTAGCAGTCAGTTCTATGCCGTCATTGGTCAAAATGACAATATCATCATCAGTCGTATAGCGCTCAGACTCTGGAAACTTTCCAATGTTTAGCAATCCCGCAGCAAACTGAAACAGTGGCTGTATGGACGCGAAGGAATGGAGAGGGAACAGAGACAATGTCAGATGAAGAACCAGCAGCTTGAGTAGTCGTTTCGACATGGAGTTACCTTATTTATTATTTTTATATTGTTTCACCCGCATTGAATTTTGACCATTCTTGTTGTGTTCCAATGGGGTGCGACTCATCGTACACAGGTTTTAAGTGAGTGTGTACTAATTTATGGGAGCTAGGCATAAAGATGATAAACGGATCCCAGAAACTGAAGCCAGTCGGTTCAGTCTCGGGAAGGACTAACTGGAAAAAACATACTTTTCCCGCTTGACCTGTCTTGCTCCAAACCCCAGCTCTTTCAGTTCTCCGGACGCATCGTCAATCATGGCAGGGTTGCCACACAGATAAACAAGGTCTTTTTCCGGGGAAAGATTCAGTTGTGGAAACTGGTTCTGGAGGTAACCCGGGTATTCGTTGGCAGAGGGGGTCAATGATTTTTCCCTGCTGTAACAGGCTCTGTATTCTATGGCTTCAAATGAGGCTGCAAGGTTACGAAAATCCTGCTCGTAAATCATATCGGCCCTGTGTCTCACCCCCATCATGATTAGAATCCGGGTGCCTTTAGCGGCCAGTTTTTCCAGTGCGGGTATCATAGCCCGGTACGGAGCAACGCCGGTTCCGGTACCCGCCAGTATGATGCGTCCATCGTACTGCTCTGGTGCGGTGAGTACTCCAAAAGGCCCTCCGATGGATAATTCCAGACGCGGTTCTGCTTCGCTGAACAGAGCAGAGGCGACCCCTCCCTTAACAAAGCTGATGGCTATCTCAATCTGCTGAGAGTTTCGGAAAGACTCGGGTGAGTTGGCGATGCTGTAACTTCTTTTGTAGTCCTGCCCCTGAAAGGAAAAGTGCAACTGCACAAATTGTCCGGGCTGGTAGTCAAACCCGGCCTCTATGCTGAAGTTGAGCTGCACAGTGTTCTGGCTGAGCTGATGCTTGGCTATCAGGGTGGCAGGGTAGAGTGGGCGTGGCATTTTGAGCTCCTTGAGCGTATTAAATGTGAACTGGTTAATCTGTTTCAGGGGTTTTCATCGTTTTATCTCAACTGGATACCCCGTACTTCTAGTGCGGGGAGGAATGTTGACTTGCTCGTTAGAGCAAGCTGTAACCATAACCATCCACAGACTGAATTTTCTGACAGTTTCTCCATGAAATTCCTTGGATGGTGTCACTTTCAGTCTTGATGTTGAATGAGCCTGTAGTTCTCACTGCAACCCGTCCTGTATACGTTCCTTGCCGTTTACCAGCTGGAACGATAGCCTTGACGATATCTCCAGTCTGAAAACCCTGAACCTGCTTGGAACCTTTAGCTTTTGTACGGGGAAACCCATGCTTGTCAACTCTACACATTTGTCGTGAGCCTCTACCCATAGCCTTAATGATTAAGGGTTTTGTGCTCTCTGCTATGTATACACTGGCTCCAGACTCTCCTACACAAGCGGCATCTATCCAGTGCTCTTTCTTGTATCCTTGCTGAGTGCGGTTGAACTTCGTTCTACCGCCAGTAGCAAAGGTGGTAGGAAGACCGATAGCCTGAACACGTCTGGCGGTTTCGTTTCTTGTGGCATTGACGGCAGCAGCATCTTTAAAACAATTGACTTTCTTTCCTTTCAGGATGTTGGTCACATTTCTGACTCTTGCTGTATCCAGCTTGTTCTTGTTCTTGTTCTTTTTCTTTGAAATAGATTCAAGCCACTGCTTAGGGTGGATAGCTCCTTTCTCTTCATTGCATGTACGACATGCAATGTACAAATTGCCGATCCGGTTTGAGCCTCCCAGAGCTCTGGATATGAAATGTTCGATGTTGAGGATTGGGTCGTTACTCACTCCCTTACAGTAAGAACATTTGTGTCCATCCCTGTAGAGTAAGTACTGTCTCAACTCAGTACCAAACAATGTACCTCGTTGGTACTCAACTCCTGAGATATCGGGGTTCTCCATCAACTGCATATCGAACTTAACACGCTCAACAGCTACATCACTGATTGGTGCTTTGAGACAAAATCTCTTTGCCCAAGTCTCGGTATTGAAAACCCGACTCATAAGGCTAGGCGGTAGCCAGCCTTCGGGTCTTGTTCTATTCATGAAACGGGCTTTTCTATAGCGGGTTTTCCGGCTCCTTCTGGATCGACGTGTTGCACGTCGAGACTCAAGAGAATCTTTAATCCTCTGTCCTCTATGCTGGAGTTCAGCAGCAAAGACAACTTTCTTTCCACGATCACAGTCAGCAACAACGGCTATGCCTGTTGTTTTGCTTCCAACGTCGAATTTGAGTTCCAGCGGTTGTACAACACCACCTTCTCTCTCTTTCAGGATGATCGTGAAAGGATAGCGTCTGAAGACAGCCGCTTTACCCTTGTCTAAAAGCTTTCTTGCCCTTGCCGGATGGCAAGGCATAAGAGGCTTTTTGTTTTTGCCTAATACGAACACTCGGTTCATAGGTCGTTGTCCTTAGATTTGGCGCTTACGTACCGTTCTAGCCTTGCGGCAGTAAAGTTCACCTCGACAATGTTAATGGACGGTTTCTTGATAGCAGCACTGTGATTAACCCTCAATGCACTGTTTAACCACTACCCTTAGAGCGTGGGACTGGTGAAGCATCCCACGGTAACTATACATTCGCCTTTAACGTAGCCACTCGAAGTGGCTTAGTCTGGTCACTTACATCCCTGAACTAGAGGCTTTTACAAGCCCCGTCCTTCAGGGCGGGGTTCAGTGACTAATGTTGTAATCTCAATGGATTATAATGTGAACTACTCGCCCCTAAAGGAGCGAGCTTCCAATACTAAGCAAGCTACCGGAGTAGTTACCGTTCTTTTCTTTTTTGACGTTTCACTGCGAGCTGCGGAAGAGGGCTTGCCCTTTCCCGACTTACATTTCGCTCCACGTCCTTTAGTTAGCACAGGAATTCCTTTGCCAACCAACTCCGTTCCAGAGTCCATAAAAAACCTAATTGCTCGTTTCTTGATTACGATGCTGGCGTTTCTGTCAGCGTTGTCAAAGTGTCCACATTGACTGCAAAGAAACCGTTCTTGTGTCTTGCGGTTATCGGGGTGAGTGTGACCGCAATCAGCACACTCTTGACTCGTAAAGGGTGCAGGCACTTTGAAGACTGCTTTGCCTGCTCTTGCTGCTTTATATCGGGTGTAGGTTTCCAGGAAGTGCCATCCTACGTTGAGAATGGCCTTGTTCAGTCCGGCTTTTTGTTTCGCCTTGTTGGAGATGAACTTCCCGTTTTGATCTTTTTTTGCCTTTGGTCTGCGAGTCATTTTTGAGGTTTTCAGATCCTCGAAAACAATAACCTTGGCCTTGCTGTCAACCATTTTACGGCTGGTTTTGTGACAGAAGTCTTGCCGAATGTTGGCTACTTTCTTGTGCTGCCTGCTAATCCTGTTCTTTGTTTTCTGACGACGGTTAGAGCCTTTGGTTTGGCGTGACAAACGGCGCTGAAACCTCTTTAGGTATCGCTGGCGCTTATCCATGCTCTTTGTCTGGTTTTCTGTAAAGTCGTAAGGCTTAACGCCAGTATGAACAGGTATAACAACACCTCGATCCACGCCGATAACATGCGCTTCCAGCCACTCTTTGGAAGCACCTTTAAGGTATTCCAAATGCTCTTTTTCTGTTGCTGGTTCTTCTGATCCATCGTCATAACAGAAAGAAACGGAGTACTGACCAGCCTCTTTTCTAATGTAAATGGATTTTGGTTCACTGAATGGACGGTGAGTTTTAAACGACAAATAACCAATATTATTGGTCTTTGTACCAATGAAAAGACGGGTTACTCCATCTTCACAGATATCGAACCGGAAAACTTCATTGGTGAGGTGAATGCTGCCCTTGTCGGATTTTGGCTTTTTCTTTGGCTTACCGCACTGGCCATTAATGTGTTTTTGGTAGGTCTGATACCAATTGACGGCAGAATTCCTGATTATCTGGCTGGGACAATCGGATAACCAGGGTGTCAATTCTTTGCTTTTGAATTGCGAAGTCTTCTGATCGACCGGAGCATGAGTTCCGACAGGGCAATACTTTCTGGCGTAGGTGCTGTAGTAGCGATGTTCATCACACTTTGCATTCCAGATAACCCGAGCGCAACCCATCCACTGAGACAGAACCAACTTTTGCTGATCTGTTGGATTGGCTTTGAGTTGGATACCTTGAAGCATTACATAACCTGTTGAATTGAATGGCTTCATGCTAGTCTGGTTACAAATATCAGTCAAATATGAAGTTTGTATGTACAAACGGAAATCATGTAAATCCTGTGTATTTAGGAATAACGTACATCTAATATTTGATACTAAATACCGTAGAAACGTGTTCACCAAGGAAATGATCGACCGGCTACGAAGCGACTGTCACAGCAAGGCTAACGCCTTGCAAGGGCTTGACCCGCCTCTAAAGAAGCGGGATTGCGCCCTTAATTTCGTTCAACTGAAGTGTTCCATCGACGAGATCTTTCGTTCTCTTATGTGGAGTACCTCGATACAAACATCTGGCAAAGTAGTTGCGCTCTGGCATTCTGAAAAGCCAGTAGTCTCAAAGACCATAACGATCCATTATCTCACGCCTAAGATCATATCGTTTTATTTTTTCAATAATGACCAGTAGCTCTTTGAAAGTAATTTGAACTTTATTTGTTTTCCATTGTTCTAGCATTAGCATTGCCTTTCCAACATCTTCTCCGATATTTGCATCAATAGTCTTTATATTGTCATCACTAAAAACATCGGTATGTCTGGCAAAATTTTTCCAATCTTTAGCTAGTTTAAAACCAACATTCAGCAGCTCCCCTAGTGGTAAAACGGCGCCCATAATGACCGACTGTGGTGTGCTTGTTTTAAATGGATGATAATGGGGATGTCTAGTTACATAAGCCGCGGCTTGCGTTAACGGAAAACATTCGTAATTGAATTCCCAGGACAATAGATTAGATATTTCTTTAGGTACCATACCAAAGATCAAAAACATATTACGAATTAATTCGTCTCTTTCTTCTGGTTCACGAAGCTCTAATGCTTCAAAAAATTTTCCCCTGACTTTTGAGTTAAAATTTCCTAAAAGAACAAGCTGCTCACGGGGTATAGTTTTAGCAAGAAGATCATGTTCAAAAAACATACCTTTAAAATGTCCCTCTAACATGGATCCTATAAAAATCAGAGCGGTAAACATAGTTTTAATATCTTCAATATCTGATGATCCATCGGTAGAAATAATTAATGCAATATCTTGAAGTGTTTGAAGACTATTAATTTCAGACAGCTCATTCTTGTTAGATGGAGTAATAAAAGAATATTTATATTGGTTCGCATAGCCCCACATAATAACATCTAACGCCTGGTTTTTGACAACCGGAAGACCAAAAAAATACTCAGAATAAACATCTCTGGCTAATGTATTTAACATTTTTATTATTTTAAAATCTGTTGGAACGGCTTCCTCTTGTAGTAACTCACCAATTTTTTTAAATATCTTATAAATAGAATCAATTAGCACTGCTTTCTGTTGGCGATCTAATCCTGAATAACTAACTTTATGCAAGTCATCGGGCACCAAAAGATTTTTACTTGTCAAGAAAATCAGTAATTCGTTTTTGTGTTGCACCGAACTCGTTTTTTCTTCATATGCGCTCCTGTATAAAGCCAACGCTTTAATAATTCTCGTCACCTCAACATAATCCTCGACTCCTTGCGATTGTGCCAATTCACCGACTTCTGAAATAAGCTCGTATAGTGATATTCTGAGAGCTATAAAATCAATCCATTTCGCATGAAATTGAACTAACGCATTTTTGTCTAAAAAGAATCTACGAGCTAAAAGATTATAAAGTTCTGGAGAATTATAATAAATACTAATGCGAAAAAAAACTTCTTTCTGCCTTTCATTTGATTTCAAAGTTTTGAACCATTCAAATACATGGATTGCTGAGGCATCAGCCTCTTGTGTGCCTGACACAGCTACTTCTTTATTGTCTTGCCCTATTGCAGGAGACTTTTCTTTAGTCTGTTCTTGCTCAAGTACACAGGATTCACAATCCAGACATTCTCTGCATTTATTATAAGCGAGTACAGGTTTACCACAAATCTGGCATGACTCACTGTCTGGTGATCCACCTGACCCATCATCCCCTCCACTCTTTCTGCCACTCTCTTTGCCACTCTCTTTGCCACCACCACTGCCTTGATTTTGACGACCGTAGCCGCCTTGAAACTGAGCACTGGCGGATGAGTCACTACTAAAATCAGTTTGAGTTTCGGCCTGACTGGTTCCGGCACCTCCAGGATGGCCGATCCCTGTGGGGACATGGCCCGGAAAAACGGACACGCTGCGTAATTGCTTGGGACTTAAAACGAACTCTTGCTGTGTATAACGACGGTAGTCTTCTGTTTGAAGCGGTTGTGGCGGGTTGCTGTTCTGGTAGTGATCAAATACAGCTTCGGGATTATCGGGATTTCTGGATAATGCCAGAAAAAGCCCTGAACTCCTTTCAAGATTTGCACCTTTTATTTTATCCCAAAGTTCCTGCGAAATAATGATGGCCTGCTCATTCCAACCCTGCTTGATTTTGAGCACAATCCGGGTATCCCAAATCTGTTTTTTTACGGTCTGGCCGTCAGTACCAGGTAGCATGATCACTCTGCTGAACTGCTCACTCATCCATTCAAAGGAGTAAAGGGGGCCCATCCCACTGCCCGGTCTTTTCTTGAATAAATTGCCGAAATCATCGCCACTGCCAAAACTGTCACCACCAGAACTTGTAAATGGTTTGCTGTTATCTGCAGCACCAGAGTTTCCGGGTATTGCAAAAGGCCCAGTGAAATGGCTGCTGTCGTCAGAATGATCAGGCTCATTTTTTACCGCCTGTTGATTGCGATAAAAAATATCGACAAATGATGATTTTTTGTTTGCTGGTGTATTACTGCCCGATGACGGCGGTAAAGCCGTACTTTCTGACAAAATACCGCTGCATTCCGGCTCTATAACCCATCCATTATCGTTGTCTTCAATCGTCAAAACCAACGATTGATGACCCGCCGGTAAACGCCATCTGGTCGAGTACTCATGTTGCCAGCGATCCCTTTCGGGTGTCGACGCAACACGCCGCATTCCCCCATTTTGTATATCCGGTATACCCTGACCCGTTACAGGCTTTTTAAATACCGGTGGAGAGGGAAGGTTTTCTGTTGACGATGCAGGGGGCGTCCGAAAACAAAAATTAAATTGATCGCCCGGGTGGCTGTCGAGGATGACATAAAACTGATTGTTCTCCAGTTCAGAAACTGCTTTACCGCTCCCGCCAATCGCCTTGCGATCATAAGTAAGAAGAAGGGGCGGATTGTTCCCTATAAACGACAGTTTGCTAATATCCCCCGTTGCCCCACTCCACTTCTCAATGTTTTTGGAGGAACTCCCCCAACCCGTCCAGCTCAACAGGTTGGTATAACTGGCGCTGTGACCAGTAAGCGGCAAAATAACAGACAAGATGAATAACAAAAAATGGTGAACCATAGTCTGAAGACTTGCGGTTTTCATCGTTTTACCTCAACTGGATACCCCGTACTTCTAGTACCCGAGGGCATAAATGCGGGGAGGAATGTTGACTTGCTCGTTAGAGCAAGCTGTAACCATAACCATCCACAGACTGAATTTTCTGACAGTTTCTCCATGAAATTCCTTGGGTGGTGTCACTTTCAGTCTTGATGTTGAGTGAGCCTGTAGTTCTCACTGCAACCCGTCCTGTATACGTTCCTTGCCGTTTACCGGCTGGAACGATAGCCTTGACGATATCGCCAGTCTGGAAACCTTTTACTTGTTTGGAGCCTTTAGCCTTTGTACGGGGAAATCCGTACTTGTCCACTCTACACATTTGTCGTGAGCCTCTACCCATAGCCTTAATGATTAAGGGTTTTGTGCTCTCTGCTATGTATACACTGGCTCCAGACTCTCCTACACAGGCGGCATCTATCCAGTGCTCTTTCTTGTATCCTTGCTGAGTGCGGTTGAACTTCGTTCTACCGCCAGTAGCAATGTTGCACGCCGAGACTCAAGAGAGTCTTTAACCCTCTGTCCTCTATGCTGGAGTTCAGCAGCAAAGACAACTTTCTTTCCACGATCACAGTCAGCCACAACAGCTATGCCTGTTGTTTTGCTTCCAACGTCGAATTTGAGTTCCAGTGGCTGAACATTTCCACCTTCTCTTTCCTTCAGGATGATCGTGAAAGGATAGCGTCTGAAGACAGCAGCCTTACCCTTGTCTAACAGCTTTCTTGCCCTTGCCGGATGGCAAGGCATAAGAGGCTTTTTGTTTTTGTCAAATACGAACACTCGGTTCATACACCTACCTTCGTTACTTTTGGTGCTTACGCACCGTTCTAGCCTTGCGGCAGTAAAGTTCATCTCGACAATGTTAATGGACGGTTTCTTGATAGCAGCACTGTGATTAACCCTCAATACACTGTTTAACCACTATCCTTAGAGCGTGGGACTGGTGAAGCATCCCACGGTAACTATACATTCGTCCTTAACGTAGCAACCTTGCGGTTGCTGAGTCTGGTCACTTCTAACCCCAAATTGGGAGCTTTTTCAAGCCCCGTCCTTCAGGGCGGGGTTCAGTGACGATTGGATTTCTCCAAAAAATTTTACCGATGAGGCATAACAATAGACCTTAATTTTGAAGTTGTTTTATCGATTTCCACCTTTAATTTCTAACCAACCACCATACTGACAATTTTTGATGCGGGTGAAATCATTTAACAAATTTCACGCAAAGCATCGCCCAAACGGTCATGGCCACGAAAGCGCTGATCTGAATATCCGTAGCTGTATCCCGAGTACTTCATAGGAGACCCGGTAAGCCTGTGTCTGGGCGAAAAATTCAAAAGAGCCAAATTTACGGTCTATTGTTACGTCTTACCAATAAAACCTTTAGGCAAATTCGACTATGAAAACAGCAAGGTTTCTAACTATGGATCGCCTGTTTTTTTTATTTACCTTGCTTGTCACTTTTCCGCTTACGGGTCACTGCGCTGCTTATACCAGCCTGGTGAGCTGGGCGGGTTGGGGGAGTTCCTCCAAAGCCATTCAGGCACCGGGGGAGATCAGTAAACTGTCGTTTATAGGGAGCAATCCGCCCCTTCTTCTTACCTATGATCGCAAGGCGGTTGGTGACAACGGTAAAACAATTTCTGAACTGGAGAACAACCAGTTTTATGTCATCCTCGATAGCCAGCCGGGCAATCAATTTAATTTTTGTTTCCGGACGCCCCCTGCATCGTCGACAGGGAATTTCCCCTCTCCCCCGGTATTTAAAAAGCCTGTAACGGGTCAGGCTATGCCGGATATACAAAATGGGGATATCAGACGGATTGCATCGGCACCCGACAGTGATCGCTGGCAACACGAGTACTCGGCCAGGTGGCGTTTACCGGCAGGTCACCAATCGTTGGTTTTGGCCATTGAAGACAATGATAATGGATGGGTTATAGAACCGGAATGCAGCGGTTTTTTTTCAGAAAGCGCGGCTTTACCGTCGAGTCATACGTCAGCCAACAAAAAGACATCATTTGTTGATATTTTTTATCGCAATCAACAGGCGGTAAAAAATGGGCTTGATCATTCTGACGACAAAAGCCGTTTAAGTGGGCCTTTTGCAATACCCGGAGCCTCGGGTACTGCGGATAACAGCGAACCATTCATAAGCTCTGGTGGTGGCGGTTTTGGCAGTAGTGACGATTTGGGTGATTTATTCAAGAGAAGGCCGGGCGGTGGGATTAGACCTTTATACTCCTTTGAATGGATGAGTGAGCAGTTCAGCAGAGTGATCCTGCTGCCCGGTACTGGCGGCCAGACCGTAAAAAAACAGATTTGGGATAACCGGATTGTGCTCACTGGTCGTTATGCACAGCAAGAGTTCATTTTAAGTCCCAAACAATTACGCAGTGTTACCGTTTTTCCGGGCCAGGTTCCTACCGGGATCGGCCATCCTGGAGGAGGCAGAACCCGTCAGGCCGGAAGTCAAGCCGACCTTAATAAGGCCCCAGCTGCCAATACTCGGTTTCAAAGCGGCTCTGGTCGTCAAAGTCAAGGCAGCAGTGGTGGAAGAAAGAGTGGCAGAGAGAGTGGGGGAGATGGTGGGGCAGGTGGATCACCAAACAGATGGTCATGCCTGATTTGTGGTAAACCTTTACTCGCTTATAACAGATGCAAAGCATGTCTGGATCGTGACTCCAGTGTACTTGAGCGGGAGCTGACGGAAGAACTGCCTCCTGCAATAGGGCAAGACAGCGAGGTATCTGAATCAGGCACAAAACAGGCTGACACTTCAGCAATCCGTCTATTTGAATGGTTCAAAACTTTAAATTCAAATTCAAATAGCTATATAAGAGAGAGTTCTTTTCACATTAGTCATGACTATAATTTTCCAACACTTTATAAACTTTTAACTCAAAGTTTTATGTCAGACAAAAATACCCTAAGTAAATTTTATTCAAAATGGGTTAAGTTTTTAAATTACAGTATGTCCCTTTATCAGCTTATTTCAGAAGTGGGTGAATTGGCAAAATCTCAGGGAATTGAGGATTATGTTGAGGTGGCAAGAATTGTTGAAACACTTGCTGTAAACAGGGAAGAGTTTGAGAGTGAAACCAGATCGACACCCTTCAGAAACGTATTACTGGACCATTTGAGGATGAAAAAATTGTCGTCTCCTTATGACCCCGATCAAATTTATTATTCAAGATTAGGTCACCAAGAGAAGGCAGAGTTAATCAATTATATTTATCAGGTATTTAAAGAAACGAGCCTGTCGCTGCAAGCTGAAAAATTCCCATCGAGATTTATAACAACAGCAATGTTAAATGAATTTGCCAGAGATGTTTACGCTAAGTATGGTTTTGGTATGCCGGATCCGGAAATGAGTAATAATGGCTTGTTGCAGATTTTGATGTGGGGCTGTGGGAATTCAGGTGGATATTCTTTTATTACTCCCTATAACAAGAAGTTTTTACTTGGATTCACTGGTGGGCCACTTCATGTTCAGGCAGTCGCTGTTACTAACTATCAAAGTTTAGAATTTAGAGATGTTGAAGCTATGTTTACTGCTTTGGTTATTATAAGGTCAATGCTCGGACCGACCTTATTAGGAATGTTTCCTGAGCGTAAATATTTTTGTGAATATGCACCCATTGAGGAACTTGAGCTGTTAAGCACCTTTGCCTTAAAAGCCCGTGGGCAGCTTGTCAGGTTTCTGGAGTCCAGGGGAGCAGAAGAAAAAGACAGATTTATACATAGTATGTTTTTGATCTTTGGTATGGTTCCTACGGAGCTATCGCGTGAACTATTGGATCCCGAACCTGTGCCGATAGCGCAAGCTGTTGCACACGAAGTCGCCCGTCTCCGGGATCAGCAATCAAAAAAAAGTACATCAGAGCCTGTAACTTCGAGCTCTGCCTTAACACTAAAGGAACTCCTTCACAGCGAAGAGCAAGCCTGCGCAGGGCATCAGGAGACCTTGCAAAATGCTCAAAACCAGTCGAATCACAAAAGGCGACACCGGAAACGAAGTTTTAAGGATGCAAAGCAAAGTCATTGATTTCCAGGCATCAAAGCAATAAGGCTCCTGACTATGGTTCACCTGTTTTTTTTATTTATCCTGACTGTCACTTTGCCGCTTGCTGGTCACTGTGCTGCTAAAAAAACATCATTTGTCGATATTTTTTACCGCAATCAACAGGCTGTAAAAAATGGGTCTGATCATTCTGACGACAGCAGCCGTTTCAGTGGGCCTTTTGCAATACCCGGAGCTTCGGGTACTGCGGATAACGGCGAAACATTCACAAGCTCTGGTGGTGGTTTTGGCAGTGGCGATGATTTAGGCGATTTATTCAGGAAAAGGCCGGGCGGTGGGATAAGGCCTTTTTGGGATACCCGGATTGTGCTCAAAATCATGCAGGGTTGGAATGAGCAGTTCATCATTATTCCGGGTCAGGTTCCCACCGGGATTAGCCATTCTGGAGAAACGGGTCAGGCTGGAAGTCAGGGAGGCGATCTTGATAGCGCCCCGCCTACTCAGTTTCAAGGAAGCTATGGTCGTCAAAATAGTCGTCAAAATGGTCGTCAAAATCAAGACAGCGGTGCTGGCAGTGATAGTAACGGAGATGATGGGGCAGGTGGGTCATCAAACAGTGGGTCATGCCAGATTTGTAAGAAAAAAACGGCACTCGTCTTTAATAATAAATGCAAAGAATGTCTGGATCGTGAATCCAGTGTACTTGAGCAGGAATCGACTGAAAAATGCCCTTCTGCAACAGAGCAAGACTGGGAAGAAGTATCGGTGTCAGGCACACAAGAGGCTGACACTTCAGCAATCCGTTTATTTGAATGGTTCAAAACTTTGGAATCAAATGAAAGGCTGAGAGAAGGTTGTTTTCAAAGAAATGATTACTATAAGTTCTCAGCACTTTATAGACTTTTAACTCAAAGTTTTATCTCAGATAAAAATGCGCTAAGTAAATTTTATCCGAAATGGATTAAATTTTTAAAGGGTAGCTCGTCTCTTTACCGTCTTATTTCAGAAGTAGGTGAATTGGCAAAATCTCAAGGGATTGAAGACTATGTGGAGGTGACAAGAATTGTTAAAACACTTGCTCTTTATGAATTTGAGAACCAAGCCGGTTTGGATCAATTTAGCAACGAATTGCCGAACCAGTTAATAAGTAATAATTTTTTAGCTTCTGATGACCCGGAACAAATTGTTTATTCAGAAATAGGTCGCCAACAGAGAGCAATGTTAATTGATTATATTTATCAGGTGTTTATAAGAATAGGCTGGCGGCTAGAAAGTGAATTGGTTCCATCCAGATTAATAACAATAAGCATGTTAAATCATTTTGCCGGAGCTGTTTATAATAAGTATGGTTTTGGTATGCCCAATATATCTAGAAGTACTCTCAGTTCAACAGAAATCTCTGCGTGGGGCGTTGGTGAATATTCTTTTATTACTCCAAGTAGTGCACATTATTTAATTGATGAAGGTGATGAAAGTGATGAAGGTGACGAATCACTTCATGTTCTGGGATCAATCGTTGCTGATGATGAATATTTATGTTCTTGGGATGTTGAAGCCATGTTTGTTGCTTGTGCGCTTATAAGATCAATGCTCGGACAACGTTTAAGTGGTATGTTCCCTGAGAATGTTCGTTTTGCGCAATATGTACCCAGTGGGCAATTTGAGATTTTAAAAACCTTCACCTTAGAAGCCCGTAAACAGCTTGTTAAGTTTTTGAAGGATAGGGGAGCAGAAGAAAAAAACAAGTTTATACATAGTATGTTTATGATTTTTGGTATGGTTCCTGAGGAGCTATCTGATGAACTGTCGGATCCCAAACCTGCTCCGTTAACGCAAGCCGATACACACGCGGTCGCACATTCCCAGTACCAGCAATCAGAAACAAGCACATCACAATCTGTAACTTTGGACTCTGCCATGGCACAAGAGTAACAAATGTTTGACAGGACGGTTGTGCGGGTGCGACCGTTTCGAATACCTGAAATAAATAAAACATTTTCAAATATAAAGTCTACTTTTATTTCTTGTCGATAAAACTTTTAGGCAAGTCCAGGTATGAAAGCAACAAGGCTCCTGACTATGGGTCAGCTGTTTTTTTTATTTATCCTGTCTATCACTTTGCCGCTTGCTGGTCATTGTGCTGCTTATACCAGCCTGGTGAGCTGGATACAGGCTGTAAAAAATGGATCTGATCATTCTGACGACAGCAGTCGTTTCAGTGAGCCTTTTGCAATACCCGGAGCCTCGGGTACCGCGGATAAGGGCGAACCATTCACAAGCTCTGGTGGTGGCGCTTTTGGCACTGGCGACGATTTAGACGATTTATTCAGGAAAAGGCCGGGCAGTGGGATGAGGCCTTTATACTCCTTTGAATGGATGAGTGAGCTGTTCAGCAGCGTGTCCGTTTTTCCGGGCCAGGTCCCCACCGGGATTGGTCATTCTGGAAAAAGCAAAACCAGTCAGGCTGGAGGGCAAGCCGACCTTACCTCACCTGCCAATACTCAGTTTCAAAGCGGCCATGGTCGTCAAAGTCAGGGCAGTGGTAGTGGCAGAGAGAGTAGCAGAGAGAGTAGCAGAGAGAGTAGCAGAGAGAGTAGCAGAGAAAGCGGCGGAGATGATGGGTCAGGTGGATCAGCAAACAGTGGGTCATGCCAGATTTGTAAGATGAAACCTGTACTTGCTTATAACAAATGCAAAGAATGCCTGGATCGTGAATCCAGTGAACTTGAGCAGGAATCGACTGAAGAAGTGCCTTCTGCGATAGGGCAAGATGAGGAAATGTCAGTATCAGGAGCCCATGCTGTTGAGCAGGAACCGATCGAAGAACAGCCTTATGCAATAGGGCAAGATAGGGAAGGAATACCTGAGTCAGGCACACAAGAGGCTGATGCTTCAGCAATCCACGTATTTGAATGGTTCAAAACTCTGGATTCAAATGAAAGTCAGAGAGAACAATGTTTTCATGTTAATGATCACTATCATTTCCCGGCACTTTATAACCTTTTAACTCAAAGTTTTTCGTCAAATCAAAATGCGCTAAGTGAGTTTTATCCGAAATGGGTTAAATTTTTAAACGGCAGTATCTCTCTTTATCACCTTATTTCAGACGTTGGTGAATTGGCAAAATCTCAGGGGATTGAAGATTATGTTGAGGTAACAAGAATTGTTAAAATACTTGCTGTTTATAGGGATAAGTTTGAGAACGAAACGGGTTTGAAAGAATTCGGCAACGAATTGTTGAACCAGTTAATGAGTAATGATTTTTTGGCTTCTGATAACCCAGGGCAAGTTTTTTATTCAGGGTAAGGTCGCCAACAGAAAGTAGCGTTAATTAATTATATTTATCAAGTGTTTGAAATAGTGAGTCGGTCGCTACAAAGTGAAATAATGCCATCGGAATTTATAGTAATATCAATGTTAAATAAATTTGCCAGAGATATTTATGCTAAGTATGGTTTTGGTATGCCGGATCCGGACGTTAATCATAAGGAGTTAGCAGAGATCTTTATGTGGGGCTGTGGGAGTTGTGGTAATTATTCTTTTATTACTCCAAATAACAAACCTGATTTACAGGGAATGATTAGTCAAGCACTTCATACTCTGGCATTATATATTACTATCGATCAAAATGTATATTTTCGTGATGTTGAAGCCATACTTACTGCTTTTGTTCTTATAAGATCAATGCTTGGACAACGTTTGAGTGATATGTTCCCCGAGAATGTTCGTTTTGCGAAAGATATACCCGGTACGCAACTTGAGCTTTTAAAAAAATTCACCTTAACAGCCGGTAAAGTACTGGTTGAGTTTCTGAAGGAGAAGGGAACAGAAGAAAAAGACAAATTTATACATAGTATGTTTATGATTTTTGGTATGGTTCCTGAGGAGCTATCTGATGAACTATCAGACCCCGAACCTGCTCCGTTAACGCAAGCCACTGCACACCCGGTCGAACATCCTTAGTAATCGATGAGTGTGGTTACAGCTTGCCCCTGCGGTCTAGGGTACCAGAAGATGAAAACAGCAAGGCTTCTGACTATGGTTCGCCTGTTTTTTTTATTTACCTTGCCTGTCACTTTACCGCTTGCCGGCCACTGTGCTGTTTATACCAGCCTGATGAGCTGGGCGGGTTGGGAAAAACAGGCTGTAAAAAATGGGTCTGATCATTCTGATGACAGCAGTCGTTTCAGTGGGCCTTTTGCGATGCCCGGAGCCTCGGGTACTGCGAATAACAGTGAAACATTCACAAGCTTTGCTGGTGGCGGTTTTAGCAGTGGCGACGATTTAGGCGATTTATTCAAGAGAAGACCGGGCAGTGGGATGAGGCCTTTTTGGGATACCCGGATTGTGCTCAAAATCATGCAGGGTTGGAATGAGCAGTTCATCATTATTCCGGGTCAGGTTCCTACCGGGATTGGCCATTCTGGAGGAACGGGTCAGGCTGGAAGTCAGGGAGGCGATCTTGATAGCGCCCCGCCTACTCAGTTTCAAGGAAGCCATGGTCGTCAAAATGGTCGTCAAAATCAAGACAGCGGTGGTGGCAGTGATAGTGACGAAGATGATGGGGCAGGTGGGTCATCAAACAGTGGGCCATGCCAGATTTGTAAGAAAAAAACGGCACTCGTCTTTAATAATAAATGCAAAGAATGTCTGGATCGTGAATCCGGTGTACTTGAGCAGGAATCGACTGAAGAACGCCCTTCTGCAATGGGGCAAGACAGGGAAGCTGACACTTCAGCAATCCATCTATTTGAATGGTTCAAAACTTTGGACTCAGATGAAAGGTTGAGAGAAGATTGTTTTCACAGAAATGATTACTATAAACTCTCAGCACTTTATAGACTTTTAACTAAAAGTTTTATCTCAGATAAAAATACGCTAAGTGAGTTTTATCCGAAATGGGTTAAATTTTTAAACGGTAGCCTGTCTCTTTACCACCTTATTTCAGAAGTGGGTGAATTGGCAAAATCTCAAGGGATTGAAGATTATGTCGAGGTAGCAAGAATTGTTAAAGCACTTGCTCTTTATGAGTTTGAGAACGAAGCCGCTTTAGAGCAATTTAGCAACGAATTGCTGAACCAGTTAATGAATAATAATTTTTTGGCTTCTGATGACCCGAGTCAAATTGTTTATTCAGAAATAGGTTACTCACGGAGATCATTGTTAATTAAATATATTTTTGAGATATTTAAAGATGCGAGTCTGCCGCTAGAATATGAACAATTCCCATCGAGATTGATAACAATAAGAATGTTAAATCAATTTGCTAGAACTGTTTATGGTAAGTATGGTTTTGCTATGCCGGATATCGATAGTAGTTATGGCAATTCAATAGAAGTCCCTGTGTGGGACACTGGTGAATATTCTTTTGTTACTCTAAGTAACATACGTTATTTACGTGGAGTTATTAATCAACCACTTCATATTCTGGCATTAAAAGTTACTGTTAATGAATATTTATATTTTAGAGATGTTGAAGCTATGCTTGTTGCTTGTGTTCTTATAAGATCAATGCTCGGACAACGTTTAAGTGATATGTTCCCTGAACATGTTCGTTTTGCGCAACATGTACCCAGTCAGCAACTTGAGCTTTTAAAAACCTTCACCTTAAAAGCCAGTGAACAGCTTGTTAAGTTTCTGAAGGATAGGGGAGCAGAAGAAAAAGACAAGTTTATACATAGTATGTTTATGATTTTTGGTATGGTTCCTGAGGAGCTATCTGATGAACTATCAGACCCCGAACCTGCTCCGTTAACGCAAGCCGATACACACGCGGTCGCACATTCCCAGTACCAGCAATCAGAAACAAGCACATCACAGTCTGTAACTTTGGACTCTGCCATGGCACAAGAGTAACAAGTCTTTGACAGGCCGGTTGTGCGGGTGCGACCGTTTCGAATACCAGAAATAAATAAAACATTTTCAAATATAATGTCTACTTTTATCTCTTGTCGATAAAACTTTTAGGCAAGTTCAGATATGAAAGCAACAAGGTTCCTGACTATGGGTCAGCTGTTTTTTTTATTCATCTCGTCTGTCACTTTGCCGCTTGCTGGTCACTGTGGTGTTTATACCAGCCTGGTGAGCTGGGCGGGTTGGGAAAAACAGGCTGTAAACAATGGGTCTGATTATTCTGACGACAGCAGCCGTTTCAGCGGGCCTTTTGCAATACCCGGAGCCTCGGGTACCGCGGATAAGGGCGAACCATTCACAAGCTCTGGTGGTGGCGTTTTTGGCACTGGCGACGATTTAGACGATTTATTCAGGAAAAGGCCGGGCAGCGGGATGAGGCCTTTATACTCCTTTGAATGGATGAGTGAGCTGTTCAGCAGCGTGTCCGTTTTTCCAGGTCAGGTCCCCACCGGGATTGGTCATTCTGGAAAAAGCAAAACCAGTCAGGCTGGAGGGCAAGCCGACCTCACCTCACCTGCCAATACTCAGTTTCAAAGCGGCCATGGTCGTCAAAGTCAGGGCAGTGGTAGTGGCAGAGAGAGTGGCAGAGAAAGCGGCGGAGATGATGGGTCAGGTGGATCAGCAAACAGCGGGTCGTGCTGGATTTGTGGTAAAACTGTACTCGCTTATAACAAATGCAAAGAATGCCTGGATCGTGAATCCAGTGAACTTGACCAGGAATCGACTGAAGAAGTGTCTTCTGCAATAGGGCAAGATGAGGAAATGTCAGTATCAGGAGCCCATGCTGTTGAGCAGGAACCGATCGAAGAACAGCCTTATGCAATAGGGCAAGACAGGGAAGAAGTACCTGAGTCAGGCACACAAGAGGCTGATGCTTCAGCAATCCACGTATTTGAATGGTTCAAAACTCTGGATTCTAATGAAAGTCAGAGAGAACAATGTTTTCATATTAATGATCACTATCATTTCCCGGCGCTTTATAACCTTTTAACTCAAAGTTTTTCGTCAAATCAAAATACGCTAAGTGAGTTTTATCCGAAATGGGTTAAATTTTTAAACGGCAGTATCTCTCTTTACCACCTTATTTCAGACGTTGGTGAATTGGCAAAATCTCAGGGAATTGAAGATTATGTTGAGGTAACAAGAATTGTTAAAATACTTGCTGTTTATAGGGATAAGTTTGAGAACGAAACGGGTTTGAAAGAATTCGGAAACGAATTGTTGAACCAGTTAATGAGTAATGATTTTTTGGCTTCTGATAACCCAGGGCAAGTTTTTTATTCAGGGTTAGGTCGCCAACAGAAAGTAGCGTTAATTAATTATATTTATCAAGTGTTTGCAAAAGTGAGTTGGTCGCTACAAAGTGAAATAATGCCATCGAGATTTATAGTAATAGCAGTGTTAAATCAATTTGCCAGAGATGTTTATGCTAAGTATGGTTTTGGTATGCCGGATCCGGACGTTAATCATAAGGAGTTAGGAGAGATCTTTATGTGGGGTTGTGGGAGTTGTGGTGATTATTCTTTTATTACTCCATATAACAAACCTTATTTACTGGGAATAATTAGTCAACCACTTCATATGCAGGCATTAGCTATTACTGTCCATGAAAATTTAGATGATTCTGATGTTGAAGCCATACTTACCGCTTTTGTTCTTATAAGATCAATGCTTGGACAGCGTTTAAGTGATATGTTCCCCGAGAATGTTCGTTTAGCGAAAGATATACCCGGTACGCAACTTGAGCTTTTTAAAAAATTCACCTTAACAGCCGGTAAAGTACTTGTTGAGTTTCTGAAGGAGAAGGGAACAGAAGAAAAAGACAAATTTATACATAGTATGTTTATGATTTTTGGTATGGTTCCTGAGGAGCTATCTGATGAGCTATCTGATGAACTATCAGACCCCGAACCTGCTCCGTTAACGCAAGCCGATACACACGCGGTCGCACATCCTCAGCACCAGCAATCAGAAACAAGCACATCACAGTCTGTAACTTTGGACTCTGCCGTGGCACAAGAGTAACAAGTCTTTGGCAGGCTGGTTGTGCGGGTGCGACCGTTTCGAATACCAGAAATAAATAAAACATTTTCAAATATAATGTCTACTTTTATTTCTTGTCGATAAAACTTTTAGGCAAGTTCAGGTATGAAAGCAACAAGGCTCCTGACTATCGGTCAGCTGTTTTTTTTATTCATCTCGTTTGTGACTTTGCCGCTTGCTGGTCACTGTGCTGCTTATAGCAGCCTGGTGAGCTGGGCGGGTTGGGAAAAACAGGCTGTAAACAATGGGTCTGATCATTCTGGCGACAGCAGCCGTTTCAGCGGGCCTTTTGCAATACCCGGAGCCTCGGGTACTGCGGATAACGGCGAACCATTCATAAGCTCCGGTGGTGGCAGTTTTGGCAGTAACGATGATTTAGACGATTTACTCAAGAAAAGGCCGGGCAGTGGAATGAGGCCTTTATACTTCTTTGAATGGATGAGTGAGCTGTTCAGCAGCGTGATCCTGCTGCCTGGCCCTGACGGCCAGACCGTAAAAAAACAGATTTGGGATACCCGGATTGTGCTCACCATCAAGCAGGGTTGGAATGAGCAGACCGTCATTATTTCGCAGGAACTTTGGAATAAGATAAGCGCTGCAAATCTGGAAAGGAATTCGGGGTTTTTTCTGGCATTGTCCAGAAATCCCGATAACCCGGAAGCGGTATTTGATCATTACCTGAACAGCAACCCGCCACAACCGCTACAAACCGAAGACTACGGTCATTATGCCCAGCAAGAGTTTATTTTAAGTCCCAAACCATTACGCAGCGTGTCCGTCTTTCCGGGCCAGGTCCCGACCGGGATCGGTCATCCTGGAGGAACCGGAACTGGTCAGGCTGGAAGTCAAAAAGGCGATCTTAATAAGGCTTCGCCTACTCAGTTTCAAGGAGGGTCTGGTCGTCAAAATCAAGGCAGCGGTAGTGGCAGGGAGAGTGGTAGAGAAAGTGGCGGAGATGATGGGTCAGGTGGATCAGCAAACAGTGGGTTCTGTCAGGTTTGTAAGATAAAAACGGTAGTCGCCCACAATAAATGCGGAGAATGTCTCGATCGTGAATCCCGTTTACTTGAGCGGGAATCGACTGAAAAACTGGTTTCCGAAATACTACAAGACACGAAAGACGAGCTTGGTATACAAGAGGCTGATGCTTCACCAATCGGTGTATTTGAATGGTTCAAAACTCTGGATTCAAATGAAAGGCAGGGAGGAGATTATTTCCGCATTAATAGCTACTATAATTTCCCGGCACTTTATAATCTGTTAACTCAAAGTTTTATATCAGATAAACATGCGTTAAGTGAATTTTATCCGAAATGGTTTAAATTTTTAAACGGCAGTATCTCTCTTCACCACCTTATTTCAGAAGTGGCTGAATTGGCAAAATCTCAGGGAATTGAAGATTACGTTGAGGTAACAAGAATTGTTAAAACACTGGCTATTCAAAGGGATGAGTTTGAGAGCGAAACCGGTTTGAAAAAATTCAGAAACGAATTTCTGAACCAGTTAACGAGTAATGAACTTTTGGTTTCTGATGACCTGGGTCACGTTTTTTATTCAGGATTAGATCACCAACAGAAAGTAAAGTTAATGAATTATATTTGTCAGATATTTGAAGAAGTGCGGAAGTCACTAGGAAGTGAAATATTTCCATCAAAATTTTTAACAATACAAATGCTCAATAAATTTGCCAGAGATGTTTATGATAGGTACGGTTTTGGTATACCGCATCCGTACAATAAGAATGGGGATTTAACAAAAATTATTAAGTTTGGAGCTCATGGTGAATATTCTTTTATTACTGAACATAACAGACCTTATATAACTAAAGGCCCTGGTCAACAAACATTTCATGATCTGGGCTTAAATATTAGTGCCAATCAATTTATAGATTATGATGATGTTGAAATTATGTTGATTGCTTTTGTTCTTATAAGATCCATGCACGGAAAGCGTTTAAGTGATATGTTCAATGAGAATGTTCGTTTTGCGAAAGATGTATCCAGTGATCAATTTGAGCTTTTAAGAACCTTCACCTTAAAAACCGGTGAACAGCTTGTTAAGTTTCTGGAAAATAAGGGAGCAGAAGAAAAAGACAAATTTATACATAGTATGTTTTTGATCTTTGGCATGGTTCCTAAGGAGCTATTCGGTGAGCCATCAGATCAACTGTATCATGAACTATCGGATCCTGAACCTGTGCAAGCCGAAGCATACGTGTCCTTTGAACCTGAGCAAGCCTTTCCATACGCGTCCTCTGAACCTCTGTCCTATGGGCCCGAGCCCTATGGACCCTTGTCCGAGCCTGTGCAACCCGCTGCATACATGCAGCCCTATCAACCCGCTCCATACATGCCCCCACTGTGTCAGGAATTGCAAATAAGCATTCCAGAGCCTGGAACTTTGAGCCCTGATGTAGAGGAAATGCTGGGTGTTTGTTCTAAACTGGGCATCAATACTGACGGAATTCTCAAAAGAAAAAGAAAAACAGAATTGGACTCTGCCGTAGCACAAGAGGAACTCCTGAATGTTGCTTCTAAACTAGGAAACGATTGGCGAAAATTTGCCAAACACACCGGTGTTCTTAGGGAAGAACATATAAAAGAGATTGATAAGGCTGGCGATGATAATGCTAAGGCAAGGGCGATGATGGAAAAATGGCAAAAAATGAAATTTAAGATTACCTTCAATGAATTACTGGAAGTTTTTGCACAAATTGGACGACACGACCTCTTAACCGATATATCGGATCGTTACCTTTGACATAAGCAAGCTCGGCTTGCAGAGCAAGCCTTTACGGCGGAGAAGATTTCTGGTCGCATACTTCACGAATAATACGGGCCACGGCACTTCTCCAGGGACGGGCATGAACGCCAAAAGTGTTCAGAACCTTATTGGACGAAAGAGTGCCATTGGCGGGGGGTTTGATGCCTTCCCGAGATTCAATATTTGCCATGATCAGCTTTCGGACGTTCAGATCGCGATGCTGGGAAGCTTCAGCAATAAGAACTTCAGCGAAGTTGCTTTCAGAAACCGATTCTGTGGTGGCGTAGTGGTAAGTGCCCCACACCTGTGCGCCACAGTCGAGTTGTTGAACCATGGCGACAATGATCCGGGCGGCATCGTCAGCCGGTGTCGGGCAACCCAACTGGTCCGGAGTGACATACACCTCCTTGTTAGCCAACATCCGTTCTGCCAGTCTTCTGAGAATATTGGGACGACGCGCACTGATAATCCACGACAGTCGCAGTATAATATGTCGCTCACAGCGTTCTCGGATTTGCTGTTCCGCCTGAAGTCTGCTGTTGCCAAGAACACCGGTCGGGTTGGTGGGGTCTTTTTCGTTGTAAGGCTCCTGCTTGGTACCGTCAAACACTCTGTAGCTTGAAAGCTGGAACAGAATAATACCCTGGCGCTGGCAGCAGTCGGCCAGTTCTGCAACCGCGTCCCGATTGATACTGAAACATCGGGAAGGCTCATTTTCAGCTTTGACCGGGTTGTTGTAAGCCGCCGCATTGATGACCAGGTCTGGTTGATGGCGGTCGAGACAAGCCCGAATCTGATTGGGTCTGGACAAATCCAGTTCCGCTCTGTCCGGGGCGTGCCAGGAAATACCCTTATCGCTGAGGATTCTACAGACTTCGTAGCCGACCTGGCTGGTTTGACCGATGACCAGTACTTTCATGCTTGGTTTCCAACATCACGAGTTTAATGATTAACAGGTTATTTAACCATGAACAGGGGGCGTTTGACACGTTGCGAAATTTGCTAAAGACTCCATGCCTTGCAGGGGGAATTCTGGCAGAATGAGCCACTTTTTCGACTATTCTTTTCCCAGCGGTAACTAACGAATTGGCGGACACTATGTACGTGGCAGACACTCTTCCGGAAACGGTTGATGAGGTAGAACGCATTCTTCTGGTGGATGACAGTCCCACCAACTTACAGGTGCTGCTGCAAACGCTCAGTGGACGAGGCTACAAGCTTCTGATTGCAAAAAACGGTGAAAATGCCCTGAGGGTTGCTCGCAAGGCCAGGCCAGCACTGCTTTTACTGGATATCATGATGCCGGGCATGGACGGCTATGAAGTGTGCCGTCAACTGAAAGAAGATCCGGCCACCAGCAACATTACTGTGGTTTTTCTGTCAGCCCTGGATGACACCAAAGACAAGGTTCGTGGTCTGGAAACCGGTGCCGTTGATTTTATCTCCAAGCCTTTTCAGGCCGAAGAAGTCATTGCCCGGGTCGAAACCCAGCTCAAAATACATCGGCTGGAACAGGCGCTTTCTGCTCGCAATCGTCAGCTTGAGGCTGACAAGGCCCGTATTCTGGAGAGTATGAACGAAGGTATCTTCGGGCTCGACAGCTGGGGGCATATTACCTTTGCCAATGCCGCAGCTTCTATTATGACGGGCTGGCCTATGGACACCCTCACCCATCGTAGCCTGATTGAACTGATGCTGGATGAAGCGGGCGATGAAGCGCGCAGTCAGTATCTGGCTCCCATTCAGGAAGCATTGAACAAAGGGATCAGCAAACGGGTGGACGATGCTTTGTTCTGGCACAAGGAGGGCTCATCCTTCCCGGTCAGTTATTCATGCACCCCGATTATGGAAGAAGGACAGCCTAATGGTGCGGTGGTGGTCTTTACCGATATCAGCAGTAAAAAACGTGGGCAGGCAGCCTTGCAGAAGGCACTGAACGAACTGGAAACCCAGAAGGAAAAACTGACCCATGTTTCCCGCCTGAGTATTATGGGTGAGATGGCCGCAGGCTTTGCTCACGAAGTGAACCAGCCTCTCACCGCCATTTCCAACTATGCCCAGGTCGCCAAGCGGATGATGGCCCGACTGGAAGATAAAGACGACGATGTTTATAAATCACTTTATGAAGCCATGGACAAGATTAATATCCAGGCCCGTCGTGCAGGTGAGATCATTGCCCGGATTCGCTCATTTGTTAAGAAGCCTGATCATGTCCTGGGTTGTGTCGATCCGATCAAGCTGATCAGCGATACCGTCAAGCTGGCTGAAGTGGATGCTCGAAATAACAGTATGGAGATTCACACCGAGGTCGCTCAGGACCTGCCAGAGGTGAAAGTGGATCCGGTACAGATTCAGCAGGTGGCCTTAAACCTGATTCGCAACGGTATGGAAGCCATGAGGGACCAGGATACCCGGGACATCGGGGTCTGGGTTAAGGCAGAGCAGGTGGATGATCAGTTTGTTAAGGTATCGGTGATTGACCGGGGGTATGGACTGGCGGACGATGCCGAAGAAAAACTGTTCACGCCTTTCTACACCACCAAGTCCGATGGTATGGGGATTGGTCTGACCGTATGCCACTCGATTGTTCAGTCTCACGGTGGGCGACTGACGTTCAACCGTCACCCTGAAGGCGGCACTATTTTTGAGTTCACAATGCCGATTGCCTGACTATACTCGCCCCATCTTTTAACTGGCTGTTAAATGATGGGGGTGTAAGAGGGCAATTCGAACCTTCGGACGGACAATTATGTGAGACGACTTCATAATAGCGGCAGTCATTTTCGAAACATATATAAACGTAACCGCCTGGTATGAGAGAAACGTGCGACGGTTTGCAATAGTAGCCGCCGTCGGGGCGTGAAAGACTCCATGCATGTATGCCTGTGTCTTTCTGAACATATCGAAGGGTATAGAGTTTCTCCTTTACTTGATCAAGGGTGGTTAGTTCACATAAAACGGTATCTGATAAAGCAGGCTGTATAAACAGTGCCAGTAATATAAGAACCGTTTTGATGTGTTCATACCCCCTCTGACTGATTATTTTCATGAGGCTTTCTCCCGCCTGGCTTCAAATAATAGTTCTACCCCTCAAGATAGCCCTACCGCTCAAAATAGCCCTACTTTTTTTCTTTGGCCTCAAAAGCGGCCAGCTGTTCGGGAGTAGCAGGCTGCTGGTGGTTTTTTTTCCATTGGGAGTAGGGCATGCCATAGATACGTTCTCTGGCTTCATGGTCGGACACTTCAACGCCGAGATCGTCAGCAGCTTTTTTGTACCACTTGCCCAGGCAGTTCCGGCAGAAGTTTGCCAGAATCATCAGGTCAATATTCTGCACTTCTTTATGGTCATCAAGGTGCTTTAACAGGCGGCGAAAAGTAGCTGCATCGAGTTTGTCCTGAGTTTCCTGATCAATCTGTGTATTCATTACATTTTCCTTCTTCACGGGTTATCGGCGCTTTTTTTGGGCTAAAGGCTTTTTATGAGCTAAAGGCTTTTTATGGGCTAAAGGCTTTCGACGAGTGCGGGGAGCCCGGTTATCCCACTGACCGCCACGAGCTTTCTGGAATGTTCCGGCAGGCTTTTTGTTGTGTGGACGACGGTTGTCTTTACTTTTCTCTTCTGCCGGTACCAGCTGGTTGGCTCCGTCACCAATCAGCTCAGAGCGGTTCATTTTTCTCAGGGCGTTACGGAGAACATCCCAGTTTCTGGCGTCGTGATAACGCAGAAAGGCTTTCTGCAGACGACGTTGTTCCAGCTCTTTAGGAATATAAAGTTTCCCACCCTTGTAATTAAGCTTCTTGAGCGGGTTACGACCTGAATAGTACATCGCCGTCGCCAGCGACATGGGCGACGGATAGAAGGTTTGTACCTGGTCGACACGGAACTTGTGACGCTTGAGCCAGAGCGACAGGTTCATCATATCTTCGTCTTCACAGCCGGGGTGAGCGGCAATGAAATAAGGAATAAGGTACTGCTTTTTCCCGGCCTCTTTGGAGAACTTGTCGAACATTTTCTTGAATGCGTCGTAAGTGCCCATGCCGGGTTTCATCATCAGATCCAGAGTACCTTTCTCGGTGTGCTCCGGCGCAATCTTCAGATACCCGCCGACGTGGTGCGTGACCAGCTCACGGACGTATTCCGGATCTTCTACGGCCAGGTCATAACGGAGACCGGAAGCAATGGCGATTTTCTTGATGCCGGGAATGGCACGGGCTTTTCGGTAAAGCTCTGTCGTTTGTTTGTGTGATGTTTCCAGGTTCTTGCAGATACCGGGGAATACACAGGAAAGACGACGACAGCTGGCCTGAATCTCTGCACTCTTGCAGTTCAGGTGATACATGTTGGCAGTGGGGCCACCCAGGTCAGAAATCTGACCGGTAAAGCCTGGCACTTTGTCCCTGATCTCTTCCAGTTCCTGTAGAACAGATTCCTGGGAACGACTCTGGATGACCCGGCCTTCGTGTTCAGTGATGGAGCAAAACGTGCAACCACCAAAACAGCCCCGCATGATATTCACGGATGTTTTAATCATGTCGTAGGCAGGAATGTTGGCATCACCGTAGGAAGGGTGTGGCCTGCGCTGATAAGGCAGGGCGAAGACACCGTCAATCTCCGGCGTTTCCAGGGGAACAGGCGGCGGGTTTACCCAGATTTCCCGGCTGCCATGTTTCTGCACCAGCACCCGGGCATTATGGGGGTTGGATTCCTGGTGCAGCACGCGGGAAGCATGGGCGTAAAGTGCCGGATCTTTACGCACTTTTTCAAACGACGGCAAACGAATACAGCTTTTGCTGGCATCAAAGTCGGTTTTGCGGTGCAGCGGGAGTGGAACAATACGGACAGGCTGAATATCCGGCTCCTGCTCTTTTTTGGATTCACACGCTTCTTCCTGCACGTAGTCATAAGGACTGGTGCCATAAGCGTCTTCCAGAGATTCCAGATCTCTTGGCCAGTCGATACGGGTAGAGTCGATTTCGGTCCAGCCTTCGGGTTTGGCAGGTTTAACGACAACGGTACCGCGAATATTATCCAGCTCTTTGATGTTAACGCCCGCAGCCAGTTTGTCTGCGACATCGGCCATGGCTCGCTCAGCATTGCCATAGAGCAGGATATCTGCCGTGGAATCCATCAGCACGGAACGGCGTACTTCATTACTCCAGTAATCATACTGGGCAATCCGGCGCAGGCTGGCCTCAATGCCGCCAATCACAACGGGTACATCGCGGTAGGCTTCTTTACAACGCTGACTGTAAACAATCACTGAGCGATCGGGCCGTTTGCCCGGCTCGGCATCCGCTGTTTGAATGCTCCCCTTCCTGAAGGAAGGGGATTCTTCTTGGTTAAGCCACAAGACTCTGTTTTGACGGTTCAACCGAACCGGCGTCCTCAGACGCCAAAACTGAATCAAGGGTAATACCAAACAAAGTAGGCTCATTCAAAGCCACTACTACGGGCGACTTGCGTAGCAAGGTCGGTCGTAGATACTTCACGCTTCCCGTAGGCAGAATCGAATCAGGAACCATACGTCCATTGTGGATGTATTTGTTCAGGATGTTGCAGGCTCCGACTTCGTCTCTCGCTGCAACATAACCGCAACCCTGACACTTATAGTTGCGCCCACTTGGCTTATGCCTGTGACCGCACTTAGGGCACGTTTGAGTGGTGTAGGATTCGTTGATCTTAACCACATCAACCCCTCTCAGCTTGCCTTTGTAGGTCAGGTACTCAACCAATCGACCTAGCGGGTTCCCGCTATTCTCCTGGTTGCTGCGTCTTGATCCCTTTTTCTGCTTACGCTTGTTACGTGCTATTTCTGTCACATCCCCAACAACCAATGTTCCGGCTTGCCGTTCAACGGCAAAGTCGATCATCTTGTTTGCGGTATGATGTAGCAAGTTGTGAACTTGCCTGTGGTATCGTGCCAGATATCTGGCCTTTTCTGCCTTGAGTTTCCGTCTTCGACGGGAACCCTGCTCGCATTTATCTATTAGACGACTGTAGCCAGCTATTTTCTTGCTCTTGCCTTGTGTCAATGAACGCAAGCCACGACCAACAACAGCAGTTGATTTGATGCCGTCCGTCATGACAGCGGTATGAATGATACCCAAATCAGCCGCAACGGTGTTGTCTCCGGCTGATTCTGGTTTCTCAACTACGTCTTGAATGGAAATGTAGAGAGTGCGGTATCCAAGCTCAATTCCTGTGATCTTGCCTTGCGGCAATTGATCCAGTGGGATTTTGATGGACAAGCCTTTCACTCCACGACCATTGGACAGATTCAGCCTATTCCCCTTGCGGCGAATGGCTGACTGCTTCCAAGTCACCGTCTGGAATTTCTTCTTGCACTTCCAAGGGTAACGGGCTTTCTTATCTCCCTGTTCCCTTTTGGTTTGAGTTGAATCTATAGAGTCGTACAACTTCTCGACGAGCTTCTGTATAGTCTGCGAATGCAGGGCATACTTGCCTTTGACGTGAGCCTTCATTTTAGACTCGGTAGGCCACTTCCAGTGGCGTTTACGGATATATCGGTGCAAACGAACTATGTCATTCCACAGGCGAGCCGCTTCCAGACGGACTTGCGTCTGACCGTCTGTTGGCTTGCCTATGTTGATTTGAATGACACGATTTTTTTTCACGCGATTTCCTTTTTTCTCAATATATTTATACTACAGAAAGCCAATGGCTACATTGATATTGTTGATACAAGGAAGCCTGACGACTTCCCCGTTTACATCCCCGCATTAAAAGTACGGGGTTTTTCATGGGTTACGATAAAACCGAAGTGATGTGGTGATAAAGCATCCCTACGTCAGTTGAACAGCGTGTGCAAATAATCCAAAGGAGCATAAAATTTCTGCCACTGATTCCAGGCTGTCTCAGTGAGACATTCTTCAAGCGAGACGCCATAAACCAAATAGTTTGAAACGCCATTGATCATAGCCAGAGCCAATGCAGGAGTCAGTAAAACAGCCAGCTTTCTTAATAAACGCCTTCTGTCCAGTTGCCAGCCGGGTGGCATGTCCAGTATTGAGATGAGATACATCTGATAACCCATGACTGCTGCTCCGGCTCCGACTCCGGCGCCGATGCCAGCCAGGAGTCCGGCAACAACACCAAAGTTGCATCCGGCTCCGGGCAAGACTCCGGGTACGGCTCCGACCAAAATGGTCATTGCGGCCAGGGCTTTGATCCCAAAACCGGCCATAGGGGCTCCGAATCCGGCTATGACCATGGCCTGAACGATATCGTTATCTTCTCGATCAAGTGCGGATACGGAGATTATTGCCGAAATTATCCCTGTCAATGAAGCTGGCAGTACATAACCATAGGCGGCTTCTAAATGTGAAGAACTTCCGGACTTTATTATGTCATAAATGATTGATCCGACTATTGCGCCAGTCAATAATGACAATGAGATACTTTCACCGTAAGCATACTCTGAAGGCTGGATGGTAAGTTTATCCTGATACCGTAAGGCTTGGGTGGCAATGGTTCCGGCTACGGTTCTTGACACAACCTCACCAGAAAAAAGAGTCAGGGCTATTAAAGGTACAAGATGACGGTTGTGTTCGTTGATCGTTCCCAGGCTGACAAAAACAGTCCCTCCTAATAATGTAAATCGCAGAGGCTGCCACCAGCCGTTTTTAACGGGCCAGGGTGATACGTGTTCGACCACAGCAATCTCGGTAAGGGTGATGGCGGCTGCCAGCTCATTACACTTAGAGAAGGATGATTCGTACTGGTGTACTTTAAATTCTTCAGTGCTGGACAGGCCAAAGCGACCCGCAAGGGCAGGAAACCAATGGGTTGATTCGCAGACGGTGTACCAGAGCCCATAATTTAACAAGGTAGAAATGGCCAGACCGGTGACACTGCCAGTCAGTTTGAGACTGCTTTCCACCAGCGATGCATTATTGTTGTACTGACTCAAAAAGTTAAATTGTTCTTTTTCCGGTACGCCTGAATAGGCGAAAGAGCACATAAACGATAAGTACAAAAGTATCGGTAATTTGCCAAGTGTTTTCATTAAGTTTGGTATGCTGCCCAGGAAAGTGAAATAGTACTTATAGCAGACTCTTTGCAGGATTAACGGCAGTTTTCTTGTCAACCACCTGCGTGA
The DNA here is from genome assembly GCF_023822025.1 of Endozoicomonas sp. 4G. Taxonomy (NCBI): domain Bacteria; kingdom Pseudomonadati; phylum Pseudomonadota; class Gammaproteobacteria; order Oceanospirillales; family Endozoicomonadaceae; genus Endozoicomonas; species Endozoicomonas sp. 4G. The sequence goes on along the minus strand of NZ_CP082909.1, from coordinate 4,329,429 downwards.
TGTGGTGATAAACCATCCCTGCCCCGGTATGAATATTATTGATCCATGACAAAGGCAGGGTGGTCAGATACTTACACGGAAGTAAAGCGCTGGATCAGGTTCAGTTCACCAGCGGCATCCTTCATAGAAGAGAGCACTTCATTGGGTACACCGGAGATATCACCGATAAAGCCCTTGATATCCTTTGTCTCTGTCAACTTTTTATCAACGGTTGTCGCACTCATGCTGTCACCGAGACTGCTGTCCAGCCCCTGAGACCCCAGGAGTTCCTCTGCCAGAGCAGGGTCTCCGCCTTCCAAGGCATTGATGGCTGCTTCAAGCTTTTTCTTGGCTTCTTCTGATTCGGCCTGTTGCTGGAGCGCCTGGAGCAGGGCCTTTCTTCTCTCAAAGTGATCAAGACCTTCGCTGGCAATCTGAAGGCCTTCAGTAGCATCGCTCACTATAGAGCCAGGTTCATCAAGGAATTCATTGCTAATATCGGTATTACCCGTTTTTGATGGCTGGTTATCGGCTTGTTCAGAGCTGCCGACTTCCACCATGGAGGCTGGCATATAGGGGCTTGCATATTTGATAAAGCTCGCATCGGCCTTCTCGATTCCCTGCTGCATCAAGTTAATTTCACTTTTGGAAAAGATACTCAGGTGGGAGTTGTCTTTGCCAGGGTTGACCTCCCGGTCAATCATCAGTGCCGTTTCCCAGAGCATGACCGGCGGGAACAGGAAAGACAGGGCTTTCAGGAAAATATTTTCAGGCTTGGCCGTGGCCTCGCCAGCGGCGCTGTTAGTGTCTTCAATGTGCTCTCGAATACGCTCGATATTACTATCATGACGCTGTTGAGCATCCAGGGAAGCCATCTCAATCTTGTTTTCAGCGTATTTAACCGAGCTGTCTTCCAGGCTGGCATTGATCTGGGCCAGTATTTCCTCAAGCTTGTCCGCGGTCAGTGTACCCTCGGTATGTTCTGTTTTAAGTTGATCTATAGATTGGTCAATGCTTTGCAGGACCTGAGGAGAGGCTGCCACCATCGTTGACATTTTGTTATCGAGATTCAGAACTGTTTCACCGACCGCAGCAGTTACTAACTCTGGGCTGGTATTGGTAATTGAGCTGGGGCTCTCTCCAAACATCCCGCCAATCTCGCCTCGCAGTTTAGCTACGGTCTGTTGGGTTACCTGCTTTTCAAGGTCACCTACTTCGCCCGTTATTGCTGAGTCGGGTTCTGGAATGGAAGGAGCCTCTGAAGCACCGGGGGGCAGATCAACCTGACCTTCCTCGCTTCTGACGGACACCGAGTTCTTACTTTCATAGCCCTGGGAGACCGGGTTAGTCTTCTCGATCTCTTTTAGAGCTTCTGTCTGTGTTGGGACTGCGACCGCGTTATTGCGATTAACTGAATCGACCATCAGGACTGTCCTCCCTTTTCGTCCTCAAAGCTCTGGAGCAGGTTCTCGACTCTGTTCAGCTCCAGATGAGTAAACTGATGTTTTCTGGCGTCTTTCAAGGCGCTTTTATACACCACTTCAGCAATGCCTCTTTCTTTCAGTGCCAGGTAGCAATCGCCTATATAGACTTTGGCCAGTGGATTACTGATGTCCATTCGCGCTGCGTATTCGAGGGTTTTAATGGCCTGACCGTAAGTTTTCAGCATCATCTGACAGGAACCCAGGCACAGAAAGTTGCGAGCATTCCAGTGATCATAAAAGCAGAGATATTGGAAGATTTTGGCGGCTTCTTCAAAGTGACCATTCTGGTACTGGTGGTAGCCGTGGGAATAAATGGACTCAAGGGCTTTCTCGCTCATCTGGTTGGCTTGCGCCAGCGTTCCGCCAGTGAGCAGGTATTCGGTGATGGTGGCCAGCTCTTGACTGTCAGGGGTTTGAAGGGGTTGTTTCGACATAGACGGCATCCTTGCTGTATTTCAGACTTCTGTTCCTAAAGTTATAGCATCCCTTTTCGGGGGGACTCCTGCTGCTAAAACGAAAGTTGCAAAAAGGTTTAATGAGTGGTTCATAGTCCTTTCTTTGACTTATCGTCTGCCTTTTTGGGTTTGGCTTGTTTTACCGGTTGCTTCGAAAACAACTTGCCATCTTCCTCAAAGCTGCATTGGAAATAATGCTCTGAAGAGGCAAACCATTGGTGTTTTTCGTTATGAGAGGGGTTTTCCAGGTGCAGGTGGGGTTCCGGGTTTCTCCAGAGGTCGATTTCCTCGGGCTTAACCAGGCCTGGCCGGAAGTAGAGCCTGTTTCTTGCTAACAGGTTAACCTGAATAGGAATGTTCAGAGCATCTGACAGAAAGGTAAAGTCAAAGGCCAAAGACTTGGCATCCTCCAGAAAAGTACCCTGCTGTACTCTTACCAGCATTGCTTTTAAATCCAGCCCCTCAGGCATAGCTTTACCATCAGGTGTTTTTCCTGTGTCATTGAGCACTTCAAGATAGTCAGAGAGCTTTGTCTGGAGTTTCAGGCCCAGTTCAGCGGGGTCGGCATTTTCTTCTGTGATCGCGGTGGCTTGAGGTTGAGGTACCACTGGGTCTTTTCCTCTACGCCTCTGCTGCTTCCCTTTTTTGCCTTTCCTGGATTTGCCAGTGGTCAGATTTTTTTCCTGAACGCTTTCTGAATCATAGAGTTTCATGGGGGATATGAGCTTGTTCTCTATGATCGAAGCGCCCAGAGCGATCATCATGTTATCGGGAATAGGCGGTTTCAGGGGGAGTACAGCCCCTTGGGAAGGTGCAGCGGTCGCTACCACAGAGGTGGCCATGGATGAGGTTGATGGCTCAGGCTGGGAACCCTGTGCAGAGTCAGTACTGGGTTCAGGTGCAGGGGCTGGATCATCAGGGGTCAGGGTCTGCTGCTTGTCTTCAATGGCGGGAGGGCTGGTTTTGTCTTCCGGCGCCGGAGTGTTGGTTTTTGCGATTGAAAGTGTTTGCCGGACTTGAGCTGCGTGTTCATCGGTAAGGGTTTTTTCCAGCATTCCTATACTGGTATCGAGGTTTTTGCCAAGTTCTTCCAGATCCTTGATGCGATCGGCTAACTCGCGGTGTCGATTTGAGTCACGTCCTGACTCGCGGTGTTGCTGTGGGCCACTTTTGTTAGATAGCTTGTAATGTTGAATCATTTGACCCCGTCGGGCATAAATATCCGGAATGTCCCGGCAGCATTGAATGACGGCTTTGCCCTGGGCAATCAGGTACTCCATGTCGTTGTGCAGGTCCACCAGCGCATCGACAAACTCTGGTTGATCTTCATCAAGGCTAAAGAAAATCTCCTGCGCTTCTTTGACGGCCTTACTCATGATCAAGGTGCTGATACTGATTTGCTGCATATTAAGCTTGAACTGCTTCAATGCTTCCCTGAATTTGATGTCTTTCTCCAGCTCAGGCGGGCCCTGATTTTCCAGAGCTTCACTGTAGGCATAGACGGGCTCAATCATTTTGTGAACAGACTCCAGTTGACGCCGAAGTCTGGAGGTCACCATGTCGGCATAACTGTAGTGAGCCTGAGCCTTGTCAAAGCCGCTGACCTGGGAATGATGAATCACTTGTTTGAGGATATTGTTCAGAACACCAATAGGCTCTTTTTGGACAAACGCCCGGGCAGCTTCGTTCAGCGTACTTTCCAGATCATAGGGTTTTGGCTCAGGGGGTTCCGGCTGCTTCTCTGCGACTGCCGCTGCGGCTTGTGCGGCTTGCTTTTCCTGCCATTGAGCTTCCTGTCTCTGTGCTTCTTTTTCCCGACGTTTTTTGGCTCTGGCCTCTATTTTTTCTCTGATTTGCCTCTGTTCCTCTTGTTCCTCTGCAATCAGGTCGGAAGCTATCTGAGCGATTTCTGCATCGTGCAAATGAATACACTTTATGACTGATTGGTAGTAGTTGTTGATCTGCCCAAAAAAGACCAGCAGTCCAGCCCGGTACTTCGCCTCCAGCTCTTCTTTCCTGTCCTTGTTAATGATTCTGATCAGGGTTTCTAACTCAGCCACCACAGCTCCAGCCCCTTCCAGGCGAGTTTTAAGATCAATCAGGGGTTCGGGGCGGTCATAAAGATAGGTTAGCGATGTCACTAAGGACTTGCAGAGCAAGAAAGCATCATTTGGAACAAAGTCTGGATGGTTTGCTTCTAACTGTTTCCGGTAGAACTTTAGGAGGCGCTCCGCTTGTTTGGGGTTGTCTGTCAGAATGGCGGCATTGATCAGATGCTTGATTCTATTGCTCCCCAATTCTACAAATTGTCGCTGCTCAGGGTCGAAGTCAGCCAGCCACTGACTGAAGCAGTGGGAGTGGGTCGACAGCATTTGGCGAAGTTTATCCTGGTCGTCAGTGGACAGGTAGGTCTCCATGGCCATATCCGCCAGCAAGGCTGCCGCGAAGCTTGCTCTATCGTGGATATCAAGGCTTTCTGCAAGTTCTGAATATTTTCCAAGCCCCAGCTGATATTGAATCACTTCCTGGTACGATTTCATGCATTCTATGGACTGGGGCAAAAAGTCTTCTACCCTGTGGCGAAAGGCTTCCCTGTGACGAAAGACTTCGCTTTCTCGAATGGCATTCAGTTTAGGAATCATATCAAGGGATCCGTTAAAGCGTATTCCACAAAGACTGGCGTAGAGGTGTATCCGTGATCTTTCTTCCCAGTAGTCCTCGTGACGTTTGTCTGGATTTCCCAGACTGATGAAGTCTTTCAGCAAGGCCTGTTCTTCTTCAGTGATCCGTCGAGACCTGGCTGCTCTTCTGGCGGCGGTTTCCAGTTTTCCATAAACACTGTAATCGGACTTGAGCAGCTGATACATCTGGTTCACATTAGAAAAATGCTCATCCAGTACTTGTTTCATCCCTACGAACAGATTTTGTATGGCCGTGGAATAGCCTTCATCAAGGGTACACTCAAGAGTAAGCTTTGCTGCACTTTCTGGATCGAGGCCATTCTCCCTTAGAAACATTTTAATGGCTTCTCGGGATTGTTGGACTTTATAGCCCATTTTAGCCATTTCTTCGGGAGAGTATTTCTTCCTGCTGACGCTGCGCTTGGACAACTGCTCGTCTTTGCCAGCGACGGCAGTTGCTCTCGCTACCAGATTTTCACCATTGGTGGGAGTAATATCACGGTGATCGTGTTGACCTGCGACTTTGCTGTCCTGCTCTGAGCTTGTTGAAGGATCAGAAGTTGAAGTACTTCCTGATTGGGGTGAGGGTTGACCTCGGCCAGTTCCGTCCACTTTAACCTGCCATTTTGTTGATGCGTTTTTTTTAGTTTAGAAAAATCTGGCTGATTCATCAGAAGAGGCAGGAAGCTGGCTCATGGGAGCCAGCTTTAAGACGGGGGGAGGTCAGATATCCCAGTGCAGACCGAGGTTAAAGCCCTTGATGCTTTCATCGTTATTGATGCCCTGGGTGCCATCCATATCGATGTCGTAGAAGCGGTAGCCACCCTGCAGTTTCAGACCAGCAAACAGGTAAAAACGAGCACCTGCCTCCAGATCATTAAAACGGGTATCGCCAGAGCGACCTGCGTACAGCTTGCTGTAAAAGCTGAGAGTGCTGGCCTGAAACAGCTCCACATCCGCGGTGAACATGGGGACTGTATCGCTGAATGAGGCATCCCGGTATTCACCGCTGTCAAAGCGACGAAGGCCCAGGCCCAGGTCCAGAGCAATATTGCCATTATCCAGAATTTCGTAGTAACCGGAGGCGTCGTAGCTATCAAACTTCAGCTGGTCATGATTGAGCTTGCTATAGCCTGCTGCCAGGTTAGGAAGCAGGGGGATGGGATGCTCTACCTGTCCGTAAACGGTCTGAAAGTCACCGTGATCGGCGGTATTCCAGTAGTTGTAACCCAGTTTCGCACCAATAATATCAGCCTGGGCAACGGTGGCACTGGCCGCCAGGATGGCAGCCGTCAGAATCGATTTTTTCATGTGTCGTTTTTGCGTTTGTAAAAATGACAAACTTATCGTTTGTGAGCCCTGACTCCCATGCTGACTTTTACCTATCGACGTATGAGTATTTCTTGTACAGGGAAAGATAAGTGGCGGTAAATCCTGTCATCGTCTATATAAGTTTGTCCGGTAAAGCATAACTTCCAAATCGGCAGTATCTACTGGGCAGCGAAACCTGCGCGGGCGTATTAAGTCAAAGTCCCAAATAGCCAGCCGGGTCTAAATTTTCAGTTCTTTCGTAGTGGGTGAAATTTGATGCATGCGGTTCGAATGGCCTTATCTGTTCTGATAGGTGCTTTTTTTTCAATATCCATGGCTCAGGCAGCCGAAAAAACCTGTTGGGGAGTTACCCACGTTAATAACTCCTATGACGTGAGTGCTCTCTCTGAAGCCATGGAAACAGTTGACGATGTGCTACTGTGCGTGACGCAATCGATGCCGGACCTGAATATTGAGTTTGGGTATGTTGGTTATACCGAGGGAGCAGGCACTCTGGCCTGCTTTTACAAGGATGCCAGTGGCAGCGAATCCTACGATCATCGGTTTGAATGGTTGTCAGCTGATTATGCTCAGTTACAGCTGGCCAGAACCTACAATCCCTATTTGAGAGACCCAGCAGGTATGAGCACGGACCTGTTTCTATCAAATCGTGTTTTTGAACCTTGTAGTCTGTCAACAGAACAATCCGGGATGTTTGCTCAGGGTAGAACCTATCGGGAAGAGCCGATGGCTGCTGGTGATAAAGCTACGTCAGAAAACCTGTTTAGCGTGCGGGAATCCAATCATTGTATGGGAGTCGGAACCGAAACAGTGGGTGGTGAAAAGCGTCGTTACTTCTCTTTTGGTACTCAATCACCCGATGGCAAGCACTGTCAGCTGGGTAAATCTCGTTATTACGAGCCTGTTGACTCAGACAGTACCCAAAGTGACGTCACTCAACAGAGCACTGATCAGGTTTTGGCAACCCCGGCATCAGCCAAAAATAAGAAGTGCAGGTTTCCCGAATATGTCAGAGGGCAAACTTATGTCTGCAAGTTTGATAGGGGGACGGATAACGGCCATTACTGGATTCGGGACGGGAAAGAAATGAGGCATTCCGCCAGTGATCTGTCTGAATGCGCCCAGTACAACTACAAACAAAGATTCTGCATGGATATGAAAGGCCACTGCATTATTGGCAGAAAAGTCAAACACGACAGTGACCATAACCGCAACCATTGTTACATCTGTAATGAGCAGATCACTCAGGAAGCGAAACATCTGGATTGGAGCAGGATTAAGTGTATTACCCCTTAATTTAAGAGGCTGTCGCCAAAAATCCCAGCTCATAATACGACCGGGGTTTTTTATGAGCTGAAAACATATCAAACACAGGAGTTGTCAGAGTCTGCGAACCTTAAACTTTCGACCCTTAATCCTGCCCTGTTCAAGACGAGCCAGGGCTTTCCGGGCACTTTCCCTGTTAATGGCTACGTAGGCGACAAAATCAAAGACATTAATTTTACCAACCTGATCTCCGGGAATGCCTGCGTCGCCGGTAAGTGCGCCCAGAATATCACCAGGGCGCACCTTGTTCTTTTTTCCTCCATCAATAGCCAGTGTCACCATTGGGGCTTTTGCAGGCGATTGTGTTACTGGCTTCAGTGCCCTGTGGTCAGCAAACGTCAGTTCGGTGCGCAGAATATCGGCAATAGCATCCAGCTTGTATTGCTCTCGGGAGGTGTGCAGATTGAGGGCCAGCCCCTCTTTACCGGCACGACCTGTTCGCCCAATTCTGTGAACATGGACTTCCGGGTCCCGACTCAGGTCGTAGTTGATAACGGCTGCCAGATCATCAATGTCCAGACCCCGGGCTGCGACGTCGGTGGCAATCAGAATGTCGGAACTCAGGTTTGAAAATCGCACCAGCATCTGATCTCGTTCCCGCTGTTCCATATCACCGTGCAGCACCAATGGTTTGTAGCCCTGGTCATACAGATAAGTCCCAACGTCCTTACAGGTCTGTTTGGTATTACAGAAAATGACCGTAGAAGTGGGCTGATAATGGTTCAGCAGTTTGCAGAGGGTTTCAGGTTTATCAGAGTTCTCAGCTTGATAAAAAAACTGTTGAATGTGCTGATGAGTATGCACTGACTCAACCGTGACTTCTTCAGGCTCACGCTGGAACTGTTGGCTCAAAGCCCTGATCTGTTTGGGGTAAGTGGCCGAATAAAGCAGTGTCTGCCGGTCTGGCGGGGTGTGATCCAGAATGTTTTCAATGGCATCAATAAATCCCATATCCAGCATACGGTCGGCTTCATCCAATACCACCGTCTTGAGTTGTTCGATAGTCAGTGTCCGCTTACGCAAATGATCCTGAATTCTTCCCGGTGTACCGACGACAATATGGGCACCATGGGAGAGTGAACTGATCTGCGGGCCAATAGGTTGTCCGCCGCATAAGGTCACGACCTTGATGTTTTGACGGTAGCGAGCCAGTTTTCGAATCTCATTGGCGACCTGGGTGGCCAGCTCTCGTGTGGGGCAGAGCACCAGTCCCTGGCAGCCAAAAAAGCGTTGTTGAATGCCCAGAAGCATGCCGATAGCAAAGGCTGCGGTTTTACCACTGCCGGTTTTGGCCTTGGCAATCAGGTCTTTGCCGGCCATGGCCAGGGGTAAACTTTGTTGCTGGACAGGGGTCATTTCCCGGTAGCCTATCTGCTCCAGGTTGTTCAGCAGCGCTTCGGGCAGCGGCAAGTCGGAAAAAGGGTATGTGCTCAAGGTTTACTCTCTAACGTGAAAAGCCTGCATCACTCAAATCTGGGTGGCAATGCAGTTTGGGGCTCGGAGTATAACAGAGCTGAGGAGAAAACGCGGATGTGGGTTAGATATAGATAGGTGCCAGAAGAAAAATATTAATCAGCGGCTTAAACTGGTTGATGATCCAGTCAAACAAGGCTCCTATCTCTCTCCTGTCTATAAGAAAGTGCTGTCCTGACAGGCTCAGCATAACATCGCCCGATGCTTCAGGCTGAAAGTTAATCACAGTGACCTGTTGATCCGGGGTTATCAATTGAGCGATAAAGGGGCTTTGTGCTCGGGTCAGTGCTTCGACATTCTGCAAAGCATCACCTTCAGCTGGATTTGGCTGGAAACCGTAATCTGGCATTGATAGCGCAAGTTCGGCCTGGTCCTGGGTCTTTTTAAGTTCCCGGATAGCGCCAGTATGTTCGATAGGAGGATGTTCTGCTGAAGAAACCCCTAGTTGCTGAATATGTTCGATAATGGCGTCTGTTAAAGAAGGAGTCAGTATGGCTCCGGCAGTGGCGTCTTCTGATGAGGGGGCGGGATCGTCTGGAGCGGCCTCGTGAGTAAACATAGCCAGTTCTGTCACCCCTTCATGGTACATAAAAGCACTAAAAAGGAGGTTCAGTTTTTCGATAGGAATGGGCGAACTTTGCATACCCAGCTCTGTGATAATCAGAACCTGCTGATTTTCTACAGGGTGAATATAGATAACCGTGATCATCCCATCTTTATGGATCATCCGGATAAAAAGGTCGCTTCCTGAGAGCAAAAGCGACTCGAGATCCCAAAGTGATTGAGCTGCAAATTTGATATTAAAATCCGACAACGGCGAGAGCAGGACAGGCAGTTCCACCCTGTTTCTCAGTAGCAACATGGCTTCTCCCCGGGGTAGGGCCGAAGCATGATTGCTTATGCTTGACATTTTATAACCTCTCTTTTCAAGTCGTTCAACAAGGTTGTGAGCAATAGATGAACCTTCTGATTCCTGAACACAGGTGCCCAAACGCTTAGACTTAACCGGCATGGCGTTCAAAAAATCCTCAGTCGGTTCAGCTGCCGCTGGCAAAGAGTGAGCGACAGAAGGGCCTTCGGTCACCTCTTCAGGGTCTGACGAAGATTGAATTCTGTCCAACGCTTCATCCAATTTATTGTTAATCTGATCCAAAACATTATCTAGCCTCTTAACAGTAACCGTTAGCGAAGGCGATTTGTCACCCGTTTCAGCGGGCAATGATTCGACGACCAGATTTTCGTGGGAGTCGTCGTGAGTGGGTAAGCTGGTTTTGTGCTCTGACTGTCCTTCGAAGCTGTATTTGGCAGTGGGTGGCAGCGATAAATCAGAACGGGGACTGACCATAGCAGAGTAACAGGCGTAGCCGCCTGATGCCTGCCTCTGGTCTCGAAGCAGGCAGCCGCGCTCCATCTGATCCTCTAAAAGACCAGCATTGTCTCTATCATTGCCTCTATCCGGATCACCAGAGTCTGGCTCAATTTCCATCGGAGTTGTTTCGGTAGCATAGCGGGTCTGCTGTGCCTCTATCTCATCTTCCATCTGATTGAGGTTATCCTGCAAGCACCACATACAGAAATAACCTCCGCAGCCGACCGGTTCCATTTCTAAAGGAAACTTGTGTTCCGGGCACAAAGGCTTGTCAGCCGCTTCTGCCTGATAAGCTGACGTAGATGCAAGCAACATCGATACAAGGCTTACAAAGCAAGCCGCCCTGATTGAAAAGGATTTTATAGATAAAAAGGAGTCCATTGCCGCAGTCATTCATAGTTTTATTTCGATAACTGGGAACAGGGTAGAATATAAATTGTCATATTGCTCATAACATCACTGGTCGTAATGACCGTTTACCCACCATAAAGAGGGCGGTATTTTCGCCTTTTAGAAGTGGACGGGTGAATAAATCAGGGAAGTAACCGACTTATAAACAGAATACTTCTAAGGAACAGGCCATGAGCAAAGACCTCTCCCCGACAGAGCTTCAAGCGAGGGCCAACCCCTATGTCTGGCTGACTGGACTGATCGCAGGGGCAGCCCTGTTTGTTATGACGCTGGTGCTGCCTGCGCCTGAGAATATGCCTGTTGCCGCCTGGCAATGCGCTGGCCTGGCCCTGATGATGGCGGTCTTCTGGTCCATGGAAGTATTGCCTATCCCGGTGACTGCATTGCTCCCCTTGTTGCTGGCTCCGCTGGCCGGTCTGTTATCGCTGGATAAGGTCGCTTCGGCTTATGCCCACCCTGTTATCTACCTGTTTATGGGTGGCTTTATGCTGGGCCTGGCCATGGAACGCTGGAACCTGCATCGCCGCATTGCGCTTTTGACCATGCTGGCTTCTGGCACCGGCGAGCGTCGGCAGGTGATAGGCTTTATGCTTGCCACTGCTTTTATCAGTATGTGGGTGTCCAATACTGCCACGGCTATCATGATGCTACCCATTGGCATGTCTGTGATCACAATGATGAAAGAAGAGCGGGGCTCCCATGGGCATTTTCCTGCCGCTCTGCTGCTGGCTATTGCTTACGGCGCTTCCATTGGTGGTTTCGGTACGTTGATCGGCACACCTCCCAATGCTTTGTTAGCGGCTTTTCTCAACGAGCAATACGGCATAGAAATGGGCTTTGCCCAATGGATGTTGATAGGGATGCCTGCGACCTTGTTGATGCTGCTGGTGACAGGCTGGTGGCTCAGTTTGGGGGGCTATGAGCTGCGTTCGGGAGAAAGTGAGTCTGTACGCCAGTCTTTAAATGAACAATTGGCTGCCATGGGCTCCTTGGGCAAGGCCGAAAAATGGGTAGCGGTGATTTTTACTGCAACTGCATTATGCTGGGTTTTCAGACCCTGGCTGTCCGGCTTTTTTCCGGGCATAAAGCTGACCGATACCGCTATAGCCCTGACCGGTGGGTTGCTGATGTTTATCATTCCTGTCCGTTGGGGTGAAAGACTCGACTTTCTTCTTAACTGGAAAGATATTCGCAGGTTGCCCTGGGATGTTTTGCTGTTGTTTGGAGGTGGCCTGAGTCTGGCTGCGATTATCCGTAAAACCGGGCTGGCAGAGTGGATTGCCAGTAATTTTCAGGTATTGGATGGGTTACCCACCATCGCCGCCATTGCCCTGGTGGTTTCGGTGATTATTTTCCTGACTGAAATTACCAGCAATACCGCCACAACAGCTGCTTTCCTGCCGCCTTTGGGAGCGCTGGCTGTGTCACTGGGTTTGGACCCGGAAGTTCTGACGATTCCCGCAGCCATCGCCGCCAGTTGTGCCTTTATGCTGCCTGTCGCCACGCCTCCCAATGCAATTGTGTTTGGCTCGGGTCTGTTATCGATTCGTCAGATGGTCCGAAGTGGCCTGATTCTGAATCTGGCGGGCATAGTGATTATCACTGTGTTGTGTGCTCTGCTGGTGGATAGGGTTTTTTAGTCCCACAAATCTGTATGGGTTGCGAATGTAGCAAAAAGGAGTGTAATGCCTACCAGTGAGTTTTTTCTTGCATTACTTAAAAACTGTATATTTTCAGTTGGCTTGTCGGTTGGCTTGTTGGTTGGCTTGCTGGTTGGTTCTTTTTCAGTGAAAAAACCACCTTCATCCCAAAATGTGGCTTTACCTCCAGATACTGTTAATAACTGGCCAGATGATTCAAAATCAAGGGTTTCGACGGCACTATTATGGTGCATAATAGCCACTTTCATGGGGTAGTAATAACCTGCTTTATCATTGGACGTCTCCTCATAAAACAGCTTCCACAACACTACGTCACCATTTTCTAAAACGACTGCAAACCTGTTGCTGCCAGGTTTCAAGTCGAATTTTACAAAATGGACAGGGTTGGCTGATTCAATATCGTATTGATTGTTTCGACCAAGCTGAAACAGATAGGCTTTTCGGCCCTGACAAATGCCGATAAAAATATCCTTGTTTTCACTGTAAGCCATATCTGTACAGTTTTGGGATAGTGCCACATGGTTAAGTTTGCTCCAGTCTTTAACCTTTCTGAACTCAAGTCCTGAGTCGGTAACAGCAGCAATCAGTTGACCATTTAATGCGAAAGTCATTTTTCGGGCAGTGCTTAGGAAAGAGTGTATCAGTGGGCGGAACCCCTGGAGCAAAACATCTTCATCAAATACCAAATTCCAGAGCATCACTTCATGGTTACTATTTTCCAGGGCAATAGCCATTTTTTTTGTATTTTTATTAATGGCAATGCTGGTAACATTATTATCCGGAAGCCGATGGGGCTGTTCCTTTATCTGCATAGAATCGTCCAGCCGGTTAAAAAGGATCGCACCTCCTTCTAAGACAAATAACATGTAATTATTAACAAATAACACTGAGCTTATATTGCCTGATATTTTTAGTTCAAGGCCGGGTATGCCGGAATCTGAATGGGGCGAGTGCTTTGAATAGAGTGACACAAGGACGAGAGCTCCGTCTATTGTAACTTTCCAGATCTCTGCATTAAGACCATCATTTAATATCGTTGAAAAGTAGTTATTACCAGGGCCTTCCAGTAAAGCGGTCCAATTAGTATTGGTTTTTTCATAAAGACGCCTGAGACCAAGTCCGGTAGCTTGCCAAAGTTCAGCAGAGTTATCACAGCTGAGAATAAATTGGTTTTCAGCTATAAACATGGCAGCCCAAACATCGCAATCACCCGTCTTTACTTCTACCGGTTTCAGATAATTGGCTTCCCCGGCATTAACATCAGGCAAATAGGTAATGCACATGGAAAGCGTAAAGAGTATATGTATTATCCTGCTCATTGAATTGTGTCCTTATTAACTGGTAACTATTTGACCTCCGACGTCTAAATCCAACGCCATGAACCCCATTTAAAAATGGCAGAAAATCACGAAAATACCAGTAGTTGTGATGTGTTTCGGTTAACCTGGCCGTTCGATCACATAGAGTTTCATATCAATTCTGCACTGCAGAGCAGTAAGGCTGGTCAGTTTGTCTTTCTGGGAAGGTTTAACGTGCCAGTAATGCGGAGTCATTGCCAGCAGGTCCATAATATCTTCGGCTGAATTGAGCAGCATATCACCCTGAACGGCTTTTGTTTCTCTCAGGGTAAAGCTTGCAGGCAGTTGCTCGAGCAGTTTATCCACAGGGTAAGGTCTGACCGTTTCGTAGATAACCTGACGAAGTTCCAGCAAGTGGTTCTCTCCCGGAGACAGCACCAGCACACGGCCTTCAGGCTTTAACAGTCGTGTAAACTCACTCCAGTCGCATCGTGAAAATACACTGATGATGACGTCCAGTTCCTGATCCTTAACGGGAATATCATTAACACTGGCAACCAGCCACTGTATGGCTTTGCTTCTTTTGCAGCAGGCCGTGATGGCAGGCTTGGAAATATCAATGCCTGCCACGGAGGCTTCCGGAAACGCCTGTTGTAGCTTTTCTGTGTAATACCCTTCACCGCATCCGGCATCGAGTATAGACAGGTTAGGTTCTGAAGGGTGCTCAAGACTTTGCAGAGTATCGGTCAGTGAATCAGCCACCGGTTGATAGTAGCCTTTGTTCAGGAAGCGGGTTCTGGCCTGAACCATTGCTTTGTCATCGCCGGGGTGTTTACTGCGCTTTTTATGCCCCGGCAGAAGATTGAAATACCCTTGCCGGGCTCGATCAAACTGGTGATTCTGGATACAGCCCAGACCGGTACCGGAATTATGGAATGACTGTGCCAGAAGCTCGTGGCAGACAGGGCAGCGAAGAGTAAGGGTCATGTATTTTAGGGCACCTATTTCAACAGCGGATGGTTCTCTGGCAGTTGGCGGGATATCCACAGCGCCAGCTTACGCTTCATGCTGGGTTCAGACTCTTCCCCTTTCACCAGAGGTTGTATCAGCTGGTCATGAACCAGCAGGCGGTAGAGGTATTCAACTTTTTGCTTGGCGGAGTCGGTCGGTTCAAACTGACCTGCTTTGCGTTTTTGAGCATAAATAGCCCCGACTCTCAGGGCCTCTTTGACCAGTTCGTTCTCATTTTTCAGTTTTTTCATTGGCTATCCGGCTTTGTTCTCTACAATTCACAGTCAAGAGTACATCATAGTTCAAGCGATCTCATGGTTCTTGTCATAAGATCCTGAGATTCCACTTCTTAAAAAGAAAACTCAGACACCAGAGCGGCCCGATCAGCAGAAACTGAATATCTTCGAAGAAGGAAGGCTTTTTGCCCTCTATCTTGTGGCCAATAAACTGGAAGATCCAGGCTACCACAAAAACAGTAACACTGACGTTTAATAAAGACTCGCCAAGGCTCACAGCAATGCAGCTCATCACCACATAAAGGACAATGATAGCCAGAGACAAAGGCAGAGACAGGATAAAGTAGAAAATCAGAGTGGCGGCCATAACCACAAAAACGGCGACAGGGCTGAAAGACCAGACAATGCCAATGATGCTGAACATGATCGCCGGAACACAGAGCCAGTGAATCAGCTTGTTGGTGGGATTCTGGTGACTTGCAGCGTAAGCATCCAGCCATTCAGTCAGGGTTCGCATTTTCATCAAACTACCTCATGTTTCTGAAGCCTGCCAAAGCAGTCTTCTTATGTCAGTAAGGAATAATTCTACTTTCCTAATATTTGTACGTCTGTATCATATAGCTACTTTAATGGGCGAATGTACATCTTTTCGGGTGTGATTAAAAAAATAAAATCAGCATTCGTTTTATTTCAATATTACTCCCAGGTAGGTGAGTTATATGCTGAACAGCGTTAAGCAATACTTTGAATTCGACAAATTCAAAACCAGTTTCAGAACCGAAACCTTCGCCGGTCTGACTGCCTTCCTCGCCATGTCCTATATCCTCAGTGTTAACCCGGCCATCCTGGGCAATACCGGTATGGATAAGGGCGCCGTATTCACAGCCACGGTTCTCTCTGCTGCCTTTGCCTGCTTTGTCATGGGGGTTTTTGCCCGTTACCCTATTGTTCTGGCTCCGGCGATGGGAATGAACGCCCTGTTTACTTACGGCACTGTCATTGCCCTGGATATCCCCTGGCAAACAGCGATTGCGGGTATATTTGTTTCCGGAATCATTTTCTTCCTGCTGTCTGTCACTGGTGTGCGGGAGAAAGTGATCAGGGCCGTACCGGCAGATATGAAGTATGCCGTGACAGCGGCACTGGGTTTCTTCATCTGTTTTATTGGCCTGAGAAATGCCGGCATCATTACCGATAATCAGGCGACACTGGTTCAGTTAGGTGATTTGACGGAACCTACGGTTATGCTGGCACTGGCTGGATTGACTTTGACGGTTTTCCTGATCGCAAGAGGCGTAAAACTGGCCGTTTTCTTGGGTGTTTTGCTGACTACCCTGGTGGGCATTGCAGTGGGTCTAAACCCTGTGCCGGAAGGTGTCGTGTCTGCACCACCCAGTCTGGCGCCCACCTTTGGTGCTGCAATCAGTCACCTGCCCAATGTTTTTACTATGGAAATGCTGGTGGTCATCATCACCTTCCTGTTTATCGACTTCTTTGATGCCGTGGGCACCATTATCGGAGTCTGCAACGGGATTGGTGTTGTCGATAAAAAAGGCAATATCCCCAACGTCCGTTCAGCACTGTTTGCCGATGCTTCGGGTACTGTCGTGGGGTCTGTGCTGGGAACCAGCAGTATCACATCCTATTCAGAATCGGCAGTAGCGGTAGGCAGTGGTGGTCGTACTGGTTTTACTTCACTGGTCACTGCTGGCTGCATGTTGATTGCATTGTTCTTCTATCCGTTGATTGCCGTCTTTACCACGGTCAGCACCTCACCTGCGCTGATTGCTGTGGGGGTCTTTATGGCCAGTAGTATGGCGAAGATTGACTGGACGAAAATGGAATATAAGATTCCAGCCTTCTTCACCATTATCATTACCATTCTGTCGTACAGTCTGGTAGATGGCATTGCTTTTGGGTTTACGCTTTATCCGATTTCCATGATCGCCCAGGGTCGTGCTCGTGAAGTGTCAACCACCATGTATGTGCTCTGCGGCATTTTCATGATGTATTACTTTTTCCTGTAAAACCTCAATGTCACCAGCCTTCAGAAAGGAGGCTGGCTCTCAAACTTCATGGTTTCACCAGTGGCAGGGTGTTTGAAGATCAGCAGGCTGGCGTGCAGGTGCAAACGTTCAGACGCCGCCCTGGCTTTATCATGGGCATAAAACTCACAGCCGAGAATAGGGTGTCCCAGTTCAGCCATGTGAACCCTGAGTTGATGAGAGCGGCCTGTTACAGGTTCCAGCCAGACCCTGCCGTGAGGGCCATTTCCCATCATGAGGCGATAACGGGTCAGTGCCTTTTTGCCCAGCTCATGATCCACCCTCTGTTTTGGACGATTAGGCCAGTCGCAGATTAACGGCAGGCAAACGTCTCCAGACGCCTGTTCCGGCGTTCCCCAGACTTCGGCAATATACCCTTTTTTCACCTCCCGATCCTGAAACTGTCGGCTCAGTTCCCGGTGGCTGGCGGCATTCAAGCCAAATACCATCAGTCCGGATGTGGACATATCAAGCCTGTGGACAACTCTGGTTTCTGGTTCAATGGCAAGCAACCGGGCATGGGCACTGTCGTGATCGTTGGGTGGACGACCGGGGACGCTTAACAGTCCCGCTGGTTTAACAACCACCACCAGTTCATCGTCACGGTACAGCTCCGTTAAAGGTTCCTGGCAGGGAGGTGCGATAAAGGTCATGTAAAAGAGGTTAGTAATGGGTGTGCGGGTATTATGCAGGGGGGTAGGGGGGATGAAAAGAAATGGTCAGGGCTTTTGACAGGCATGACACACATAACTATATTTGTAGCAGTATGAAACAAAAAATAGGATTTGAAACATGTCAAGCAGACCCTTACGACTGGATGAAGAACTGGTGACCGCTGCAACCCTTGTTGGCAAGGTCAAAAAACGCTCGGCGGCAAAACAGGTGGAATACTGGGCCAGCCTTGGCAAGGTGGCCAAAGAAAACCCTGATCTGCCCATTACTTTCATTGAAGATATTCTGGAAGCCGAAGAAGAGCGCAAACAGGGTCTGGTCTCGGAGTATCGTTTTGGCTAAAGCAAAGACGATACTCCAGACAGTCCGGTTTGCAAGAGCCGTGAAAAAACTCAAGCCTAACCAGAAAGCGGATCTTGATACAGCCATCAAAGCCATAGCCGACAATCCCGATATTGGCGATAAGAAGAAAGGCGTCCTGAGCCACCTCCGGGTTTATAAATTCAAGATGACAAAACAATTAACCCTGCTGGCTTATTACTTTGACGACGGCGAGCTGGTACTGGAACTGATCTCCTTTGGCTCCCATGAAAATTTTTACCGGAACCTTGAGCGGCAAGAGCGCCAGTGACCCAAAGCTGTTGATGGCAACTTTTCTGAACGTATTGATCTACCTGCTGTCATAGTCTACTGTTTGGGATATACAAATTGTATATACAGGGCTTAACATGGAAACCAGTGTATTCAGAAACAATCGCTCACAGGCAGTCAGAATCCCGAAAGAATTTGAGCTGCCAGAGGGCACAAAGCGTGTCAGGATCTCCAAGCGTGGTGAATCTATTTTGATCACCCCTATAGAGGGTGACTGGGACTCATTCTTCCAGATGGTTGATGAAAAAGCTGTTGAGTTTGAGCGCGAGCCTCAGCCTGACATGCAGGCCAAGGATCTGGGGGACTGAAGCCAATGAAATTTATCTGGATACCAACGTATGGTTGTCCTCGCTACGCACTTTCCATACGCACTTTCCATACGCACTTTCCAGAAACAGGTACTGGAATTTAGTTGGCGACTTTCTTAACAAAGCGAGCAACAAAACGCTCTATAAACTCCGGCACTCGCCTGAAAATAAAAGCACAGACCAACAAATTAACGACACCGAGTGTCAGGAAAAACTGTTCAATAGACAGCTCCAGCACACCTAGAAATACCATGCCAAACAGGGCGCTGAGTACCATATAAAGTGAGTTCTGAACATTCAGGGCGGCAATCGCCTGTGCACGACGGTTTTCAGGTGTTCTCTGCTGAACTATGGCATACAGGGGAACAATAAACAGGCCGCTGAACAAGCCAATCATACCCAGATCCAGCAATACCCTCAGGTTGTCACTGTTTTCCACAAAGGCATTAATGCTCAGCAAGTGGCTAGTTGTAGCAGGCGTGACAGCAAAATATAAATCGATTCCAAACAGGCTCAGACCCACGGCTCCGATGGGTACAATACCCGGCTCAACATGACCTTTGGAAAGTCGTCCACACAACAGTGAGCCGACAGCGACGCCAATAATAAACATCGCCAGCATAGTACTGACTACCTGTGGGCTGCCTTTGAGAGTCTCGCTGGCCAGGTTGGGAAGCTGCGTCAGGTAAGCAGCTCCCAGGGCCCAGAACCAGGAAATAGCAATAATGGATTTATGAACGCTGTCGTTTGATCGGGTTTGACGGATCATGACCAGACTCTGCTGAAAGGGGTTCCAGTTTATTTTCAGATCGGGAGCAGCTGCCTTAGCCCGGGGTATAAATCGAGAAGCCAGGTAACCGAGGATGGCAAAGAAAACGACAGAAATGGCTACCAGGATATGAGCATCGGGCTGCTCAATCAAAATACCTGCACCCAGCGTACCCGCCAGTATGGCAACAAAAGTACCCATCTCTACCAGAGCATTGCCGCCTATCAGTTCATGTTCATTGAGGTGCTGGGGAATAATGGCGTATTTAACTGGCCCGAAAAAAGCACTTTGAGTCCCCATCAGGAACAGCAGAACCAGCAAAACCAGATAGTTCTCGGTAATAATAAAGCCGGAAGCGACAGCCATGGTGACCGTTTCCAGCAATTTGACCCGACGGATAATCATCGATTTTTCATATTTATCGCAGATTTGCCCAGCGGTACTGGAAAAAAGAAAGAAGGGAAGAATAAACAGGCCAGCCGCCAGATTGATAAACATATCTGAGTTAAACGGCAGGCTTTCTACTGCGGCGAAGGCTGCCATCAGTAATAGCGAGTTCTTATAGATATTGTCGTTAAAGGCACCCAGGAACTGAGCCAGAAAAAAAGGCAAAAAGCGTCTTTTGCCCAGCAGTGCCAGTTGACTCTGTTGCCTCATGTTTAATCCTCGTCGTCTATTCAGGAACCGCCCACACACTGGACATTAGGCTATGTTAGATAATTAACATAATTTTCAGGATTAATCCCGCCCGCAGGGCAAAAGCTGATTTCAGGAAGGGGTTCCGATGGCGCTGTGAACTACTCGTTCCTTTAGAGGCGAGTCGTTCATGCTTAGTACCAAAAGAGATTGCCCTGCTCCTGCTGAGGTAGCATTAATACCTACCCTTGAATCGAGAATACTGGCACAATCTTGCTAATTTCAGACAAGCAGGACGCTATTGAGAGAAGGGGTAAGTGCTTTTCAGCTGTGTGGCAGTTGAGCGGTAGCGTGCCTGTCATATTTTGCTTTATGCCCTTCTTTGCCCTGACCTGATTGCTGACATCCCTGAAAGGTCTACCTGAGACTTGTGTGTATAAAAATTTTATCGCGTTCAATGTCTGGTTTTGCGTTGGTGTCTGGATCCGAAACTGAACGGCAAGGTAAGTCAGAAACTGTTTGGCATGATTTGGCTTCAAGTCCTGTGGGTGTCTCATGTGTTGATCAATCTGGTTTTTATCAGAGAAAGGCTGGCAAATGAAGTATCACCAAGGTACTCCATGCCAGCCATTTTTAGTCAAGTTGCAATAAACAAGCCCCGCACTCAGGCGTTAGCAGCAACATGAATGCAGAGTAGATCTGAAACGCCGTGCTACATGATCTGTATGGCTTGTGTTGTGGGGGGAGCAGAGTTGTGAGACTCTGCCTTATCCCGGTTAGCACTACTTATCAAGCACATACAAAATTTAATTTTTACTGCATAATTTGTTACAATGTCCGGCCAATTCGACTACAGGAAAGAACATGTCTGAACGAGAAAGCTTCGGCAGCGTTAGCCTTGTTAAGCAAGGTGAACATCGCTTTTACTCATTTACAATGCCAACCGACGTTTTGGCAACTACGTGTTATGTAATTAACAGAGATGAAGACCCTGATGAAGGTTTTCAAAGAACTTTAGATAAAAAAAGAGCAAAAGAAATTGCCGGATACATAGACTCAGGTTTAGGTACAATTCCTAGCGCAATTGTTCTCTCTGCTCAAGAAGACTCTGACTTCAAGTATGACTCAAAAAAGAAAATGGTCAGTTTTGAAAAAAATCCTAAGGCCTTTTTTATTATTGATGGGCAACATAGAGTATACGGTTTTAAAATGGCAGGTACTGCACTAAGAGTACCTGTAGTTGTATACGATAACCTGTCAAAAAAAGATGAATCCAGACTGTTTATTGATATAAACTCAAAGCAGCGTGGAGTTCCTACAGAGTTGCTACTTGATATTAAAAAAATGGCTGAGTATGAAAGTGATCAAGAGCAGTATCTAAGAGATCTTTTTGATATATTTTCTAAAGAGTCAGATAGTGCGCTATATAATAAATTGTCATCATCAAAACGTTTAAAAGGTAAAATTACCAGATCGGTTTTTAATACCGCATTAAAACCTTTGATTAAGATCTTTGGTTCGAAAAGTCCTGATGAAATATATGAAATTTATAATTCATATTTGATAGCGTGTAATGAAGGAATTTTCATTCCAAACAATATTCAAGAACAATTATATAACACTACTGTTTTTAAGGCTCTTTCTGGCTTTTTCCCAATCTTGACTGCAAAAGTGAAAGATAGGTTTGGTGCAATCTATAGCACAGATAACTTCTATGAATTCACTGAAACTGTTGGTGCTAGGGTTAAAGTTTCAAAACTAGAGAAACCAACTAATGCATACAAACCGATTGTGGATCACTTGGAAGATTCTCTGAAAATGGAGTTTACCTTGTAGTATGTCACCTGAAATACGGATTCTTTATCAGCTTTGTCACAGTGAAATTTTTGAATCCACGATAGCAACTGAATCTGACCTAAAGGCGTGGGTTGCAAACGGTAGATACCTTGTTAAAGATAAGTTATCTTTAAAGACCTCTAAAGCCAGGAGTTTAGTGTCATGTAAATTTAATTTATTGGTCAGAGATACAGATTTCTTATACGCATCTTTAGCAAATGACTGCAACCGGTTTGCTCAGTCATCTATAGAATCTGTTTCTGTAATTAAGCAAGATGCTGCTCTACCGAAGAATATATCATGGCCACTAATTCAAATGTATTATGCAAGTTTTTTTGCTATACACGCGATACTAAGATTGTTTGGAAAAGCTTGTTCACAATTTGAAAGTGATCATATGGAAGCCGTTTTAGATATCGCTATGGCTACCAATCAGCATAATGGTGCAACTAACATTGAAAATGGCTTTTATTTCACGAAATTTTGCAAAAGAAAACAAGAGTTGTCGTTTGGTAAGTTGAAAGACTCGCATGCAGACACTTGGTCTTCTTTTAGCGATTTACTTGCAAATCTTATTCAGATGATCCCAGATTTTACCAATGGACTCTCCACGCAAAAAGATAAAACAATGGATTTATTGATCAAACTTAAAGATTTGATTTCTAAGTCTGGATCTCAGAGAGGCAACTGGTTATCTAAGATTAGAAATAAAGTTAATTATCAACACAGTCATGGTGCTTGGTATCCTTATCAGAGTGGAAATTACTCACACGAGTTGCTTTATAGAAACAAGCTTTGGATGAATGATCCTTCAACTTTTGATCACAGCTTGTGTAAAAATGATATTGATACTTTTTTCTGTATAGGCAATTCGATAATCTCATTGATGTACCATTTGATGAAATATGGTTTTGATCGTTCTGATCGAGTATCTAATACATTCAGAAATGGAGCCTTCAGGCTTGTTAATCAGATAGATTCGAATTAACGTAGTGCTAAATCGGGTAAGGTAAGGACTGGTCTTTCTACATGCTTTATAGGAAACCTTGTGCACATTTTGCGCGGGTCGCTGCGCTTCCATTTTCTTTCGCGCAAAATGTGAACAGGGTAAGCTGCCCCTGCCGTGACGTTATACGCTCATACA
The DNA here is from genome assembly GCF_023822025.1 of Endozoicomonas sp. 4G. Lineage (NCBI taxonomy): Bacteria > Pseudomonadati > Pseudomonadota > Gammaproteobacteria > Oceanospirillales > Endozoicomonadaceae > Endozoicomonas > Endozoicomonas sp. 4G. The sequence continues at coordinate 4,306,652 of NZ_CP082909.1, read as the reverse complement.
AAACCCATAGTTTTTTCATTTGATAAGCAATATGAGTTCTTCTTTGATAGAATATTGCGAGTGTTGATATTTTTATAATATAAGGTTCAAGTATGCTTGTTCAGAAGTCTTGTTCGGATAGTTTTATAGAAAATTACAAGCTGGCTATGGCTTTAATAAATAACGGTCAATATCCAGAAGATGTAAATGAATATGGTGGGTTAAGAGAAGAATTATTTGATAGAATCTATGAAATAGAAAAAGAATTATCAGATGCTTTAGGGGTAGATTTTGTGGAAACCATAAAGCAAGGTTTATTTGGTAAATATGTCTATCTCAAGAAGTATCAAAAAGGATACGTTCTTAAAAATATTGATAACGGTAAATTCTATCAAGTCCTCGCTCTTACGACACCCATTGAAGATCTTGTTCCAGAATATAGCATTATCAAAACAGCTATCTTGAGCTATAAAGAGAATTTGATTTGTGATGGGCTTGTAATTCATCAGGGGGTATTTCTTGGTAAAAACATGTCCAAAGAAATCAGAAATGAGTTCTGGCAAGAAAAGCGTGCTGGAAACCTGATAGAGAACAGATAATAAGTGCAGTTGAAGGGAAAAATTAAGTAAAGAGGTTACTATCAACAGCAATAATATGCACATGGTGTCGTCAGCAAGCTGGCTGTTCACCTACGGCGCCCCACGTGGAGGCGTTATGTTGCAAAAATAATAGTAATCACTCTTTACTGATTTTTTCTCCATAACATGCATTACATATAATCTCTTCATCTGCTTTAAATGAATTTCTGCTAGTTTTCTTTTTTTGACAACAAGAGCAAGTGAAAGTCGTTGCTTTGATGGTCCTTACTTTTTTATATCGATCTCTCGTACTAAGTGAAAGTGTCTCTTCTTTCCTATTAGATGGATGCCTACATGCACCAGAAAAAACATTGTGCTCTGCTATAGAAGAAGTTGTATTTTTTTCGGAAGAAGAATATTGATACCCTTCGGAAATAACCCCCTCTTCATTAACTTGAAAAATAATCTTGTATTCATTGTCTGTTGAGATTTTGATATATGTAGTAGATCCATGTCTTGGATTATAAAAATAATCATTAATAGTTAGATTTGTTATTGACTCTAAACGCAAGTCTTTGGGAGTAACAACTTTCTCCGAATTAGCATTTTTTATGAAAATATTTCCATCCTTAAGAAATATTTCGATACCTTGGGATTTTATAACAAAAACTATTGCTAAAGTTAGGATACTTTTACGCATAATTAACTCCTTGAGCTTTAACCAAACTCGCAAAGTTCTCTATCCCGGTGTTTTTCAAGATAGTTGTCCCAAAAACCGGTTTTTATGCTGCCTTTTACGCACGGCCGGTGGTGTGAGAGGAGGCTCTGTCCTATCTATTATGTGCAGCAGCCACTAATATTTGCTAATTATAAAGCTACCCTTTAATTGCAAAGTTAAACAGAGTGGTTATGAAAAACATCTTACCTATACTTATTTTTTCTATATGTTACTCGCCATCATGTTTATGCATGATTTTTCTAATTTCTTATGATAAGGAGAAAATCGTTTTTCAAGGTTCAAATGCACACTCATCTACACAAGAAATCACTCTTTCAGTAAATGATTTAGGTGTCTCGGAAATAATTGATTGCTTTTATAATGAAGATTCTGCATTAACTATTTCGACAAACTTAGGGAGCTTTACCGTTCTAGATTCATTCACTGATAGAGCAGGCATTGACGTGTCATTACTTAATAGTAATGGTGAAACACTTTATCCATTGGGACAAGGTTATAATGCTGATTGTGAACAACCAGGCCCATCTGGAGTACCCTCAAGCACTTCAGTTCAAACAGCAATTAGTCACCTTTCTTTATTTAGTCATGCAAATAAAAAAAGAATGCTTGACAAGCTAGAAAAAACGGAAAGTAATGGGCTGAAATTGAGCAAAGTGTTATTTGATACAAAAAGTGATTATTCAATAGATGTGCTAAGCAAAGAGGCTCAAAAAAAATTAAAAAAAATATTCAGCTCTGTTGATAGAAATTCCTTAGTTGCATTTATGAACTATCTATACCCAGGGAGAATAATTACCGAACATGGTGTCTATCTTATTTTAAAGTGGTACGATACTTGGTTCTCAAAGTGAATGCTCGTATCATCAAGACGCACATAATAAAAAATTCCAAAGGACTGGGCCCCAAGCTCAATGCCCCGTGGCAATTGATGTGCGTTTTGCACAATCTCAAAAAAATCCATGGTTATGGCAGCGAGAAACTGTTACAGCGGGTGAAGAAGATCAAAAAGAAACGCTGAAACGACTCTGGTCGGTGTTGGTGTGAACATCTTGCCCCGTCGAAGCGCCTGCAGTGTTTTGAACGGTTCTCAGACTGCTAATAATCCAGAGTGGGAAAATGATAAATTAACCGTGAGCCTTTAGATCAGAACTCGCTAATAAAAGGAGCTGCAAATTTTGCGGCTTTTTTTTGGTTTTTTTACAGGCTCGTTAGGTGTTTTCCAGCTTTGGTGCTAGAGTTGTTTGTTCTGTATAGCGTTATCAGGGGGGGGGGATATGCGCTTTTTTTCTTTTCCTTATTTTTGTTTTTCATTACGCAAGTTCAGGTGTCTTTTCAGATGCCATAAGGAATGGAGATAAAGATCGATATTAATCGACTGATGTACACGGTTTCAATGTAATTGACGGGTTCCCTCTATCAATGGCCGTTAGAATCACTAACTAATAAGATAACTTGGGAACTACACCAAACATAAGGAATCCAAGTATCAAGTAATTTTGATTGATATGAGGTAGTGCTATGATTCCATCTTGTCATGACGAATCAATGTGTAGGAGTTGGTACTTTGACAAAAGAAATCCCATTCATAAAGGGAATGCTGGGAAATTAAGTAAAAGATCTTTTCGAGCAATGAAAAGAGTGTCTCCTTACCCTCTGGAATTTAAATACACACCTATTCTTAATGAACTAGAAAGGTCTTTCATCGTCAGTCTGGAAAGCGGAAAAAAATTAGAAACACAGGAGCTTATGGAAGTACTTTCAGATCAGTCCATTGATTGGAGTAAAGCATTAAAACTATTCCAAGAAGGAGGAGATCCATTTGCGTATAAAGGTGATGCTTTTAGGCCAAACGTATTGTTTAAGGTGATTGTTGATATTACAAACGCTCCCAAAAGCCAAGCTGAGAACACTTTTGAAAACGAACGAATAGAATTTATTGAACTGCTTTTAGAAAAAGAAGGTATAGAATCTTTATTGCTGCAATGTGACTCAACGCCTTTTGAAAACACTCCATTTACTGCTGCTATAGCGGCTAGAGATAAAAGGGTATCAAAAGCTATATTTAATCATCTTAAAAAAACCAACCATGAATTGTTAATTACGCCAAACCATAAAACCTTACCAAGGCATTTTGGAAATAATACACCTCTAGTGTTGTCTATTAAAACAAATAACGAAGATTTAGCTATAGATCTAGTGCCTTTTTATAATGCTGAGTTATTGCGTAAGCCTATAACATGGGCCAATAGCAATGCTCTTGAACTGGCTCATTTAGCAAGATTTAATAATTTACTTCCAGTAATGGCAATATCTGCTCAGGGCTTTTCACCGGATGAAGCGACTAAGCTCCAAAAATTATACGATGGATGTCCCCGTGGAACTGATGTTTGGTACGATTTATATGAAACAGATATGTTCCTTAATGATGAAGGAGAATTCATTGAAGACAGAGAGAGAATTTCAAATTCTCAAGCCTACCATACTGAAAATTTCACTCACGCAAGGTAACTCTCCAGCCGCAAACCCAACAAAAAGTGTAACCGCGGCAGGACCATCCTAAAGACGACAGTTTTCCAGTGTCTATATTGGGTATCTTTCAATGGATCATTGGGTGGAAGCTGTTGAGTATAAAAACGGGTATACCTTTTTTGTGGTTGGTCTGGCTATTCCTGGCCGTGTTCTGTGGGTATTCTACTGATGTGTCCAGTGATACCATTCCAGATGGCTCATCTTATTGTGCACAATTGTCTGTTCCTGGTGTCTCTGTCAGTTTTCCGTTGAACGTTGAAGATGTGGGGGTAGCGGCGGCTGTGCAGCTGGCGGTATCGTCTGCAATCGTCTTATCAGCGTTAGCTTGTCAGGGGTCTACCGTACCCTGTCGTCCGTTTATCTACCCTCTTTTGCAGGTTTACGGCATTTCGGCTGGTTTGCTGCACCGTTTTCTCTTGATTGATGCTTTCCGGCAATGGGCATCGTGGCTTGTGCTTTCCGGTTCGCAGTGGAACCCTCTGAGAATGCCCGATTCCGCCACTGCTGAGGCTGGCACCTTGAATCCGGTGCTTGGCTACCTGACTCTGGCAGAAGTTGATCCAAACTATCGGATACGGCACGATAATTTTGCCAGTCTGCACAGCCTTGTGGCCTATGTTACCGAGCTTAATAAGCAGCTCGAACCCGGTCAATCGGTGGTGAAAAGTCGTGATGGAAAAGCGAAACTGCAGGTTGTGCAACAGGATGCAGCGGCAAGGGTATTCTCGGTCATTCTGCCAAACAGTGACAACACAACCAGCACTTACCAGGTGGGGAGTAATCAGGGTATTTTCTGGATAAAAAAATTCAATGACCTCAATGTTGAGCGGTATCAGCAGGTTGTCTGGAGCGAACCGAAAGAAGGAAGCACCACTGCTTGTTTAACTGTCCAGCTTATTGCTCCAGAGCAAGCAAATGAGCCTGGGTTGCAAATTGCACTGACGGTGCCATCCTGGCTGACTCATCGGCTTCTGGCGGTCAGCACTGCAAAGACTATAACTGAGTTCAGTCGGTTGTTTCTGAATTGGTATTGGTCGGCTTATTTAATGTCTGAACCAGTGAAGGCTTTGGTGTTTCAGTGCTATCAAGAAGTAGACTTGCAAGGACTGACCCCTGTGGTTCCTGCCTGCCAGTCCGACAGTCAGCATGGTTCTGGCCGGAAGACCATGCAGGGTTATTCTGCTGATGTTAATCCACAGTCGTATATGATGGATGCACCCGCAGCGGAAAATAGTTTTTCCAGCAGCGGAGAAAGCGTCACTCCCAACAAACGTGACGAAAAGGAGTCAGAGGGGTTCGGGGCGGATAAGGACGAGGGGGCAGAAGATGAAAAAGATAAAGACAAAGGTGCAGGTTCCCCATTTTCTGAAAAATCCCGTTTGTCCCCCGTCGCCTCACCGGAGAGTCTACTATGGCAGGCAACAAAGCAGTTTTTTTTAAACAGTGGATTGAGTGTGGGGCAGTCACCCGAAGCCGGTCTTCAGGGTGCCTTCGACTTAATTTGCAAACTGAGCCGTGCGGGTATGCTGCAGATTTTGCCTGTTGAAGGTCGTCAGCACAATGAAGGCTGGTCAATGGTTGTAAGTAAGCGTCTTGCTCGTTATATCAATCACCCCATAAGTGACACAGGTCTTCCTGCTTTTTCTGATCACAGTCGTAGTACTGATGATGAGTATGTTGTACCCATGACGCAAGATATGTTTAATCACGTCGTTGATAGCTTTGATAAATACGACCAGTTTGCTCAGACTATTATTGATCTGCGTGATGAACTCAAGAGTGTTATCAAAGCCTTTTGTGTCGAGAAAAAAACGAGTAGCTGCCTGTATGGAGGAGAGTCTGTAAGAGCATTCATAACTAAATACATGTTTGGATATCAGCCTAAATTCAAGAATAACGAGCCTGTGACGGATGATATTGATGTTCTTCTGGCGTACGACAACGTAGATGATTTAAAGCAGTGGCTGGACACAAACCTGGTTGGTTTTAAAGTATCAGACTTCCATCCGAAAATGTTGTTTTCTTTCCCTGGGCAGAGGCCTGATCCTGAAACCTATAACTTGTATGTGTTTGATTTTACAGTTGATGACGGGTCTATAAACGCCTACCTCCCAAGTCTGGATGTCGCTATGGCGATTAGTGGGTCAAAAGCGACTTTCCGGTCAGAGGAACTGGTTATTTATGAAAGCATCATCAGAGGGTTAAGCTTTGATGCGACTGTTCGCAAGACCTCTATTAGGAAGCAGGGTAAACATTGGCATCGTGCCCTCTATTTGAAATCGGTTTTTCCACAGAATTATTTATTCAGTATGCTGTTAGACGACATAGATCGACAGTCAGGTGAATTACCATTACAGCCAACTCACAGGAGTGCTCATTTCAATTCAGCCAGAGTTGAAGTGATGAGTAAACGCATTGATGAACTGACCCATGAATTAAATGATAAAGAACAAAAGTTAATGCTTTCGGAACGAAAATTTTTGGATTCTTTAAAAGCTAATGAAATCAGCCTTGCTAAAAAGGAAGAGCAACAAAATCAGTTATCTCATGAGTTTGAGAAGAAACTGGCTAGGAAAGATAAAGAGATAGCTGGCAGGCGGTCTATTCATAAGGAAATGAGTGAAAAAATAGTATCTTTAAATAAGCTGACTAAAAGCTATGAGGAAAAAAATGTAAATCTTGATGAGGCACTAAAAAGTCTGGAACAACAACTAAAAATAAAGCAAGAACAAGATAAAGATAAGAGTAAGGCTATTGATGGTTATAAAGAAAAAATCAGTCAGCTTGATCTTCAAGTAATAAATATTAAACAAAAGTTGGAAGCATCAAATATCAGGAATATCTATTTGCAGGCAGATAATGAAAGGCTTCAAAATGAAGTTTCACAATATAAGCAACTACATAAAAAAAACCTTGGAGCCCATAATGAAGCCTCGAAAAATTTAAAAGAACCAATTAAGAATGTTAGCCATCGATTAGATGAACATGATAAGTTGGCCCGGAAAAAATCCAAGCGTAAACCTAAACTAAAAAACTCAGCACGGTGTCTGTATGAACCGATTACCAGGATATGGTATAGAAGTTTTTTGGTAGTTACTTCAGCTCTTATAGGCTATCAATTAGGAAGTTCCTGGGTGCGGGAAACCATGCAGGAAGCCATGAAGGAGCCCATGAAGGAACCCATGAAGGAACCCATGAAGGAACCCATGAAGGAATCCATGAAGGAATCCATGAAGGAACCTATGAAGGAACCCATGAAGGAACCCACGAAGGAACCCACGAAGGAACCCACGAAGGAATCCATGAAGGAATCCATGAAGGAATCCATGAAGGAATCCATGAAGGAATCCATGAAGGAATCCATGAAGGAATCCATGAAGGAACCCAAGCAGGAACCCAAGCAGGAACCCAAGCAGGAACCCATGCAGAAATCTGATAGTGATGGCATAGGGAATCCTTGCCTTAATTTAAATGATTACACAGGATTAAATAAGGATATACTGAAGATATTGTGCGGCCTCGATAAAGATTATAGAGTTGTGGATTATCAGGTTTGCTCGCTCAACAGTAAAAAAGCAGCTATTAATTTTATAAATAAAAAGGCTTTCTTAGAGAACAAAGGAATACAAAAAATACAGAAGGGAAACAAGATTTTATTAGCACATGCCAAACACTCTCTGTTAGGTCAAATGACAACAAAGCAACTGTTACAGATTGTGGGTGGCATCAGAACTGGCAAGGAATCTGTTGGTGATAAACTTTCATTGAATAAAATCATTACTGGTGTGATTGATTATTGTGGCTTGATGCCTGATAAAAAATGGCAGTACGAATGTGGTCGTAAGGCGGTTCCAAGAATGCTTTTGAAGAAATTTGAGAATGAGTATTATGTTGTTGTCAATGGAAGAAGAGATATCAAGCTTGGAAATCCAAAACGGGTTATCAATTTCCTTCCCGTATGGGACATAACTTCAGAAAAACTGCGCTGGTACGATGTTTGGCCCTATCGTCTTGACCTGGAAGGATATGCCATTCTGGGCAATTCAGCTGTAAAACAAAATACCGTATTAGTACTGCCAGGATGCAAAGGTGGAAGGTATAAAGAGGTTCAGGTAAAAGTATTCTCTGATTTTAAGTGGCGCAACAAAGGTTTCATGTGTGCTATGGAAAATAAAATAGACATGAATGCTGATTCACCCGTCTGGTGGAATCATGATTTCCCAGAGGAACATCGCAGCACAGTTGGGTGTGGTGAGGGAAAGGAGCAGTACTGGGGTGCATGGTCGTATAACGATCAGAAGTTACTTAAGGTGGTTTTTGGGTTTTAAAATAAGCTCAACAGCGCTGGACTCAAGCAATAAGTGCAAGCGACTTCCCAGTGTAGACCGCCTTTTATTTTTCCACCTCTGTTTAAGTTATGGCTGAGTAAACAATCCAATGACCAAAAATGCTACCGGCAATGAAAAGCAATGATAGATAATGTTGACGCAGAATATTAGTCAATAGATCTATTATTTTCATGACTTACCTCATTGTGTGGTTTTCTTACTAAGTTCTTTCATAGCTCAATCCTTCAAATACAACTCTGTACGCCAACTGCGGTGTTTGTCAATAGGTTGTAAAAAATATTGTCGAGCCCATGGATTGCAGCATGTCAGACAGTGGTTTATTTCGCAAAGAATGTCTTGAGAGTCAGAGTGAGGTGCATTCCGCTATCAAGACAATAAATTTAAGTCATGGCAACGGTAGAACCCCCTTCATGCAAGCTAAATTTCCTGTGGTGTCTTGTATGTTAGAGTTAGCTATATTTTTTTGTTATCCACCGTACACTGTCGTTTTATGTTAGTTTTTATTCTTTATTTTTATATTAATTTTGTCGTTTAACTCAATGGCAATAGTGCTAGAAAGTAAGCTGTTTAATACTAACAATAAGCCAATGTCGCTGATATTAAAAATAATGCTTAGGAGTGTTGTAAATGCTGTAGATATGAATAATGTTATAAATATAGATAGAGGCTGATGTTTATATTTCATTTTATTCACAGGAATCGTTTCATTTCATCGAGTTAGAGGGAGAACGGCTAAACTTCCCATGAAAGAATAAAAAAGTTGATAGAACTACCAAGCCACCCATAAACAAAGGCAACGAGTTGCACCGCGACTGTCAGAGCTTAACTTAAATTTGTTGGTTTTTACAGTTTCTGACAGAGGAAGACACCTCAACTTGATTTCTTAAAATTACTCTTCAGAAGCAATGGTTCTACTGTAACAACTTCAAATAATACATATAAAAATGATATAACCACCCCCATGATTGCTAAATCACCAATACTACTTGACGGAAGAAAGTCAAGGTAATGAAGTAGTAGGATCGAAATAGAGTATGCACCTACGGCTGATAAGAAGCGTTGAAATAAAAACATTTTTTTCATGGCTAATCTTCCTGAGAAGCAAAGTTGTACTGGCGTAATAGTTGCCAGCAACTTTCATCTCCAAAAACCTTTAAACGGCTGTCTCTTAAAACAGCAGGGTTAAGGCTAATAGGTAGCTAATAACACCTGCGGAAAATCCCAAAGCTATCATTGATTGACTTGTCATAAATTACCTTATCATATATTTTATGAGTGCATGGGTGCCAGCAGTTGCTACAACTCCCAATGCGTAGCTCACAATGAAAGGGCGTCCACCACTAACTTCCCTGACTTCTTTCTGACTAAGTTCTTTCATAGCTCAACCCTTCAAATATAACTCTGTACGACTGTACGACAACCTCCTAATGAAATACATAGAGTACTTGCATTATTTTTTTTTGACAATAGGCTGTAAAAAAATATTATCGGGCACATGGATTGAAGTATGTCAGACAGTGGTTTATTTCGCAAAGAATGTCTTGAGAGTCAGAGTGCTGTATCAAATGGTCATGTTCTGATTATTAATTCATTATCTCACCTTTGTCTTGTATTTCTGGTTTGTACTGTTCTGTTAGCACTCATCCTGTTCTTGGTTTTTAGCAGCTATACTCGCTCTGAAACGGTATCAGGCTTTTTACAGCCCTCTGCTGGTTTAAGTCGCATTTCAGGTGTTCAAAATGGAACAGTTGAAGAAGTGTATATAAAAGAGGGTGATGCTATTCAGGCAGGAATGCCATTACTTCGTATCAGGTCCGACAGGCTGTTGGCAGACGGGAGTTTAGAAGGGCAGCTTCGAGAGCAGCTCGATCTCGCTATAGTGTCTCTTTTCCAGCTTGTTGGTACGTAAAGGCGGCTGGGTTGATTCTGGACGACAATTGCTAGCTATTTTACCCGTCAATAGTGAGTTGCAAGCCGAGCTGTATGTGCCTACCTGAGTATCGAGGCTCACTTAATCGTCCACCGCCCACTGTTTTGATTCAATTGGTTAGTCAGTGGGGGGGACAACTACCTTTACACAGTGAGACGGCTCATTGATTATGTTTGAATTAAGGAAGAGATACAGTCCAATTTACAGTCTTTTAGTTAATTCTGAATCGCATCCATAATGGACTTCCAGCTTGCTAGTTTAAAGTTCTGGTTTTCATTTTCGTAGTTTTTATCAATGTTGTACCAATCTTGGGCGATAAATAATCCTTCCGGATAGTTTTCCCCCAGATCGGCAGCGATCACATCAATACCATCTGTATCACTTGCTCCATCCAGCCCTTTGCTGTCGTCACCGATAAGAGCAAAAGTTCCCACTACCTCATTGTTATTGTTCAAATCATAAATGGTATAACTATTACTTCCCTGGCTGGAAGCAATCAGATATTTAACAAAGCCATTATTGAAGAGCGTCAAACCTTCTACGTCAGCAGTCAGGGTTTTATTGTCAATGCGGGCCAACTCTGTGGCTTCAGTTCCGGCATTTGGCTGAGCATCGAAAGCCCAGATGCCGTAGTTTTCTTCGCCGAGATACAAAGTGTCAGTTTCGTCATCGACCACACAGCCCTCTGGCTGGCTATTCACGGATAAAGTGCGAACTATTTCACCTTCAAACCCTTCAGCAACGGAAGTTAACTCCCACTGCTCTACTTTGCCGTCTTTACCATTCACAAAAACATAAGCATTACCATTGTGGGCATACATACAGAGGCCATAAACTTCGCTCAGGTTGGAGGCCAGCTCTGGTACCTCAGAATGTGCGGAAGGACCCACTACCGTAATGGGAACTATCGGGTCTTGTCCATCTGCAGCCTGAATTTTATAAAGTGCAATGGTGTTATTCTTGCGGTTAGAAGCTGCGGCCAGAGAAATAGTCTCGCCACTTTCAAGACGAATATTATTTCTAAGATCAATATTATTGGGTTCGATGTCATTCCCGTTTTGATCTTGATTCAGAAACTGCAACTCTTCACCATTCAGGTTGTAAGCCATGAGTCCCGCTTGTTTGTTTGTGGCAAGAATTAAACTTTTACTGGGTTCGTCAGGGTTTAGCCAGAAAGCAGGGTCATCAGCTGCATCGCCATCATCATCAACAGCAACAGTTTCTCCACTGGTTTTTACCAGGGCTACCCCTTCAACGCTGAGCTCGCGGTGACTGACCAGAGTTGGGAATCTGATATTTTTAGAGTAAAGGAAATCTGTCAGACTGGAAGTCAGCAGCTTTTCATAAACAGGGGCGTCCGCTTCGGTATTGGCTACCCAGAAAGCATCTGGTGCTATTGCCAGCGCTTTAGTCTCATCAATGCCGTTAATAGTAAATGAAGTAACATAGTCGTTTGTGTTATTGCGTTGATAGAGAGCCAGTCCTTTTATTTCATCAGCCACTACCAGATAGCCATTGCCATCGGTGCTGTAAGCCAGTTCCAAACCTTCAATTTCGCCCAGATTACCCAGTGGCTCTACGCTATCGACCAGACGCCGCTCTTTTACGTTCTCAACATCTGCTCCGTACGCCCAGATACCAATATCCTTTTCGGCAATATAAAGCGTAGAGGTTTCGTCATCGACAACACAGGCACTCAACTCTCCACCTACAGAGAACTCACGGACATGCTTGGGGTTGCCTTGCTCGTCTTCAAGGACACTTTTTATACTTGTTCCGTCATATTTCAGTTTGTATTGGCGAGCCTTGCCTTCCTCAGAAACCAGCGTTGCCGTCAGATCTTTAGTGGTGATGTTTTGATAAAGGCAAATAGACTCAGCAGCAAACCCTGTCTCTATTTCATTAAGCTTAATTAATCGGTTGTCAGAAGAGTTTTCAATGTGATAGAAGCCTATAGCTTCATCATCTGGCAAACCTACAGCCAGCAAATCAATATGGTTATTATTGCTGTCTATGATGTTGTAACGAATATCGGCACCAAGAGTTTTAATGCCTTCTTCGTAAAACACTTCCTGCCCTTGTGCATCAAAGGCGGCCAGACCATCGCCTTCTAGAGTAACAACCAATAAGTTGTGATCATTATTTTCTTCGCTGACCCAGACAGCTGCATCGGCAATGTCATCGTAACTTCGATTAGTTTTCAGTGTGGTTGATAGCTCTGCTGTATCGTTGTCGAGATTAGTTACAGGATTGTCATCATCAAGGGGGCAACCACCCAACAGAATAGACAGTGGAACAATCAAAGCTGATTTTGAATTCATAATCTAATCCCATGATTTAATGATTTTATTGACATGGCAAAGTAATTAAGCAGTCTAAAAAAAAAAGATGCTATTTTTGTTGCATTTTTTTTACAGTTTTGTGATTGCGAGGTTTATCGCGAGTTATGATCATTTCTGGTGTTTGAGGAAATGAAAAGTTATCGCATTATTGATGTGTTCATGTTACGCACTCGGAAAAATATGCCATGCTTTTGGCCATGAGCACATAGCTGGTTGAGCTATATCGCGATTCCCTGCTGTACTCATTCAGCTTAAGCGGTTCTAGCTCCGCCTTTGAGCCTGCTCGACGGCAAAAGTAGATGGCTACATCGTCTGGTGTTATTTTACCCACCGCAATACGTCTTTGCAGGCGATTGAGAAAAGGTTCACCAACCTCAAGAAATCTCCACCAAATCCCCTTTAGCCTCCAGCCAGCTCTTACGATCGCCAGCCCGTTTTTTAGCCAACAGCATATCCATCTCTTCACGGGTAAGCTCAAAGTCTTCCAGCGTTAACTGAACCAAACGACGAGTGTCGGCAGACATGGTGGTTTCACGAAGTTGCAGCGGATTCATTTCACCCAGACCCTTGAAGCGCTGCACGTTGACTTTGCCGCGTTTCTTTTCGGCCCTGATTCGCTCCAGAACACCTTCTTTTTCAGCTTCATCGAGAGCGTAGTAAACTTCTTTGGCGACATCGACCCGGTAAAGGGGAGGCATGGCGACGTAGATATGTCCCTGCTCTACCAGGGGTCGGAAGTGTTGCACGAACAAAGCACAGAGCAGGGTGGCAATGTGCAGGCCATCGGAGTCGGCATCGGCCAGAATGCAGATTTTGCCGTAGCGCAGTCCGTCGAGTTGGTCTGAACCCGGGTCAACGCCCAGGGCGACGGAAATATCATGAATCTCACGAGACGCCAGTACTTCGCTGGAATCCACTTCCCAAGTGTTCAGGATTTTACCGCGCAGTGGCAGAATCGCCTGGTATTCACGATCCCGTGCCTGTTTGGCAGAGCCTCCGGCAGAGTCACCTTCTACCAGGAATAATTCGGTGTAGTTCAAGTCCTGGCTTGAGCAGTCTGCCAGCTTGCCGGGCAGGGCGGGTCCCTGGGTGACTTTTTTTCGGGCCACTTTTTTAGACTTGCGCATCCGCTTCTGGGCGTTGTTGATGCACAGTTCTGCCAGCAGCTCACCTTCTGCATGGTGCTGGTTCAGCCAGAGACTGAAGGCATCTTTGGCAACGCCGGAAATAAAGGCAGCGCACTCTCTTGAAGACAGGCGTTCTTTGGTTTGACCTGAGAACTGGGGATCAGCCAGTTTAGCTGAGAGAACATAGGAGCAGTTTTCCCAGATATCGTCCGGGCTCAGTTTGACACTTTTGGGTAAAAGGTTGCGGAATTCACAGAATTCGCGCATCGCTTCCAGCAAGCCGGTTCTTAAACCATTGACGTGCGTTCCGCCCAGGGGGGTGGGAATCAGGTTGACGTAACTTTCGGTCAGCAGTTCCCCGCCTTCAGGAAGCCATTGCACGGCCCAGTCGACTGCTTCTTTTTCACCTTGCAGTGAACCTGTGAAGGGTTCCTGTGGCAGGGTTTCGTAGCCCCGGATCGAACCTTTCAGGTAGTCGGTCAGGCCATCTTCGTAGAGCCACTCCTCGCTATCACCAGTGTGGTGATCGACAAACTCGATGCTCAGGCCGGGGCAGAGCACGGCTTTGGCCCGCAGTACGTGCTTGAGTTTGGTGACTGAGAATTTGGCTGAATCAAAGTAGCTGGCATCGGGCCAAAAACGAACGGTTGTACCAGTATTGCGGCGGCCACAGGTGTCGATCTCGTGTAGATCCTGATCTTTGTAGCCATCCCTGAAAGTGATCAAAGAGACTTTTGCCTCTCTGCGCACGGTGACTTCAAGACGTGTCGACAGTGCGTTGACAACGGACACACCGACACCGTGCAGACCACCGGAGAACTGATAGTTCTTGTTAGAGAATTTACCACCGGCGTGCAGCCGGGTCAGGATCAGTTCGATGCCGGTGATTCCGTGTTCCGGATGAATATCCGTAGGCATACCCCGGCCATCATCAGTGACTTCCAGCGAGTTGTCCTTGTGCAGGACAACCTTGATTTTGCTGGCAAACCCGGCCAGTGCTTCGTCGACACTGTTGTCGATGATTTCCTGGGCCAGGTGGTTGGGCCGGGTCGTGTCGGTGTACATGCCCGGACGTTTGCGAACCGGGTCCAGGCCACTGAGTACCTCAATGGCTTCAGCTGTATAGTCGTTACGCATGAAATCCTTGCTGGGTCTGATTGCGCGTTAACCCATAAGTGTACCTAAAGCCTTGGCGTTCGTCAGTTTTCTATTTTGAGGAAGAGAGGGTCATGGCCTGGGGTGTGGTCGGGCTGAACTCAGTGGTAGGGTCAGGGTGCCTGTTTTCCCATAGCCAGAGGAGTAAGAGCAATAGCAGGGCCAGAAAGCTGGCACCGGCTAACAATTGGAAGCAGGCATCCCAGCCGTAAAGGTCGAGTACTTTCCCCAGTAACAGGTTGGCAGAAGTGGCTCCGAAGATATACCCGAAAAGTCCACAGAAGCCGGCTGCCGTGGCGGCAAAGGGTAGAGGTACCAGATCAATGATATGAACGTGCACCAGCATGACCGGGCCGTAGATTAAAAAGCCGGTGGAGATCAGTGAGAGAACGGCATGAGTGGTGTTGCCCGGTGGTGAGTTCCAGTAGGCAATGACCGAAATGAGAACCAATGCCATAAACAGGGCATTCATGGGAGCGCGCTTGCCTTTGAAATGTTTATCGCTCATGTAGCCACAAATCAGGGTGCCGGGAATAGCGGCATACTCAAAAGCAAAAAAAGCCCAGCTCGAAGCGTTGAAGCTGAAGCCCTTGGTTTCCGTCAGGTAGACCGGGGCCCAGTCAATAACACCGTAACGAATAAAATAAACACAGGCATTGACGATGGCCAGAATCCAGAGCGGAGGCATGGTTAGACAATGCTGTTTGAACAGCTGAAGCGTTCGGATAAAAGAGGTTTTGTGCTGTTCTATCTCCAGTTCTTCCGGCAACTCCGGAGCAGGCGGGGGGAGCTGACACTGAGAAGGTCTGTCCCGTAAAAGCAGATAACCCAATATGGCAACAATGATGGCGATAAAAGCCGGAAAGTAGAGCTTGCTTTGCCAGCAACCAAAGAGCGTTACTGCCATTATGGCAATGGGCCCCAGCAGGCCACAGCCGACATTATGCGACAGATTCCAGATACTCATGGCGGTGCCACGCTCTTGCCTGACGAACCAGTGGGCAATCAATTTGGCACTGCACGGCCATCCTGAGCCCTGTATACAGCCATTAAGAGCCAGAGTCACTGCGATAATAATCAGTGGCAGCTGAAGCACCGGCGAAAAGCCAAGAAACAGAGAAATCACCGCCGAACCCACCAGGCACAGGGGCATCAGCTTGCGGACATCAATCCGGTCGGCCAGGTAACCCATGGCCAGGTTGCTGATGCCATAACTGAGGGCCAGGGCTGATAAAGCTATGCCGAGTTCGGATTTGCTATAGCCTTCTGCAATCAGGTCGGGCATGACCATGACAAAGTTTTTCCGAACCAGGTAATAGGCCGAATAAGAAAGGAAAGCCCCGAACAGAATCTGTAATCGTAATCTTGAATAGCGTTCGTGCTGTTCTTTGGAATAACCATCAGGGACTACAGAGCATTTAAGGAAAGATCTCATGAACACTTCCATAAACTGCAAAAAAAATGTGGAACGGGTTAGGAGGAAAAGAGAACCCTAAAAAACGTAAATGTAGCACCATTCAGAAAAAACGCCGGTCAAATTAAAGTCTGATTGGAAATTTTGACGGCTATTGTCGTTTAGTAGCGAGTAGTAGCGAGTTGTAGCGAATAGTTGCGAGGCTGCTCCAGTGCAGCCTCATCCTGATGAGGGCTCAGTCACGCTCGCGAAGGTGAACAAACCAGTTGCTCAAACCGACCATGACACCACCACCAATAATGTTACCGAGGGTTGCAGGGATGATGTTCATAACAATCATATTGAAAATCGTAATATTACTGAAAGCGTCAGCGCTGTAGCCTGTGGCTGCCCAGAATTCAGGCGTGGCAATGGTTTTGATCAGCCAGCCCATAGGGAGCAGGAACATATTGGCAACGGAGTGCTCAAATCCGGCTGACAGAAAGCAGGCAACGGGCAGTACGCAGGCCAACATTTTACCGGCTGCGGAACGTGCGCTCAGGCTCATCCAGTAGGTGAGACAGACAACAAGATTACACAAGATCCCCAGTAGCATGGCCTGAATGAAAGTGTGTCCCATTTTGGAATTGGCAACATACATATAGTTGATACCAAGGTTACCGTGGGCTCCCTGGTACTGGCTCGCTCCCATTAGTAATGCCACCATCAAAAAGGCTCCGGCCATGTTACCGAAGTAGACCAGTGTCCAGTTCTTGGTGATCTGGGCAATATTGATGCGACGAGTGGCCCGACCCATCAGCAACAGGGTGTTACTGGTGAACAGTTCGGCTCCACAGAGTATGACCATCATCAGGCCCATACTGAAAGTCAGTCCACCAACCAGCTTGGCCATACCATAGGGCAGCCCCTCGGTTCCGGTGGTGACGATGGTGTAAAACATACCCGCCAGAGAAATAAAAATACCGGCCAGAACCGCAAGGACAAAGGTCACTTCCGGGTGTTTTTTGGTTTTACCGACAGCGGCATCTTCAGCCAGGCGGGCAATTTCAGAGGGAGGCACGCAGCCAGATTGTGGAATGTTATCAGTTTGCATATCGGGACCCAGGAGGGAAAGAAATGAGAAGGTGATGAAAAAGCGATGAGAAATTTTTCATATAAACAGGATAGTTTATCAGTACGGAAGTCAGGTGATCAGAAGGAGAATACGTGAACTCACTTCCAGATTTACGCGTTGGATGGTTGACTTGCTTCGGCTTTTCCGGAGAGGATAGGGAGAAGATCCTTGTTCCAAATGACGATTCCCGGAGAAAGGACAATGAACGGCGGTCCTTCAATCTTTGCGGTTTGCATGATGCTGTCCATGACGCTTTCCATGACGCTTTCCATGAAGGTACAGGCGGATGATTCCGATTTTATGCCATCAGAAATCGGCGCTGAGGTTCTGAATAACCGACAGGAAACCAACAGCCATACCTTTGGTCTGCGTGCTTATACCATTATCAGCGATGATCTTTCTGCTCCCGATACTTATGACTCTGCTCCACAGAACGGTGTGGTGATCGATTACTATCCCTTTGAAAGTGGCTTCAGGGTTTCTGCGGGGGCTTTCGCCAGTGATTCAAAGAAAGTCTATGCCTCTGGTGAACTGCGACGGGCTTATGTCGGTGTCGGTTGGAAAAAACTGCTTGATGATGCCGAACGGGTTGATTTTAGCGTTGACGTGGGTACTTTTCTGGACACTGGGCATGAGAAGACTGAGAGTGCTGTTTCAGAGTCCACGGCTAACCCGTCATTGCAAGGCACTAAAGCAGACAGTAAAGAGCAGCCCGTTATCAGTCTGGGGGTTAAGTTCAGGTTCTGAAGTGGAGAGCATAAAAAAACCGTCTGGATGACCCCAGACGGTTTTTTTACGGCTTTTAAAAAGCAGCTCTTAAAAAGTAGCTCTTAAAGAGCGCTGGTTGTCTTCATGGCCTCTTTAGGTTCCTCAACAATCACGGTGTCTTTTTTCTTGTCACGAATCGCATTGATATGGATGCCCTTAAGTACGTTCAGAGCCTGACTTAACTGATAATCCTGCTCGGCCAGCGAACTGGATTTGTCCTTCTGTTTGTCTTTTTTCTGCTTGCCTTTTTCAGTCTGCTTATTACCGTTGGAGAGGTGACCCTGTAAGTCCGCTTCTTTGTAATCCGAGACGTTTTCTTCAGGTACCACTTTAGCCCTTGGCACAAGGATGTCAGGTTTGATCCCCTCCGCCTGGATTGAGCGGCCATTAGGCGTGTAGTAGAGAGCCGTAGTGAGCTTCAGGCCTTTTTTATTATCAATATTCAGAGGCAATACGGTTTGAACGGAACCTTTGCCAAAGGATTCAGTCCCTACCAGCACGGCCCTGTGATGATCCTGCAGGGCACCAGCGACGATTTCAGAAGCCGATGCGGAACCGCCGTTGATCAGCACGACCAGGGGAATACCTTCTGAAGGATCATCTTTGCTGGCTTTAAAGCTGAGCTCAGAATTAGGAATACGCCCTTTGGTGTAAACGATCAGCCCTTCTTTGATAAAGGCGTCTACCACCCCCACTGCTGCCTGCAAAACGCCACCGGGGTTGTTGCGAAGATCCAGTACCAGACCTTTCAGTTTCCCGTTCTGGGATTTTTTGAGTTTGTTGAGGTGTTCAACGACTTCTTTGTCGGATTCAGACTGGAACTGGCTCATGCGAATGTAGCCATAGCCGTCTTCCAGCATTCGGGATTTAACACTCTGTACCTTGATAATGTCGCGCTTGACGATCAGGTTAATGGGCTTGGGGGATCCTTCACGAACAATCGTCAGCTTGATGGGTTCTCCGGGCTTGCCACGCATTTTGTCGACAGAGTCCATTAATGACATGCCTTTTACGGATTTGTCATCCAGCTTGATGATCAGGTCGCCCGCCAGTACGCCAGCTTTCTGGGCGGGGGTATCGTCAATGGGCGATATGACCTTGATGAAGCCGTTTTCCATACCGACTTCGATACCCAGTCCACCAAACTTGCCGGATGTGTTGATTTCCAGTTCTTTGAAGTCGTCTGGTTTCAGGTAGGCTGAATGGGGATCCAGACCTGAAAGCATGCCCTTGATGGCATTATCCAGAAGCGTCTTGTCATCCACCTCTTCAACGTAGGCGCTTTTGATGCGTTGCATGACCTCGGTAAAGGTACGCAACTCGTCCAGCGGCAGTGTACCTTTCTTCTCTTCTTTTGCCGCTTCGGCATCGGCTGTTGACTTGGCAGGCTCAACGGCTGCTGCGGGCTTTTCTTGCTGGCCAACCGGTGCCGACCAGCTTTGCAGGGCAAATCCGGATGCCAGTGCCAGCACAGCGGCTTTTAGCCATTGTGGCATTGGCTGCCGGGAAGTAGGAAAGGATTGTGTCATGAATTCTCCTGCGACAATTTTCACGGTTCAAGTGTTTTGGCATTCAAAGGGTTGAAGTATAGGCAGCTTTGTTTGACAGACTGCACATTGCTTTAACTGTCAACGCTTCAAACTGTAAAAGATAAAAGCTGATACTTTCTGTTTTATCGGTTCACCCGGGTGTTTCTGCAATCATTTACAAGAGGATATTTTATGCAGTCTGTCTTACGATTTTGTGAGCCATGGAATCGGGTTTTGAGGTTTCCCTTTGTATCGGATTTCCAGATAGACTCCGGGTTCCGCCTGCCCCCCGGACTGGCCGCTCAGTGCCAGTTCTTCTCCGGCCAGCACCTTTTCACCTTCTTCTTTCAGTAACCATTGGTTGTGTGCGTAAAGTGACAGATAGTGATTGCCGTGGTCGACAATGATGAGTTGACCGTAACCCCTTAACCAGTCAGAAAAAATGACAGTGCCGTCATGAATGGCATTGATTTTGGTGCCTGCTTTTGCCGAGATCAGAATCCCCTGCCAGCGAATCCGGGTATCGGGCCTTTGCTGGTTGAAGTGGTACACAACCCGGCCATTCACCGGCCAGGGTAATTTTCCTTTGGATTGCTGAATATTGGAGTTGGCTGATCTTCTGGCGGCCAGTTGGGCTAATACTTCTTGCAGCTGCTGCTTTTGTTGATGGAGGGCGCCCAGCTCCTGATCATTGCTGTTGAATTGATGGTTGATTTCGGCGATTAATGCTTTCCGGTCATTTCTGGATTCGATCAACTGCTCCTGTTTTTCGGAAAGGTTTGCCCGTTGTTCTGCCAGTTTGTCGTTCAGAGTCTGCTGTTGCCGAGCGTTATCTGCTATGTCGGCCAGTGTTTTCTCGAAGGCTTCGATGGCTTCCAGCTGAGCTTTTTGAAGATGTTTCAGGTAGGTCAGGTGTCTGGAGACGGCTTCCGGGTCTTCCTGGTTCAAGAGTAACTTCAGCCGATTGTCACGGCTGCCCAGGTAAACGGAGCGGACACTGTTGGCGATGCGATTTTTTTCTTTATTTTTCTGCGCCGTCAGAGCCTGCTGACGGCTTTGGAGCTTTTTTAGGTCGGCTTTCCCCTGTTCAAGTGTCTGCTCTATTTTATAAATGGCATTTTGCAGCTGGCTCATATCCGTTTCGGTAGACTGCAACTGTCGTTCGGCAGAGGAGCGTTCCTTGTTGAGCTTGTCCAGCAGTTTTCTCAGCTGTTCAATGTCTCCGTTGATCGCCTCCAGCTGAGCCTGGGGGGATTCTTTTGCTTCGGATTCTGCGTGGACCGTTCCGCTGTTCATAAAGCTGAACAGGGTCAGGGTTACGGCGAACATCAGGTTTGCAGCCCTGTTTCTCATACTCAAAACGCCATTGATCTTGCTAATAGAGGTTTCAGTATGCCTTGAATAGACAGGCTTTCACATACCTGAAAGCACGGTCCCTTCTGATTTATTCTACGCTCCCTGTAACGTGTTATTCTGATTTAAAATGAGAAAGACAGAACCCATCGGGAAAAACGCTACAGGTAAACGACAACTTTATGAGATTTACTTTTCTGGGAACCTCGGCAGGCTCTCCCACCGTAGACAGAAATGTGACCGCAATGGCCCTGGCTCTGGACGAAAGTCGAGACTGGTACCTGGTGGACTGTGGTGAAGGAACCCAGCAGCGGTTATTAAGGAGCCATCAGCGGGTAGAGAGCCATCAGCCGGTAGAGAGCCATCAGCCGGTAGAGAGCCATCAGCGGGTAGAGAGCCATCAGCGGGTAGAGAGCCATCAGCGGGTAGAGAGCCATCAGCGGGTAAAGAGCCGCTACACACTGTCCGGCCTTGCAGGTATTTTCATCACCCATGTCCATGGCGACCATATCTTTGGACTGCCCGGCCTGATCACCAGCGCCAGTATGCAGGGCAGGAAAGACCCCTTAACGATCTGTGCACCCCAGGGCGTAGAAAGCTTTGTCAGACATTCACTGAAATGTGCTGCCGTCAGAAATATGCCTTTCGAACTGAATTTTGTTCGCAGTGATGAACCTGATTTTCACTTTCAGGATCGGCGCATTAAAGTGACTTCCCATGAACTCTCCCATCGCGTTCCCAGCTACGCCTATCGCTTTGCAGAGCAACCTGTTATTCCATCAATGGATCAGGACAAATTGGCGGCGCTGGGCGTGCCAAAGGGGCCACTTTGGGGAGAGTTGCAGAATGGCAACAGTGTCACCTTGGCGGACGGTACTATTGTTCATCCACAGGATGTAAGACTACCGCCCAGCTCAGGCAGAGTAGCTATTATTGGTGGTGATAATGACCAGCCTGATCTGCTGATAAATGCCATGAAAGGTGTTGATGTGCTGGTACATGAAGCCACCTTTACAGAGCCTGTTCTGGAAAAAGTGGGGCCGCAATATATGCACAGTACCGCCAGAATGGTGGGTAAAGCGGCTGAAAAGGGTGGAGTGCGCTATGTCATTTTGACCCACATCAGTGGCCGTTATCAGCAACAGGCGTCTGACTTTGCCTCATCAGTTGAAGCACTCAGAAGTGAAGCTCAATCGGTGTTCAGTGGACAGGTTGAACTGGCTGAAGACTTTGCTTGCTGGGCTTTGGACAGGGAAAGAAAGCTGACTCGAATTGAGTGAGGCAGGAGAGAGCCTGTTGCCTCTCCTGCCTGTTGGTCAGGGGTTCGTTTGACGCAATGACTGGATCACCTTCAAAGCGCCAGCCGCTACCAATTGATCAGTCTCCTGCTTATTGATGTAGGAGTAGGTCAGTCCCCATTCCTTAAAGCGCTCTCTGAACAAGGCATTGACAAAATCAATCTCGTTGATTTCGGCGTATTCTCCCAGAAAGTAAACATGGGGAGGGTTCGATTTTCCCTTTTCTGCCGCTTTGGTAACCAAACCTGCAGCACGTTTCTGTATCTCATTCAGCGTGGGCTTCATGGTGTCTGTCAGGTGCTTAACATACCACTCTTTGAGAGCCGCTGGCGCTTGTGAGTCCTGTAGTCTGAGTAACAGGATTCTATGACCCAGTTCATTTTTTCTTTTGCGTTGTGAGTAGCGGTCAAAGAACTCTCTGTTCGATGCACTTGGATCAATGTGTTGCTTCAGATACAGGGGAGCTTCGATCTGTTTTGCTTTCAGTTTAATCTCTTCCTGACAGAGGTCTCTATTGGCGCTACAAGCACGTGAGTCTGAAAGAATCTTCTGGTACTGACGGTTAGCTCTATATTCATCCCACAGTGCCAGTTTTTCCTCACATTCCTCTATAAGCCTCTTGCAATCGGTTTTGGCATTGGCGAAAAAATCGTCAATAGCGAAAAACTCGTCACTGGCGAAGGCGCCAATGCTGTGAATGCTGCCACTGGGAATGGATTTGGGTGGCTTGCGCGGCTTGGGAACCGTCATTACCCGCATCTGATGGTTAGCTCTGAAATCCTCTTTGCTATCTCTGTAAAACATTTTCATATCGACGGTTTCCAAGGTTCCCTGCTCCATGGAACACACCAGATCGTAAGTGGTTTTAAAAACGAACAGTTCATCTTCTGCTTCCATCTGTTTCATGGCTTCCCCGATCAAATCGGTATCACGGGTCGTCCAGATGTCAGTCAGAGCGATTCCGCTGCTTTGAAAGGTTTCTTTAATGGCTGTTTCTGCCTGCTTCTGAATGTCGATCACATCCTGTGGGTTAAAAAAGATGTACAGTTTATCCCCTTCTTTGGCTGTGGCGGCATCAAAGCCAGCCACTGCATAGAGGAATGAAGCGGGTGTTTTCGCAGGATCTATTCCTTTTTGAGCCAATACCGGCTTTTGGGCTTCGAGCATTTCCCGGGACATTTTTCTGGCCACAGCCGCAGCGTTTCTGGAGGGGTCATAATGACCCTTCTCCATGGCATAACGGGTTCGGTTGGAAGCAATGTTCCCAACATGGTCCAGATAAGCTTCGTCGATACTCATGTCCCGTTTGATCGAGGCCAGAACGCTGAACTTGTCATTGTCCAGACGCTGAACCAGATACATTTCTGCCCGGGAATTGAGGCTCCAGAGTACATAGACCAGCTCTTCCTGAGCCTGGAGGATGGCACTGAAGCTTATGGAAAACAGGGTTATGAACAGGAGGAATACTTTTCTTAAATCCATGGGGCTACTCCGACAAGTTGATTAAGCTGAAAATTTAGACAGGTTTATCAGGGTAGTAGTTCCTTCTGCGTCATTGCCTGTTGGTCAGAGGTTCGTTTGACGGAATGAGTGGACCAGCTTCAAAGCGCCAGCCGCTATCAAATAATGAGTCTTATGCTTGTCGATGTAGGAGTAGGCCAGTCCCCATTTCTTAAAGCGCTCTCTGAACAAGGCATTGACAAAATCAATCTCGTTGATTTCGGCGTATTCTCCCAGAAAGTAAACATGGGGAGGGGTCGATTTTCCCTTTTCTGCCGCTTTGGCACGCAAACCTGCAGCATGTTTCTGTATCTCGTCCAGAGTGGGCTGCATGGTGTCTTTCAGGTGTTTTACATACCACTCTTTGAGAACCGCTGGTGCGTTTGAGTCCTGTAGCTTGAGTAACAGGATTTTATGACCCAGCTCATTGTTTCTTTTACGTTGTGTGTAGCGGTCAAGGAACTCACTGTCCGATGCATTTGCATCCATGTGTTGCTTCAGATACTTGGGGGCTTGGATCTGTTTTGTTTTCAGGTCAATCTCTTCCAGACAGAGTTCTGTAATGGTGCGACAGGCAAGTGCGTCTGAAAGAATCTCCTGATACTGATGGTTAGCTCTATATTTGTCCCATAGTGCCAGCTTTGCCCAGCATTCCTCTAAAAGCCTATTGCAACGGCTGTCGGCGAGATCGGGGAAAAACTTGTCACTGGTGAAAAACTCGTCACTGGCCAAGGCACCAATGCTATGAACGCTGCCACTGGGAATGAGTTTGGGTAGCTTGCGTGGCTTGGGAGCCATCATTGGCATCTCAAGGTCAGCTTTGGGATCCTCTTCGCTATTCTCATGATACATTTTCATATCAACGGTTTTTAACTCGCCCTGTTCCATGGAACACACCAGATCGTAGGTGGTTTTAAAAACGAACAGCTCATCTTCTGCTTTCATCCATTTCATGGCTTCCCTGATTAAATTTTTATCGCGGGTCGTCCAGATGTCAGTCAGAGCGATTCCGCTGCTTTGAAAGGTTTCTTTAATGGCCGTTTCTGCCTGATTCTGAATGTCAATCACATCCTGTGGGTTAAAATAGGCGTACAGTTCATCCCCTTCTTTGGCCTTGGTGGCACTAAAACCGGCGACTGCATAGAGGAATGAAGTGGGCATTTTTACAGGGTCTATCCCCTGTCGAGCCAAGACCCGCTTCTGGGCTTCAAGCATTTCCCGGGACATTTTTCTGGCCACAGCCGCAGCGTTCTTAGAAGGGTCATAACCACCTTTCTTTATGGCCATGCGGCTTCGCTTGGAAGCAATGTTCCCACTATGGCCCAAATACGCTTCATCGAGGCTCAGGTCCCGTTTGATCGAAGTCAGAACTCTGAACCGGTTATTGTTCTGATGCTGAATCAGATACATTTCTGCCCGGGAAGTGAGGCTCCAGAGGACATAGACCAGCTCATCCTGAGCCTGAAGGATGGCACTGAAGCTTATGGAAAACAGAGTTATGAACAGGAGAGATACTTTTCTCAAAACCACGGGCTACTCCGACAAGTTGATCAAGCTGAAACTCTGGACAGATTTATCAGGGTAGTCGTTCCTGCTGCAGCAACAGGGATTTTTGCTGGTTTTAAATCTGAAGTCGGGCAGGTTCGTGGTATAGTGCCCCACCTTTCGCCATAAAAAGGCTGAAAAGCAGATTTATGGCATCCGCCTGAGCGATGTGAATCGTTTACATCAGTTTTATCCGAAGTGAATAATTGAATGTCTGAATATACAAGTGTCGAAGAGCGCGTAAGCTATGGTATTGGCCGTCAAATGGGCGACCAGCTGGCCAGCAATCCTATTGAAGGCCTGTCCATTGATGCCGTTCTGGCTGGTCTGGCGGACTCCCTGAACGGGGCTCCCAGCGCGGTTGAACATTCTGCTTTGCAGGAAGCGTTCAACGAAATGCACCAACGCATCCAGGCTCAGGAAGCTGAGAAAGCCAAAGAGCTGTCTGCCGAGGGTGAAATATTCCTGGCTGAGAATGCCAGGCGCGATGAAGTGACGGTGACCGAATCAGGCCTGCAATACGAAGTGCTGGTGGCCGGTGATGAGAATGGTGAAAAGCCAGGACCCAACGCCACCGTTCGCACCCACTACCACGGGACTCTGCTGAACGGCACAGTGTTTGACAGCTCTGTGGATCGTGGCGAGCCCATCGAGTTTCCGGTTAATGGTGTTATTGCTGGCTGGACCGAAGCCCTGCAACTGATGACTGTTGGCGCCAAGTGGAAACTGTTCATCCCCTACAACCTGGCCTACGGTGCCCAGGGTGCGGGTGGTGCCATTGGCCCATACGCCACTCTGGTCTTTGAAGTAGAGTTGCTGGCGGTTTCCTGATAGCGGCCCGGGACTGGATGCGTCCTGCTTCCAGTCCCGTTCGCTTCCAGTCCCGTTCTGACGAGGTTCTGAAAGATCAGCCTGCCAGAGATTGGCCGGTCATCTCTTTTGGTTTTTCGATGCCCATCAGATCCAGCAGGGTAGGAGCCAGGTCAGACAGAATCCCGTCTTTCAGCTGAATGGCTTTAGGTCCGAAGTAAACCAGGGGAACCAGCTCACAGGTGTGGGCCGTGTGGATCTGCCCGGTTTCAGGATTCACCATCTGTTCAGCGTTACCGTGGTCGGCGGTAATCAGACACTGACCACCGGTTTCATCCAGTGCTTCAATCACTCTGCCAATGGCCTGATCCACGGCTTCCACGGCTTTCAAAGCCGCATCAAATACACCGGTATGACCCACCATGTCGCAGTTAGCGTAATTGCAGATAATCAGGTCATGCTTGCCGCTCTTGATCTCAGCCACCAGTTTGTCAGTCACTTCCGGAGCGCTCATTTCAGGTTTGAGGTCATAGGTGGCCACTTTGGGTGAGGCAACCAGAACTCTCTCTTCACCTTTATAGGGCTCTTCACGGCCACCGCTGAAGAAGAAGGTGACGTGGGCATACTTTTCAGTCTCGGCAATGCGCAGCTGTGTTTTTCCCAGCTTTTCCATGTACTCACCCAGAGTGTTAGGCAGTTCGGAAGGCGGGTAGGCACAGATCGTGTCGATGCTGGCGGCGTACTGAGTCAGCATCACGAATCCGGCCATGACGGGTTCTTTGCTGCGAGGGAAGCCGTCAAAATCTTTTTCGACAAAAGCCCGGGTGATTTCACGGGCCCGGTCGGCACGGAAGTTCATGAACAGCACCGCATCACCGTCATTGATGATGGCCGGGCTTTTGCCGATGGTGGTGGCTTTTACAAACTCGTCGTTCTCATCACGCTCATAGGCTGCGTGCAGACCTTCGACTGCGGTTTTGGCAGAAAACTCGGCTTTGCCCAGGGTCATCAGGTCGTAGGCTTCCTGCACCCGTTCCCAACGGTTATCACGATCCATGGCGTAATAACGACCGATCAGGCTGGCTACCCTGCCAATACCTTTTTCTTTCAGAAGGGCGTCGGTTTTTGCCAGAGAAGCTTCGGCGCTGCGTGGTGGCGTATCTCGGCCATCCAGAAATGCGTGAACGTAGACTTCTTTAGCGCCACGTTTTGCGGCCAGTTCCACCATGGCATTGATATGATCTTCATGGCTGTGAACACCACCAGGAGACATCAGCCCCATGATGTGAACCGCTTTCCCTGTCGAGACGGCTTTGTCGATGGTGTTGGTAAACGCTTTGTTCTCGAAGAAATCACCGTCCTCAATGGATTTTGTGATGCGGGTAAAGTCCTGATAGACGACGCGACCGGCACCGAGGTTCATGTGGCCGACTTCACTGTTACCCATCTGGCCATCGGGCAGGCCCACGTCCAGACCGGAGCCCGAGACGAAACTGAAAGGATGTTCCTTCTGAAGACGATCCATCACCGGGGTATGAGCAGCCAGGATGGCGTTAGAATCAGATTCTGTTCGATAACCGTAACCATCGAGGATGATCAGGGCGGTGGTTTTACGCTTGTCAGTCATGGATCAAACCTTGGGCATAGTGGCCAAAATGGTGAGCGAAACCAGGTTGAGCAGTATTTTCGGCTCAGCGTTTGGAGCGTTAAGGAGCTTGAATTCTACCTGCTTTGGGGCTGGTTTCCAGAGATAGGCCGATAGAAATTCGCTATTTGCAGAATAGAACAGATGTTTTGGTCAAAGCCTGATTTTCTCTGTTTTCAGTTGGTGATTTGTGACTCATTTTGCGGATACTGACTACCGCTCTCTTTTTGGGTGCACTGGTGGCAAGGAAGGTGAAACGGTCGTAAGTCGATTTAGCAGCCTGTATACTTGCCGCCTTACGGCAATCAATCACGAAAACTGGCGCGGTTCTCACCTTTCAAAGAGGTGTCGCGAAACCCTGGTTCCCATGCTCCAGCGTGGGAACCCATACCTATCTCACGCTGTAGAGTCCGCTTTTCAGGGGAGGTATGCATTCCCACGCGGAGCGTGGGAACGAGTGGTTAGAGTTTTGCGACACCTTCCAAACGGTGAGGGGTAAGCTATTTTTCCTTCGTTAAAGCATATTTGAACTGGTTCAGTATGGAACAGATTATTGAATTTATAGGCAACCACCCTATATTAGTGGGTGCTCTGGTCGCTCTGGTGTGTGCTCTGCTCTTTGTCGAGATGCGTAAAGGCGGTCAGACCGTTGGTTCCCAGGAAGTCACTCAGCTGATTAACCAGAAAAAGGCTATCGTTCTCGATGTCAGGGAAAAAGCCGACTTCAACAAAGGTCATATTGTTGATGCCATCAGCATGCCTTATGGCAAAGTAGCTGAGCGTATCGGCGAGCTGAAGAAACACCAGGACAAACCGGTTATTGTCGTTGATGCTATGGGACAGCATAGTGGTACCGTTGGCAAGCAATTAAAAGATGCCGGGTTTGAGCAGGTGGTTCGACTCAAGGGCGGTATGGGCACCTGGACGACTGACAGTCTGCCTCTGGTGAAAAACTAACAACGGACTCGCTCCCTGAACCTTCAGAGGATCAGGCCCGTTTTTTAAAACTGCTGATTACCCGACTTGATATGGGTATTTTTATCCCCATTATTAAGTGGGAATCGAATTCAGAACCGATGTGTTTAAGGAAGTGATAATGGCTGAAAATCAGCAAGATCAGGCGCAGTTCGCGCTGCAGCGTATTTACGTAAAGGACCTGTCCTTTGAATCGCCAAAGTCTCCGGAAATGTTTCAGGCTCAGTGGCAGCCGGAAGTTAAACTGGACCTGAATACCACTAACCGTTTGCTGCACGATGATATGTATGAGGTGGTACTGTCCCTGACCATCACCGTTCAGAACGGCTCGGAAGAAGAGAAAGAAACGGCTTTCCTGGCTGAAGTTCAGCAGGCAGGTGTTTTCCTGGTCAAAGGTCTGGGTGACGATGAGCTGCATCGCACGCTGGGCGCTTTCTGCCCGAACATTCTGTTCCCATACGCCCGTGAAGCCATTGATAACCTGGTTCTGCGTGGCAGCTTCCCTCCGCTGATGCTGGCACCTGTCAATTTCGACGCCCTGTACCTGCAGGCTCGTGAACAGCAGGAAGCGACCGTCAACTGATCGCCTGTGCCGGGCACTCCCCGGCACACCCCCTCACTCCCCTCCCGAAAATCCCAGCTGCTTCCAGGCTTCATACACCATAACGGCTACGGTATTGGATAAATTCAGACTTCTGCTATCAGGCAGCATCGGCAAACGCAGCACCTGATCTTTTGGCAGGCTATTCAAAATATCGGTGGGCAGGCCCCGGGTTTCCGGGCCAAACATCAAAGCGTCTCCGGGCTCAAAGGCATGTTCTGAGTAGCGAGTCGTACCTTTGGTGCTTAAAGCCAGTACCCTTTTGGGTTTCACTGTTTGCAGAAAGTCCGGGTAGTGGTCATGAATCTGCAAATTGGCGTACTCATGGTAATCCAGTCCGGCCCGTTTCAGGCGCTGATCATCAAGATCAAACCCCAGGGGCCTGATCAGGTGCAGGCGAAAGCCGGTGTTGGCACAGAGGCGGATGATATTCCCGGTATTGGGAGGGATTTCTGGCTGGTATAGAACGATATCAAGCATGTTGGTGGGAACGTGTTCAGTACATGGAGACTGAATTATAAGGTTTTTCGCTCAATGATGGTCGGTGAATCTGCACCCACTCCCACATCTTGAAGGGCAGTGGGTACAGAAACCGTTGTTAACCTTTCAGACTTAAGCCTGAGCCAGTCCTGAGATCAGAACCATGGTTAACAGAAGGGCAATAACGTTGCAGGTTCGACTGATGCTACATTGCTTTTGATCGCAGCGGCATTCATCGTAGGGGGACAGATTCATCTTCAGTAGCCTCTATAAATTCCCTGAGGGTTTGCTGATACACGCTTCGAATACTGCACTGCCTTGGAAGCCACTTAATTAATATTAGTAAAGCTGATCGAGGCTGAAAGAAAATTTCTCAGCTTCAAAAATCCGTCAGGATAATACGCTTTTTTTCGGGGATATAACAGAAAGATTCAGATAAGTGTTGCTTTTCTGACGTGTTCAATGGTGAACTTAGAGAACCGGTTTTATCGGGTTTTGTCATGGTGTGTGCATGACTCAATAATAGACTACGGACTACTTATAAATAATGGAGAAAGAAATGGAATTTAAAAAAGTAGCTATAGCTATAGCTGTTGCGCTATCGGCGGGGATGGCTTCTTCTGGGCTTCAGGCTGCAACCAATCCAGGGAGTCCAAGTGACAGCTCATCTACAGGTGATTTCGATATAACCCTATACAACAACAGCAAGATTCAGATATACGGCCTTGAAGACGTTGAGATCAATGATACTGATGGTCTGCCTGGTGCTACAAATGCCACTGGTTCTACACCGGTTTGCGTAGCTGCCAATGCTGCTCAGTTTAATATTTCAATGGGTACAGCAAGTGGTACATTTGAACTTACCAATACTGATTCAGGTTCTGGTACTACTGTTCCATATACCTTGCAGTTGAAAGATGCTGGTGGTACGGATACTAGTGATGGCCTCTGGGGTGTCGGGGGAAATAATAGCGGTGAGCTGAGTGGTGATGATCTGACAGTAACAACTAACGATTTTAATAATGTGTCTGCCTGTTCTGGAGCAAACTCTTATAGCATTGTTGTAGCGCCTGATTATACAAATGCAGATCCCGGGATTTACACAGGGACAGCCACTGTAACTGTCAGCCCAATTTAATCGCAAATAAGCCAGCGAAGTTGACTCCGGCACCGTCGCTGGCTCTCCAAAAAATATAACAACAACCGTGAGCCAACTCACGGCAATAAGCACCCACTGTCGGGTACTTAAACATCAGGGCAGTACCAAAAAGGATTTTCCGGGTCATGACCAGGCGCAAATGCATTGACATTGTCTGTATTGCATTGCCCATGGCTTTTATTTTCTCGAAAGCCGTGGCCAGTCAGCCGCTTTTTCTTGCCCAGAATAAAGTCCCTGAAGGTTTTGAGACGCTCAGCGAGCCCCAGCAGTCGCTGGTGGATATCTATTATGGTAACCGCTACTTAACCTCCCAGCTGGCTACCTTCCAACCCGGTAACATTACTCTCTCCAATGTTAATGAAGTGGTGCGCCTGATAGGTTCGGTGAATGATCCTGTTTTTTTGACCACGGCGTTATCGGGGGAGTTGAATACCCATGCCGAGGCCATCTGTCCGCCTAATGTCACAACGGATTGCGGAGTTCTTAACCCTCCCGTCGCCGGTGTGATTTTTGATGAATCCCGCTTCCGGGTGGATGTGTTTGTTAACCCCCGCTTCCTGCTGACCCGGGCCGCCGATGTCAGAAAATACCTGCCGCCCTCCGACGCAGGCTTTGCCATCATGCAGAACTTTTCCGCCGCGGCTACTGGCACCTCTGAAGATGCCAATGGCAACGATTACACACTGAATGGTCTGACACTGTTGTCTTATTATGAAAACAGTGTGCTGTGGAGCTGGGATTATTCAAAGTCACAACAGTTCTCGGTCAGTCAGCTGTATGGTCAGAGGGAATATGAAGGCTTTGAATATAATCTTGGCCTGCTTTCCAGTCAGGGTTTTGGCCTGAACTTTACCTCCGATCAGCCCCTCGTGGGAGCCCGTTTTCAGAGTTCCGATAACACCCGAAACGATACCGATTTCAGTGGCGGTATGCCGGTTGAAATCTTTATGCCCCTCAGGGGCAGGGTTGAAATCAGAAAAGATGGACGACTGATTGCTTCTTATTTCCATGAAGCGGGTCTTCAGGCCCTGGATACCACCACATTTCCCAGTGGTGCCTACGATATAGACATCAGGATTCTCGATGAGCAGGGTAATCTGCAGTCTCGGGAAACCCGTTTCTTTTCTAAGCAGCATCAAATACCGCCCGAAGGTGAATGGCAGCTTTTTGCCGAGACCGGGCAGGTGATGACCTCGGTTTTTGATGGTGCTCTGCCCCAAAGTACTGAACAGTGGCTGACCCGGGCCGGTGTCAGTCGAAGAATTTTTGATACCATGGCGGGCACGCTCTCTGCCGCTGCGACTTTAGACACTTCATTGCTTGAGCTGGGTCTGTTTAACCTGGGCTACCGTTATGAGTTATCACCGTCGGTGATGGTAGCGGATAACGGCAGCTATGGTGTGACCCTGACAGGCAGAACCTGGCTGGGCGACATCTCCTTCAATGGCAGTTATCGCCGACTCTGGAAAGAGGACAGTGACGAAGCAACCCGTGAAATAGAAAACCGTGGTCGTCCGGCTTTGATCGGTGATGCTTTTGAGCAAAGCAGCTTTTCAGTTTCTGCACCCATCTGGAGAGGCAGCGGCAATTACCGGTTCAGCAACAACCGAAACAATAGCGATGGCAGAACAGAAACCCACGGGGTGAGTTATACCGCTACCCTTTTCAGAACCCTGGATTACAACACCAGCGCCACTTTTAGTTTGAGTGAGTCGGAAGGTAATACCGTTGCGCTGTTGAGTTTTGAGTGGCGATTCCGTCAGGACCGGTGGAATTTCCGGGTTAACCCCAGGGCTGAGGTTCAAGACAATAACGGCGTCAAAAACAGAACTGAAAAAATGAGATTGTCGGCCTCCTGGGATGACGGTGATCTTTATGAAGGTCAGTTGTCGTCCAGTGTCTCCGCAGAAACGGGAAGTGGTGAACGCAGACTCGATGGTAGCTTGCAGTACGGTAACCGGTTTGGCAGGGCTGCATTGACGGTGAATCATAGCTCAACAGAGGCTGACCAGATTACCAACTATAACGGCAGTTTCAGTACCAGCTTCCTGACCGATGGCAATGTGGTGGCCATGGGAGGAGAGCAAAGAGCAGAGAGTGCGCTGGTGGTGAACCTGGAAGGTCGTGAAGGCGATGTTTTTGATGTAAAAATTGATGGTCAGCGAAGAGGTTATGCGGTGGCGGGCAGATCGTCGGTGATCCCTCTGGCACCCTTTGAACAATATACCGTTACGCTGTCGCCTTCAGGAGATACCCTGTATAGTTTTGATGAAAGGGAGCGCCGTTTCACCCTGTATCCGGGAAACGTGGTGACACTCGACTATGAGGCTATTCCCCTGCAACTGCTCTTTGGTCGCTTGCTGGTGAATGGAAAACCTCTGGAGGGAGCCCGGATTACCGGAGGGCTTTATCCTTCCAGCACAGACACTGTTGGCATGTTCCAGATAGAAGCCCGCTCGGATATTAATGAGTTGCGGATTGAACTGGCGAATGGTTGGCAATGCTCTGTGCCGGTTGAGCCCGAGGATGAGCAATACATAACAAGAATGGGAACCCTGGATCTTTCCGAATCCGATTGTGTTTCCGAGCTGGAGGGCCAACTGGCCATCGGCAAACGAGACGATTCCTGAGTAGAGACATTGTTCAGGAAACAGTAGATAAAACAATAATGGAGTCTTGCTGTGTTCAGGGTCATTGATGATAAGAAAGCCTGTTGTTTAAAGGCTCAAGGTTGTAAACATTGAAGTATTTTACTGGGGTGGTTTTTGCAGCACTGATGCTTTTTACGTCAGAGTCCGGGGCCTTTTTTGATTTCTCTAACTATGAGGCTGATACATTTACGGTCCCCTTGGGAAATGCAAACCCCACCTATAATTTTAGGGTTTCCTTTAGTTCCTATTGCAATTCGGGCTGTACCGGTCAAAATTACCGGTTAGCGCTTTCTGATGAGTATCCTGGCAGTCAAAGCCCTTCGAATAGTGTCCCTGAGAACTATCTTGCGGATGAGTTGTCAGAGTATTTGGTCAGTGCCCAATTCAGTCAGCTGGAAAATCAGGGAAATCAGGGGAGTCTGGTACCCGGTCAATGGACACACTCCGATAGCGCCTCCTCATTCTTTCAGACCTCTACCAATGGCATAGTAACGGGTTCGTTTACTTTTACCTTTAACCGGAATCGACTGGATAAGCTTCAGGCTGGCACGCACAACTTCAGCTTTTATATTGCTGGGGAAGATATGTCAAACACACAGCATTTGGACAGTATTCGGGTGACTATTCCAATCGTTGTGCATGATTGGGTGCAAATATCAGGACTGGAAGACGTCGCTCTGGATGCCAATGATCTGTCAGGTTGGACTCTGGATGCTCAATTCGGTGTCTGTGTATTCAGTAGTACTGGACGCGTCACTATCGACTTTGAAAGCAGCAGTAATCCGGGCAATGAATTTATGCTGAGCAAACAGGGGCAGTGTGTGAATGCATCGGATTGCGTTAAATATCGCATGAGGGTCAAAACCGACAGCAAACGCTGGCGCCGTTATCGTTGGCCGGGAGATCGACCTAACGAGGTCTGGACGGTCAGTTCTGAGCAGGATTGTGGCGGTCAGGATAATATGACCTTGCAGGTCAGGATCTTGTGGAATGCTCTTCGCAATATCGATTCGGGTGTCTACAGCGATACCATGACCGTTACAGTCAGTGCTTATTAGAAGCTCTTTCTCTCCTCTGTGCTGCCATTGAATAAACCGTATTCAACTTCGGTTTTGCTGCTGGGAATTTTCAATGTCCAGCTCTGCCCGGCATACAGTCGTTTAACATCATCAATATCAGAGCATTGACGTTTATTGTCCTGACCTGAGCAGAACTGCCCATTGCGCAGTACCACATTAATGTTGCCACTGTTGGTGAAAGTGATTGAGTCCTGATCTCGTTTGGCGGTCACTTTGTACTCTGGGTTTTCCGGGCGAACAAAGACCAGTGTCTGGTAGGCAATCAGCAGTTTAATGGCATTCTGCGTCGCTTCCAGATCACCGACGACGGGTTTAAAGGTTACCCTGTAGACGGACTCTACTGTTTCCGGTGTCTCCAGACTGACCAGTCGAACGGTTTTTCGGCTGTTGGGGGCGATAATGGTTTTCTGTGGCGTGCTGAGTAATGTCAGCTCAGAAGGGTCGGTAATACGAATCCTTTGTTCCTGTTCGGTGCCGGGATTAACGACTTTGTAGACCTCAGTTTGCAGATACAGGTTTTCCGGGTCCGGATTGGTAACGACTATGTCCTGACGGGGGGATTTGTCCGGCTCGAAATAGACAATCATTTTATCCAGGGACATGGCGCCATAGGCGTTAAATGTTATAGCCAGAAATGCCGTAGCTAATGATGGAAGGAAAAGATAGCGTTTAAGCCATGACCGCATCGGTTGAACCCTTGTGTTTTTGTAATGGTCTTTGGCCTCTATTTTATGGTGACTATGGTTTCTGGTAAACCGTCTTATTCAGCATTGATAATCAAGTTCAGTTCACCTTTAAGGGGCTGCTGAGCGACATCCCGGGGTAGCTTCACCATAAAACCCGTTTGACTGCTATCACAGTCTGAATTGCGTGGTAGTGTATTGATCGGGTTGCTGCTCTGACCGCTGCTCAGGGAGTGGGCTTCCAGATTAGAAGACCAGAGGTCGACTTCATAGTTATAGGACCTTTGATCATTGGAGAGCGCATAGGAACCCCCTGTTCCTGAACCTTCGGTAACAACGGAATACTGATTAATCCCGGTACCCTTGATGCAAATGGGCTCCACTTCATTGAATTTGGCAACGGTTGCAGTGGCATCACTGAGTTCGGCAGTGGTTGAATCGCCATCATCTGTCTGAGCTAGGGAGGGGGTGGCTATGGTGGCCTGTAATTTGGGCTGTATCACTAGCTGGATACTGAATGAGCCTGTGGAGGTTTTGCCGGGGCTGCCTTGCTGGGCAGAATAAGTTGGCAATGCGATCAGAATAAGTAACGAAGCGAACAAGCCTCTGCAGGCTTTTGCTGGGAGATTCATAAGACACCTACTTCCTATCTGGTGTTATCTAAATGGAGTATAGGAACTCTCAGAATCTTGATGGACAGGATCGTTTATTGGCTGGCAGGGCAAGATATTCGGGCGTGTTGATGTGTTCAGAGGGAGAGTACCGC
Organism: Endozoicomonas sp. 4G; assembly: GCF_023822025.1. Classification (NCBI taxonomy): domain Bacteria; kingdom Pseudomonadati; phylum Pseudomonadota; class Gammaproteobacteria; order Oceanospirillales; family Endozoicomonadaceae; genus Endozoicomonas; species Endozoicomonas sp. 4G. The sequence continues at coordinate 4,270,554 of NZ_CP082909.1, read as the reverse complement.
CAGAGAAACGGCTCCCCCGGTTCTCATCGGTGTTATTCTGTCAAAGCCTTGTCGGACATTTTCAGCTCTTTTATTTTACGGGTCAGGGTGTTTCTTCCCCAGCCTAACCGTTCAGAAGCCTCTCTTTTTCGACCCCCTGTATGTTGTAGGGCGGATTCGATCAGGATTTTTTCAAACACTGGAACCGCTTTATTCAGAATGCTGCTGTGACCTGCTGCCAGCTCTCTGTCTGCCCAGAGACGCAGCTGCTGCTCCCAGTTAACTGACTGGGGAGTGACCGGGTTGTTACTGTCGGGCTGGCCCAACAGTTCAGGCGGAAGATCAGAAATCAGCACTTCCCGGCCTGAAGCCATTACGGTCAACCAGCGGCAAGTGTTCTCCAGCTGCCTGACATTGCCGGGCCATTCCAGGCTGGCCATAAATTTCGCGGTTTCCCTGGTCAGCACTTTGGGTTCAACGTTCAGTTCTTTAGCGGCCTTATCCAGGAAGTGTCTGGCCAGGACAGGAATATCTTCTGATCGTTTTCTCAGTCTTGGCAGGTGCACACGAATAACATTGAGTCGATGGAACAAGTCTTCACGAAAAGCGCCTTCCTCAACCAGTTTTTCAAGATTCTGGTGAGTGGCGGCAATAATACGGACATCGACTTTTACCGGAGTATGACCACCCACTCGATAGAACTCACCATCGGCCAGTACCCGAAGTAGCCGGGTTTGCGTTTCTGCCGGCATATCTCCGATTTCATCAAGAAACAGTGTGCCATTCTGAGACTGTTCAAAGCGTCCCTTGCGCATGGCACCGGCACCGGTAAAGGCCCCTTTTTCATGACCAAAGAGTTCTGATTCAATCAGATCTTTGGGGATGGCTGCCATATTCAGGGCAATAAAGGGATTACCGGCCCTGGGGCTGTGCTTGTGCAGTGCCCGGGCAACCAGCTCTTTCCCTGTCCCAGACTCGCCATTGATCAGTACGGTAATATTGGATTGCGACAGCCTGCCAATGGCTCGAAAGACTTCCTGCATGGCAGGTGCTTCGCCAATAATTTCAGTACCGTTATCCACTGCCTCAATAACCTGCTCTGTTTTTTTCTGGCGGCTGTGCTCAATAGCACGTTTGGCCAGTGAAACGGCGTCGTCTACATCAAAGGGTTTGGGAAGGTACTCAAAAGCGCCACCCTGGTAGGAAGATACAGCACTGTCAAGATCTGAGTGAGCCGTCATAATGATGACCGGCAGATCCGGATACGTCTTGTGCGCTTCCTTGAGGAATTCCAGTCCATTGGTACCAGGCATTCTGACATCGCTGATAATCGCTTCGGGCTGCGAGTAGTGAAGCTCTCGCAGCGCTTTGTCGGCGGAATCAAAGGCCTCTGTTTCGATGTGTTCTCCAGCCAGGGCTTTTTCCAGCACCCAGCGGATAGAACGATCATCATCAATAATCCAGACTTTAGAATCCGTACTCATTCATCACTCCTGTTGTGTATCTGCTGAAGGCTCTTTACCCGCCGAAGGCTCTTTACCCGCTGAAGGCTCTTTACCCGCTGAAGGCTCTTTAAACGTAAGCGGGAGATAGACGTGAAAGCAGGTCTGTCCTGGCTTACTGTCACACTCAATTAACCCCTGATGCTGACTGATAATGTACTGAGCCATGGGCAGCCCCAGGCCGGTTCCCTCTGCTCTGCCACTGATCATGGGGTAAAAAATATTTTCTTTAAGGTGCTCGGGAATACCGGGGCCATTGTCAATAATGGACAGGTGACAAACGAGCTTCCGGCGTTGGTTGCCAATGGTAAACTGTCTTGATATACGACTTTGAACGGTTATTTGGCCATCGCTCAGGGGCATATGTTGTTCGATAGCCTGCATGGCGTTACGCACCAGGTTGAGAATGGCCTGAAGCAATCGTTCCCTGTCAGCAGGAAGATCAGGAATGCTGGGATCATAATCTTTCACAATAGTTAGCTGACCGCTGGTCTCGGCATGTATCAGCTGGATAACTCTTTCCAGTACTTCATGAATGTTCAGAAGGTTCATGCTGGGGGGCTTGATGGGGCCCAGCATCTGGTTAACCAGGTCTCTGAGCCTGTCCGCTTCCTCAATAATGATCTGTGTGAACTCACAGAGTTCTGCGTCATTCAGTTGTTTGTCCAGTAGCTGGGCAGCGCCTCTTATACCGCCCAGTGGATTCTTGATTTCATGGGCCAGTCCACGGACGAGAATACGTGAGGTTTCCTGCTTGGCGATCAGCGATTCTTCACGGGTAATGCGTTGCAGGCGGTCTCTTGGATGAATCTCCATTAACAGGCAGGCGTGGGGAGAGGCTATGGGGGTGATGGTGTAATCAACCACTATCGAAGTACCCGTTATGGCGATTTCGGACTCTCTGCGGGTAAATTGCTGGTTTTGTTCCATAGCTCGTTGCAGGTCATGAACCATGGAGCCATGATCAAGAATTTGGGGCAGGGGGAGCTGTAGGCTGTTCTTTTCGCTGATATCCAGAAGCGCTTCAGCAGCAGAGTTCATGTAGGAGACACAAAGCTCGCTATCCAGAGCAATGATGGCTGTATTCAGGTTTTCCAGTACAAAAGCATTAATCACCATTAATCACCAATGGACACCCAGACTTGTTTTGCGGTCTGATAAAACATAACGCAAGAATTGAACCAACTGTTAGCCTCTTTCAGTGCCTGATCTTTTTGGCATCAGATTGCACCGCCGAAGGGGCACTGGAATTATAAGTCAGTTTATTCGAGCGCACCAGTTTGGTGCATTTTGTGTGTTCAGAGGGCTGGGGTCGGCACTGTGACAGGGGGTCTGAAAATGGTTCTCTGAACATGAACTGTGCTGCCGGTGGTTTTTAAGGTTTTGCCATTTCTGTCAAGAATAGTCACCGATAACTGGTGAGTACCTCGGTCGACATTACTCAGCTTGAATTGAAGGTTTTTCTGGGGCTTTCCCTGTTGCACTCCATCCACTGAAAGGGACAGGGTATGACCCTTTATCAGCTTTGGTTTCAGGCTGACTTTAACGGTGAAGTTGCCATTATCCCTGACGGTTGAGTCGTTAGCAGGCTGGGTAATCATGAACACTGAGTAGATATCTTCTTTCTGCTCATCCAATAGCTTGATGGTCGGACGTCCTGTGGGCTGGCTGGGGATGTTGGTAATGGGGGTGAGTTCTACTGGCTCGGCCTGTTTATGGGGGGCAGGGCTGTCGGTAAAGGTGACATTGCCATTTTTGTCGACTGTTTTATAAATCCCGGAGGCTTGTCCAGGCAGGGGCAGGGACAGCAATAGAATAAATATTATTGTTTTCATGGTGATTCAGCACTGATTCCGAAACCTTTTACAGGGTACTGTAGAGCAGGCTTGTTTGCATCCCTGTGACAGAGAAAGAGCGATGAAAGGAGTTTATGGTGAGTTCGCTGGATGGCTTGTTATTAAGAACCGGAATGCCATGGGGCAGACACTCCGGCTTTTGTATTTCACTTACACACTGTAATAAAGATCGAACTCAGCCGGGTGAGTGGTCTGGCTAACTTGTACGCACTCTTCTTTCTTCAGCTCAATGTAGGCATCAATCATGTCGTCGGTGAATACACTGCCAGCCGTCAGGAATTCACGGTCGGCATCCAGGGCCGCCAGGGCTTCTTCGAAGCTTTCTGCAACCGTCGGGATTTCAGCCGCTTCTTCGGCGGGCAGGTCGTACAGATCCTTGTCTGCCGCGTCGCCAGGGAGGATTTTGTTTTTAATTCCGTCCAGGCCGGCCATCAGCAGCGCAGCAAACGCCAGGTATGGGTTAGCCGTTGGGTCAGGGAAGCGAACTTCTACACGGCGGGCTTTGGGGCTGTTGACGTAAGGAATACGGATAGAAGCAGAACGGTTACGGGCGGAGTAAGCCAGCATAACCGGTGCTTCAAAGCCGGGGATCAGACGTTTGTAGGAATTGGTGGAAGCGTTGGCAAAAGCGTTAATTGCTTTCGCGTGCTTAATAACACCACCAATGTAATACAGCGCGTTTTCGCTCAGGCCGGCATAGCCGTCGCCAGCAAACAGGTTTTCACCGTCTTTGCTCAGGGACATGTGAACGTGCATGCCGCTGCCGTTATCGCCTACCAGGGGCTTGGGCATAAAGGTTGCCGTTTTTCCGTAAGCGTGAGCAACATTGTGTACAGCGTATTTCAGGATTTGAACTTCGTCGGCCTTGGCCACCATGGTGTTGAATTTAACACCGATTTCACACTGACCCGCAGTACCCACTTCGTGGTGATGCACTTCAACGCCCAGACCCTGGGCTTCCATTGCTGTACACATGGCGGCACGGATGTCGTGCAGGGAATCGACCGGAGGCACCGGGAAATAACCGCCCTTAACCTTTGGCCGGTGGCCGATATTGCCACCTTCGAAAGATTTGTTGGAAGACCAGGCCGCTTCTTCAGAGTTGATTTGGTAGGAAGCACCGGAAATATCAACGTTCCACTTAACATCGTCAAATACGAAGAATTCAGGTTCCGGGCCAAAGAAAGCGGTGTCGGCAATGCCGGTAGACTTCAGGTACTCTTCAGCGCGCTTGGCTACGGAACGTGGGTCACGTTCATAACCCTGCATGGTGGAAGGCTCGATGATGTCGCAACGGATGTTCAGGGTCGTTTCGTCAGTGAAAGGGTCGATGACAGAGCTGCTGTCATCAGGCATCAGGATCATGTCGGATTCGTTGATGCCCTTCCAGCCGGCAATGGAGGAACCGTCGAACATTTTACCCAGTTCGAAGAACTCAGAGTCGACTTCGCCGACCGGCAGGGAAACGTGCTGCTCTTTACCACGGGTATCGGTAAAGCGAAGGTCAACCCATTTTACATCGTGATCCTTGATTAAATTCAGGGTCTTGGACATCTATTATTCCTCCAAAAGGACTTAGGACTCTTGTTGAGCAGGCTCTTGTTGAGGATTGTCTCAGCAATTGCTATGCCAGTATTGCAAACCAGTAGGTTTTGCTGAGTACCAGAGCGTAGCTACGCCTGAGTATAAGCCGAATGTGGGGGATTGCACTGAAAAGAATCCTATCAAACTGAACAGGTGCACAATAATAGTGCCCAGAGTTTGTCTGGCGTCTCGGTTTGGTGCGCTTAGTGGTTGGCGGTCGGTATTACCGGTGTCTGGAAGTCTTCTGTATAATCGGGGAGTTTCTTTTTTCCTAACCGGCATCTGGACCGGGTTCTCTTTCTGACGGCAGAGAGCACCGGCATACATTTTTATGAAGTTCATCATCAAGCTGTTTCCTGAAATTACCATTAAAACGCCTCCGGTGAGAAAGCGTTTTATCAAGCAGCTGCGCAAGAATATTCGTACCGTTATCAAGCGGGTCGATGAAAACGTTGAGGTGACTGGCAGCTGGGATTTTATCGAGCTGACCACCGGTCACGATGATCCTCAGCAAGTCGCACAGGTTTCTGATCTGTTGAGCCATATTCCCGGCATCGCCTACTGGCAGCAGGTGGTTGAGTATCCGCTGACGGATCTGGATGACATTCTCGATAATGCCCTGGACGTTAATCGTGAACTGTTGGCCGGGAAAACCTTTCGGGTCACCTGCCAGCGTTCAGGTAAACATGATTTTCAGTCTATCGATGTTGAGCGATACGTTGGCGGTGGCCTGAATACCCGCACACAGGCGGCTGGCGTTAAGCTCAAGAATCCGGACGTTGTCGTAAAAGTTGAGATCAAGGGAGATCGTTATTTTCTGGTCACCAACCGGGGTGATGGTTTAGGGGGTTATCCACTGGGTTCTATGGAGCCGGTATTATCGCTTATCTCGGGCGGTTTTGACTCAACGGTTTCAAGTTTCCTGACCATGAAGCGGGGTATCAGAACTCACTTTTGTTTCTTCAACCTGGGTGGTCATGCTCATGAGCTGGCGGTTAAAGAGGTGGCTTACTATCTCTGGAACCGCTTCGGCTCGTCCCACAATGTCAACTTTGTTACGGTTCCCTTTGAGGGGGTCGTCGAAGAGATTCTGACCAAGGTAGATAACTCCCAGATGGGAGTGATTCTCAAACGGATGATGTTGAGAGCCGCCACTCAGGTGGCAAAAGAGATGTACGTGGAAGCCGTGGTGACCGGAGAAGCCGTCGCCCAGGTGTCCAGCCAGACACTGACGAACCTGGCGGTGATTGATGCGGCTACCGATCATCTTGTACTGCGCCCGCTGATTGCCATGGACAAGCAGGACATCATTGATATTTCAGTTAAGATCGGTGCTGAAGAGTTGGTGAAAAACATTCCCGAGTACTGTGCGGTCATCTCAAAAAACCCAACCACCCGAGCCAGGCCGGAAAAAATTGCAGCCGAAGAAGCCCGCTTTGATTTCGCCATACTGGACGCAGCCGTTGCCGATCGTCGTAAGGTTTCCGTCTCTGACATCATTGCCGATGACTTGACCCGTGAAGAGGTGGAGGTGTTTGAGACCACGGAAGAAAACGACATTATTATTGATATCCGCCACCCGGAAGAAGAAGAGATCAAACCCTTCGCTCTTGCTGACCGTGAAGTAATGACGATTCCTTTCTACCGGCTCAGGACAAAGTTTGTTGAACTGGATAAAAAGAAGCACTACCTGCTGTATTGCGAAAAAGGCGTGATGAGTCAGTTGCACGCCATGCACCTCCGTGATGAAGGGCATGAGAATGTCGGTGTTTATAACCCAGAGAAAAAGTGACCTATAACATTATGAAAATTGCCATGATTGCCGCCGTTGCTCAAAATCATGCCATTGGCATCAATAATAAAATGCCCTGGTACCTGCCCGGAGATCTTCGTTATTTCAAGGCTATCACCATGGGTAAACCCATTATTATGGGACGAAAGACGTTTGATTCACTGCGCAAGCCGCTTCCGGGTCGAACCAATATTGTCATTACCCGTGACAAAAGCTGGCACCATGAAGGGGTCAAAGTGGTGCACAGTCTTGAAGACGCTATTTCTTTGGCAGAAGACGTCGCCATGATTAATGGTAATGAAGAAATTATGGTGATTGGTGGTGAACAGATTTATCGTCAGGCGCTTGACAGGGCTGATCGGCTTTATCTGACCAAAGTCTTCAAATCGTTTGATGGCGACGCTTTTTTTCCAGAGATCAACGACAGTGAATGGGATATCACTGCCCGTGAAGACCAGGTCTCGGACGATGAGCAGGCACTGGAATTCAGTTATCAGGTGCTTGATCGTAAGTCTGTTTGAGTTTCTTACTCTTTTTTTCAAGCCAGCTAATCAGGCTGGCTCTTATTCTTTCGTGCAGTACGCTCGGAACAATATGGAAGAAGGGGGGCGCTGATCAGCATAGAAGCTTTTTCAGAAGTTTATATTTAACTGCATAGGGCCAGATTCAGTAGCTTCTGGGAGGTGGTTTTCTGGAGTTTTTTGTTATGTGCGTCTAGCTTTTCCGATTTAATCCGTTTGATAATAGGTTTATAGTTGAAAAGTAAATTTAAAGTTTTGGTAAGGCTTATTTTCCTGTCTATCACACTCTCTTTTTGTTCTGAAGTTTGCTCTTCGGGCTATGAAGAGCCTGATGAGAGTGAGGTTACTACGGAATATCAAAAGCTCTGGAGCTATGTACCAGTAGATTATTACATGGGTCGTAGAGGCGTTTTACGTTTGACATTAATCCTGACAATAGGGTTTTTAGACGGCTATCATTTTTATTTGAATCGAGCATTTGCTGATAAAATAAGCCATGGTTTTTCAAAGCTTTTATTCTTATTAATGCCTTTGAATTTTGGTATTGATCTTTCGGAAGAATTAACAACCTCAAGTAATAATGATATTGCTGAAATAAAAGTGGCTATGGGATTACCTTTTCTTGAATTAAAACTTTGGGCTTTATCGGAAAACAGCACACTATACAATATATCAAAACCATTGTTTAACCTTGGTGTTAGTAGCATTGTGTTTACCTCTTCTCAAATAGATGATGAAATTCATCTTTTAGGAGAGTTAAAAAAAATAGGCGAAAGTGATAAAGTATTATTTGATATTTCATTCCCCGAATTAGATCCTGGTAGTTATCATTGGGTTGAACTTTGTTGCAATAAAGATGCTGGTTGTAATACTTCTTCTTCAGTTCCACTCAGTGTGCTATCAGAAGAAGTGGTCAATGAGTTAGCTGTTTTTTTAAATGGAAGCGATGGCTTTCTGGAATCAACCAGTCATTTTAAAAGAGTCAAAGGGATTGACTTTTCAGTTAGTGAAGAGTTTGTTGTAGCAAAAATAAAACAGGAGGGATCTAATATCGTTTCTTATTCTATATGTGACACTCAGACTCATACTCTGCAACTAAAAAATAGCCACCTTCGCTTTTCAAATCAAATGTTAGTTTTCGAACTTGAAAAAAGATTATCTGTCATTCCTGAAGGGTGGTTTCAATATATCATAAAATTATTTTTTAAACCGTTTGAGTATAAAACCATAAGATTATTTGGTAAACAGCTTGAGTATTTTGTGTTTGCCTTGATGGTTGAAAATTTTTTTGGACGTATGTTTCCTATGCAGTGCGGTATTTGCCATGAATCTGTGTCCGCTGCAACTGTGTCATTAGCGAGCTGTTCGACGCATTATTTTTGTAACGCATGCCTGAAACGCTGGGCACGACGACGTGGTTCTAGAATATGTCCATATTGTGAACGATGATAATCGGGATAGGGCAGAGCCTCACGACTCTGCTCAGGACGAACGTAGATTATTCACATCAAACTCATTGAAGTGACGTACAAGAAGCTTTTTCAGAAGTTTATATTTAACTGCATAAAGCCAGATTCAGTAGCTTCTGAAGGTGGTTTTCTGGAATTTTTTGTTATGTGCGTCTAGTTTTTCTGATTTAATCCGTTTGCAAGTGGGTTTACAGTTGAAAAGTAAATTTGCAGTTTTGGTAAGGCTGATTTTCCTGTCTATCACACTCTCTTTTTGTTCTGAAGTTTGCTCTTCGGGCTATGAAGAGCCTGATGAGAGTGAGGTTACTACGGAATATCAAAACCTCTGGAGCTATGCACTAGTAGATTATTACATGGGTCATAGAGGTGTTTTACGTTTGACACAAATTCTGGCAATAGGGTGTGTAGACTACTATCGTTTTTATTTTAATCTAGCAGTTGTTGATAAAATAAGCATTGCTTCTTCAATATTTTTCTACTTATTAATACCTGTGGATATTAGTATTGATCTTTCAGAAGATTTAACAATCTCAAGTAATAATGATATTGCTGAAATAATTGCTGAAATAAAAGTAGCTAAGGCTACGGAGTCACCTTTTCTTAAATTAGAACTTTCGGGTTTATCGGAAAACAGCGCACTATACAATATATCAAAACCATTGCTTAACCTTGGTGTTAGTAGCGTTGTATTTGCCTCTTCTCAAATAGATGATGAAATGCATATTTTAGGAGAGTTAAAAAAAATAGGCGAAAGTAATAAAACATTATTTGATATTTCATTCCCTGCATTGGAACCTGGTAGTTATCATTGGGTTGAGCTTTGTTGCAATAAAGATGTTGGCTGTAATACTTCTTCTTCAGTTCCACTCAGTGTGCTATCAGAAGAAGTGGTCAATAAGTTAGCCGTTTTTTTAAATGGAACCAATCATTTTATGGAATCAACCATTAAATTTAAAAGAATCAAAGGGATTGACTTTTCAGTTAGTGAAGAGTTTGTTGTAGCAAAAATAAAACAGGGAGAATCTGATATCGTTTCTTATTCTATATGTGACACTCAGACTCATACTCTGAAAATAAAAACTAGCCACCTTCGCTTTTCAAATCAAACGTTAATTTTCGAACTTGGAAAAAGATTATCTGTCATGCCTGAAGGGTGGTTTCAATATATCACAAAATTATTTTTTAAACCGTTTGAGCATGCTGTGTTTGTCTTTATGGTTGAAATTTTTTTTGGACGTATGTTTCCTATAGAGTGTGGTATTTGCTATGAATTTGTGTCCCCTGCAACTATGTCGTTAGCTAGCTGTTGGAAGCATTATTTTTGTAACTCATGCCTGAAAAACTGGGCACAACAACGTGGTTCCAGAATATGTCCATTTTGTAGGCGATGATAATCGGGATAGGGCAGTGCCTCACGACTCCACTCAGGACGAACGGAGTTTGGGCGCCATGATAGGAGAGCCCGTCACTGAATGGGCACAAAACAAAGCCCTGCCGCCCCTGAGGCGGCTATAGTTTAAATAGTGTTGCTTTTGTATTTTTTATTTGAATCAAACAGTTCGTTTTAATCACCTTACCCAATAAAAACGAAGGTTTCGTTTAACATCATTTCTCAGGGATTGAGGCATGCCACCAGAGATCCGGAGCCCGAGAGGTTCATCTCTCCCTGCTGTAGAGCGAAAAGAGCTGGCTACAGCATCAGAAGATTCCAGCCTGGGTCAGATTGATTACGGTCGATGGCGGGGGCGCATTGTCTCGGTTTTCACCGGTATCGGCGGTCTTATCAAGCGTTTTTTTGGCGCAACTCCCTCCGCAGCAAAGGCTCTCAGAGTTTATGATTCTTTCCGTCTTGCTGCCCACGAAGAGCTCTCTACCCCCATCCAGCGCAGCCTGCGTGACTACCATATTGCCTGTGCCATGGCTTATCACCATGTGTGTGTGCTGGGTGAAGAGAAAAAAGGCGAAGCAACCAGTCTGGTGCTGTCAGGCGGTAGTGAAAAAATCAGTGAAGAGGTTCTCGCAGAAGTCAAAAAAACGGTGTCCTGTTCTACCATTGAGCTGACTTATAAATACCTGTCAGAAGATCGAGCCCTGCCCGTTGGCTTTCTGAAAAGAGCACTGTTACCGAATTTAATTCAGGGCACAGTGAAAGACTTCAATGTGGATGCCGAAACAGCCGAAGCCACGGTGGTCAAACTGGCTCAGGACACAGGGCTGCTCGATGATAAGGATGTCTCATTTGAACGTATTCTTGAAATCAAAAATGCGCTGCGCTGGCAGTTTGCGCCAGAAGCTCAAACACTGGCAGAACCCATACCGGCCAGGCAGGGAAGCGTTCCTGTTGGCAGGTTTGACCCTGCCAATCCAGCAGCAACGCCTCCCGGGCTTGATAAACCCAGGGCTAGCCGTTACCAGCTGGATGAAGTCGACAAGGCTTATATTCAGAATGTTGTGGATCAGGGTGGCGGTATCAAGCTCGAAAATACCGATGCCCGTAGCAGGATCAAACGTTATTTTCTCAGGAACAAAAGGTATCTGGCGCTTTACTCCTGTTCCATAGCCGTCAGCACTGTATTGATAGGTCTGGTGACGGGGGGGATTGCCGCCGCAGCGGCTCTGTTTGGTTACATTGCCTGGTACGGTGCATGGAGTGGTGGCACTGAGATGATTCGTATGACCAGGGCGATCAGGGCATTGCAGAGAGCAGAAGCATCCGCTGATTACAAACTGGATATGAATGACCTGGGTGTCCTGTCAGAGATGGATGAAAAGAAGTTTCGCGTCTTCCTGAAAAGCCTTAGATACATCTGCAGTCATGAGACCTTAACCCGCATCTTCACTGCCTATTCTGAGCTGGAAAAAGACGCGCAGATGAGATTGGAGATGGAAAGAGAGAAAGATGAAAGCAACCTTGAAGCGGTGATACGTCTGGAAGAAGGCAAAGCTCGATACCTGTATCGCAGACGCAACCTTCAGGACGCTTTTAAAATCTACAGGCGCTTCTACACAGCAGCAGTGGCTGACGTTGAGAGAATGGATCAAGAGTGGGAGCCGGTTCTGGATCAGCTGTGGAGCGGCAAATTCGAACACATGGATCCGGAGAAAAGGGAGCGCTTGTTCAGTGATGCCGCGAATGATCCCCGAGTCATCGGCAAGTCTTACCACTTCAAGACCAAACAGACGGGATGGTTGCAAAAAGTCTTCCCGAAAATGACGGATGATTTAGCCAGTGATGGCTCTATTTCCTCCAAAGAGGCTGTGGCAGAGCTGGAGCGGGTGTTGGAAGAAGAAATGCCCGACTTAGAGCTGACCGAAGAAGAAAGGAGTCGCTTTAATGCTCATGCCAACAGTGTGGCAAATGCCCTGATACTGGCTGAAAATGGCGTCAGAAGTTATCTGAATTCCTGGTTGAAGGGCGCCTTTAAATCAACCATGGTTCATGGTTTCAAGGTGGTCTGGCACACTGCCGAAAGGCCAAGACTGGAAATCTCACCTTACCTGCCCAGACCCACGGTAGATGGATTAATTATCTTTGGCTTTTTCTTTCTGGCAGATCTTTTTGTCAGTCGTTACAACGAGGGGATCAATAAGGATCGATTTGAACATATTGCCGGAAGTGAGGAAGGCAAAAGTATGATTTGGGATTGGCAGGGTCAGCGAGAAAGAACCGGACGGGAAGAAATGAATACCATGAGAAGGCTGGCTAAAGATCAGCTGGAAGACTTTGTTGATCGTATTCTGAAACTGCATGATTCCCATAAAGAGATTATGAAAGAGGTCAGGTTTCAAGAGCAGCTGAGTCAGATCAACGCTGGTTCTTCCACGTTTGATCATATGGATGACCGGGAGGCCGCTGTGTTAATTCTCCGACGCCAGTACCATCACCAAATCATTTCTGAAATGATGATGGGCGCTATTGGTAAGTACTATGAAAGTGTTATGACCAAAACCGAATACTGGGATCAGCAAATGAGCCACCTTATTCCGCCCCAGGCTCCGATTTAAATCGGGTTCAGAGTTTCTTGACCAGAATTCTGGATTGTCTCTCCTCATTGTATTGGTTGCGTTTCTCCTTAGGCAGAGACTTCTGAGTGGTTTCCGAAAAACCTCGTTCTACAAACCAATGACTGGCCTGAGTTGTCAACACAAACAGCCTGTCCATTCCCTGCTGGGCAGCTTCTTCCTCGATGGCACTGAGGAGAAGGTCGCCACGGTTTTTCTCCCGGTAATCAGGGTGCACCACCAGGCAGGCCAGCTCCGCAGTCTTTTCACCTGAAAACAAATGAATTGCCGCACAGCCAATAATCATGCCATCCAGGGAAATGACCCGGAACAGCCGAATTTCCCGTTCCAGCTCTTTTCTTGAGCGTCTTCTGAGAATGCCTTTTTGTTCCAGGGGTCGGATAAGCTGCAGAATCCCCCCTACATCCTCAATGCTGGCAGCACGAATTTCTTCATAATGGTCACGGGACACCATTGTGCCAGAGCCTTCACGGGTAAAAAGCTCCAACAGCAGAGAACCGTCCTGCTCATAACCGATCAGCTGTGCCCGTTCAACACCACCGTGACAGGCAGTAATAGCTGAGGAAAGTAGCCTTTTGTTATCGCCATGAAGATGCTTGAGTACTTTTTCAGCCTCCTTGGGGGACAGACGACTGATGGGTTGCCCCTGCTGATCCCGGATACCATCATCTTTTGAGTACAAAAGCAGCTTTTCGGCGTCAAGATGGATGGCTGTGTGGGTGGCGACGTCTTCCACCTCCATGTTAAACAACTCGCCGGTGGGTGAATGACCAAGGCAGGAAAGAAGCACGATATAACCACTGTCGAGCTGTTGCTGGATGGCTTCTTTATCTATTTTGCGAATTGCGCCGGTGTGATGATAATTCTGTCCATCAATCACGCCCAGAGGTTTTGCCGTGACGAAATTACCACTGATGACCCGAATGCTGGCCCCATGCATGGGAGAGTTCACCAGACCGAGTGAAAACTTGGATTCAATCCGTACACGCAGATTACCCACCGCATCCATAACACACTCAAGGCACTGACGGTCGGTAATCCGTTTGTCATTATGAAATCTGGGTTCAAGACCTCTGGCAATCAGGCGTTCCTCTATCTGAGGCCGGGCTCCGTGCACAAGAACCAGTCGAACGCCGAGACTGCTCAGCAGGGCAATATCGTTGATGATGTTGTTCAGATTAGGACTTGCCAGCGCTTCACCACCCAGAGTAATGACAAATGTTTTGCCATGGTGGGCATGAATGTAGGGTGAACTCTGCCGGAAAAATTTTACATGGTTTTTATTCAGGTTCATTGTTTTTCATCAGACCCATGGTACTTGTCCCAGCATCATAACAGCCCTTCTTTGGGATGGGTATCTGAGCAGCAAGACCGGCAAAGGGCCCGCAGCAGAGCCCTCTTACCTAACCAAAAATAAGTTTCAGGATATGGAAGAAAACGATAGCGAGGAAAGCACCGGCGGGCAGTGTAATCAGCCACGACATAAAAATAGTGCCGATCACTCTCAGGTTCAGGGCACCAATGCCTCTGGCAAGGCCAACTCCCAATACCGCCCCAACCAGAGTATGGGTCGTGGAGACAGGCAGCCCGGTGCCTGAAGCCAGAACTACGGTGGTCGCTGCCGACAGTTCTGCGGCAAAACCCCTGCTGGGTGTCAGTTCAGTGATCGCTGTACCTATGGTCGCCATGACTCTGTAGCCATAGGTGGCCAGACCCACCACAATGCCGCTGGCTCCCAGCAGCAGTACCCAGCTTGGCACGTCTGATTTGCCTGCGATTTCTCCGCCACTGGTAACAATACTGGCCACTGCGGCCAGGGGGCCGACTGCGTTGGCAACATCGTTGGAGCCGTGGGCAAACGCCATGGAGCAGGCGGTGAAAATCATCATTACACCAAAGACTTTCTCGACACTGGAGAAGTGGAAGGCTTTGTCGGCCTGCGCATCTTCCTTGATTTTTGAGAGCGCCATTTTTCCGGCCAGCATCACCAGCAGGCCAATCAACAGTGAAAGCAGGATGCTTTCCTGATAATCCAGCGGCAGGCCAATATGCTTGAGCCCTTTAATCAGGGTCACCATGGCCATCATAAAGCCAACCAGAAACATATAGATAGGTACGTAGCGTTTGGCATTTCGGAACGGGTTGTCAGAGTCCAGTATGAGTTTCTGGACGCTCATAAAAATCATGAAGGCAATAAAGCCCGACATAATGGGAGAGATGACCCAGCTGGCAACGATAGAGCTGACTTTTCCCCAGTTCACGGCATCGACCGAGATACTGACAGCCGCAAAGCCGACGATGGCTCCGACAATGGAGTGTGTCGTTGACACGGGCCAGCCGTAATGGGTGGCAACCAGCAGCCAGGTGCCCGCCGCCAGCAGCGCTGCCATCATGCCATAAACCAGCAACTGCGGGTTTTCCAGCAACACCGGCATGTCGGGATCAATAATCCCTTTTCTGATAGTATCGGTGACTGACCCACCGGCCAGATAGGCACCCAGAAACTCAAGGCAGATAGCAATGATAATGGCCTGCCTGATGGTCAGAGCCTGGGAGCCGACCGAGGTTCCCATGGCGTTGGCGACATCGTTTGCTCCCACGCCCCAGGCCATGAAGAAGCCGAACAGGCAGGCCAGAATCAGCAGTATCGTTCCGTACTCAGCGATAATGCTCATGGAGGTTATTCCAGTCAATAGAGTTAACGGGCAAGCAGCAATTGAAGATAACTGCCAACTCTTGATGCGCGATCTGCCAGATCGCCGACCCAGTCAATAATTTTGTAGAGGAACATGACATCGACAGGAGGGAGGTCTTTTTCCAGTTTGAACAGAATTTTTCTGACTTCAATCTGATGTTTGTCGGTATCACTTTCTATCTGATCCAGCTCCTCAATCAGCTCTTCGACCAGGTTGACTTCTCTTCCCCTGAAGCCAGTTTCAAGCAGCTCATCGAGCTCATCCATGGCTCTGACCGCCTGGGCTGAAGTGGCTATGGAGCGTTTCAGATAGTCAAGAAAGGCCGCTCTTATTTCCTGAGGAATCACCATTTGCCTGCCCAGCACAATGCCGGCAATATCCTTGGTTCTGTTGGCTACTTTATCCTGCACCGTCACGATCTCCAGAAGATCGTTTCTGGGCACTGGCAGAAACAGGCTTTTAGGCAGGGAGCGGCGAACATTCTTTTTGATCACATCGGCCTCATGCTCCAGCTCAACGATGGTTTTCTGAATACTTTCAACTTCCTGCCAGTCACCCTCAAAGGCTGCTTTGAAAAACGGTTCCAGCTGAATGGCGCATTCGTGTGCCTTGGCTATGTGCTTTTGTATCGGGCCAATAGGGGAGCGGCCAAATACACTCGATAGTAGGTTGCTGGTTGACATATTCGCAGACCTGTCGGGTTAACTCCCCTGTAAAGTGGGGAAGTTGATCGAAAAAAATTATAGGAGCTGACTGAAATTAGTGCACTTAAATTACACTGGTCGCCAAAATATCCTGGCCAATAAGAGACTCATTTTTCATAACAAACCCTTGAGGTTGCAGGTAAAATGAGCCTTTTAGCCGTTGGTCAGCTAACCCATGAGTACTGAAACAGAGTTAAAGTTGTCACTGCCTCAGGAGCAGATACCCACCCTTAAGACACTGCCTTTCTGGAAAAAGTTCGCCAACTCGGCAGCAGAAACTTTTCATTTGGGCAATACCTACTTTGATACCGCCTCTGGGACACTGAATCAGGCAAGGGTTGCGCTGCGAATCAGAGAAAAAAATGGTCATTTTTTTCAGACGCTGAAAACCCAGGGTGAGAGTGTTAACGGGCTGACCCGTCGGGGGGAGTGGGAGTGGCCAATAGAACGTCCGGAACTCGATATTGAGGGGTTACAAAAGGTCTGGCCAGAATCATTGGGAGCCTTGCCGGTCAGGGATTTGATACCGCTGTTCGCCACCGATTTTGATCGTACCTGTTGGCAGGTGAGCTGGCCTGAGCCCAGAGCCAGGGTTGAGGTCGCTCTGGATTGCGGCTATATCCGCTCGGGCGATCGAAGCTGTGTCATCTGTGAGTTGGAACTGGAGCTGCTGGAAGGTGATGAAAATGCGCTTCATATTATTGCTGATCAACTGGCAAAAGACATTGACCTGGAGCCGGCGGACAAAAGCAAAGCTGAAAGAGGGTTTGAACTGCTTCGCTCAGGGACTTAACAAGCTGGCCAGCAGCAGAACGGTTGCCAATCCGGTCAGCGCCTGAAGCAGGCTCGCCAGAGTGAAGGATTTAAAACCTGTGGCCGGGCTGATTCCGGAAAACCGGGTCACTACCCAGAAATAGCTGTCATTGGCATGAATCACCATCATCGAGCCGCACCCTGCTGATAAAAAGGCCAGTAATCGACCATTTTCGGAGTCCAGCCCCAGACCCGGCAATAACGGATCTACCATCGAGGCGCCACTAATTAAGGCAACTGTGGTAGAACCCTGTGCAGTTTTGAACAGGGCAGCTATCAAAAAAGGCAGAATAAGCCCAAGGCTTTCGGGCAAACCTTCTGCGATTCTGGCGATATGCCCGGTCTGGGCCAGCATTCCTGCCAGTGCCCCACCGGCTGCGATGATGAAAATAATCATCGCGCAGGATTGAATGCTTTCACTCATTATCTCAGTGAGCCCCGTCTTGCATTGACGAATCAATGGCAGGCTGGCCAGCAAGCCGAAAAACAGAGCATTGGCAGGTTGTGAAAGAAAAGTAGCCCAGCCCGATGCTTGACTGTCAGCTTGATGGTCAGTTTGAAAGTTGGCCATGGACATCAGCAGCAAAGGCAGGAGAATCGGGATAATGGCTGTCCAGACAGGCATGTCGGCAGTCTTTGTATGAGGCGAGGCTGATGGCGAGGGCGGGCTGACCATTTGGCTCTCTTCATGCAGCCGGCGAGTAACCCACTTGCCCCACAAAATGGCGACAAAAGTGGACAACAGCGCCACTCCCAGCGCCCAGGGAATCACCCGACTGGGAGAGATACCCAAAATCAGGGTCGCCGCTGCAGGGCCCGGTGTTGGCGGGACCAGGGCGTGAGTTGCATACAGTCCCCCCGCGAGAGCAACGCTGAGAGCGACCGGGTGGCACTGGACTCTCTGGGCAACAGACTGCCTGATGCTGTTAAGCAGGATAAATCCGGAGTCACAGTAAACGGGAATCGAAATAATGTATCCGGCGATACCCATAGCCAACGTTGGGAAACGTCTGGCGACCGAGAAAATCAGTTTCTCTGCCAGAAGAACCGCTCCCCCCGAGTGCTCCAGAATATTACCCAGTAATACCCCAAAAATAATCAAGAGTGCGACATCGCCAAATGTCTTTCCCAAGTCATGAGAGATCAGGGGAGTCAGCTCAGCAACCGGTAAGCCCGAAAAAAAGCCGACACCATAGGCGCAAAGCAGCAGAACAATAAACGGCGAAAACTTGAAACGGCCAATCAATATCAGAATGACCGCTATCAGTGAAAGGATTAAGAAAAAGCTATGCAGTATTGTTGCGTCCACAACGGTCAGTCTTGAGGGAGTATCATTGAGTAAAACAGTATAGGGGGAAAGGGTTTCCTGCGAAACTTGTTTATGTCAGGCAACAGTCGGGAGTTATTTTGGCGATATAGTTTATTAAGCCATTGCTAAGCCTGAATTTTCTTACCGGACGGTTTAGTAGAAAGTAGCGGGATGAACCGTTTTTCAAGGTAAAAAGGAAGCAACCGTGACCCGTGTCCGAAAGCCGAACTCAAACGCCAATCATTTCACTGCCTCACTCAAGAACAGAGCACTGCTTCTGGATCTGCAAACGGTGGTTTCTGATCTGGTTCAGACGGGTCGGCTCAGGCCATCGGAGGCTAATGAAATACTGGCTCGTCACCGCAGTGCTGACCAGCTTAAACTTCACCCTCTGGAGTACATTGCCTCTCAGAATCTGAAGGATGCCCGCAGTGGCGACTCTCTTGATCTTGATACTTTAATGAACTGGCTGGCGACTCTGTCAGGCCAGGAATATTTTCCTATCGACCCTTTGAAAATCGATGCCACGGCCATCACTCCGGTCATGTCTCACGCTTATGCCCTGCGTCACCAGATTCTGGCAGTAGAAGTCACGGCTGATGAGATGGTCATCGCTTCGGCCCAACCCTGGCACAGCGGTTGGGAGGATAATCTCAGGCATATTAACCGCAAGGAAATCCGGCGGGTGGTGGCCAGTCCAACGGATATTCGAAGGTATACCTCGGAGTTTTATCGACTGGCCCAGTCTGTCCTGGGTGCTAATGAACAGAATGGCGTACAGTCCACACAGCTGAACAGCTTTGAGCAGATGCTTGAGCTGGGCAATATGAAAGCTCCCGACGCCAATGACCAGCACATTGTTAATATTGTCGATTGGTTGCTCCAGTATGCCTTTGAGCAGCGGGCCAGTGATATTCATGTTGAGCCCCGGCGCGAGCAAACGCATCTGCGTTTTCGTATTGATGGGGTGCTGCACCTGATCTATCAGATGCCGGTCAAGGTGGCCGCAGCCATGACCAGTCGCCTGAAGATTCTGGGTCGTATGAATGTGGCAGAGAAAAGAAAGCCACAAGATGGTCGACTGAAAACCCGCAACCCCGATGGCAATGAAGTGGAACTGCGACTTTCGACCCTGCCAACCGCATTCGGGGAAAAACTGGTAATGCGGATCTTTGACCCGGATGTTCTGGTCAAAGGGTTTGGCGAGCTGGGCTTTTCCAGAGAGGATGAACGTCGCTGGACTCATATGACCGGGCAGCCTAACGGGATTATCCTGGTTACGGGTCCGACCGGTTCAGGTAAAACCACCACCCTGTATTCGACGTTGAAAAATCTGGCTTCTGATCAGGTGAATGTTTGTACGATTGAAGACCCCATTGAAATGGTGGAATCCAGCTTCAACCAGATGCAGGTTCAGCATAATATTGAACTGACGTTTGCCAGCGGCCTGCGTGCACTTCTACGTCAGGATCCGGATATTATTATGGTGGGTGAGATTCGGGATCTGGAAACCGCCGAAATGGCGATTCAGGCGGCACTGACCGGTCACCTGGTGCTGTCCACCCTGCACACCAACGATGCACCTTCTGCCATCACCCGTCTGCTGGAACTCGGCGTACCTCATTATCTCATTAAATCTACGGTGCTGGGCGTTATGGCGCAAAGGCTGGTCAGAACCCTGTGTCCTTCCTGCAGGCAGCCGGTGCAACTCGACAAGTCGGGCTGGAAATCCCTGACTCGTCCCTGGTCGGCACCTGCGCCTTCGCAAATCTTTCAGCCTGTGGGTTGTCTGGAATGCCGGGAAACCGGCTACCGGGGGCGAGCGGGGGTTTATGAGTTAATGCTTATGTCTCAACCCCTTAAGGGTATGCTGGCAGAGACCGCGGATATAGAAAGTCTTCGTCGTCAATCCATTAAAGAAGGTATGCACAGCCTTCGTCTTTCCGGCGCTCAGAAAGTAGCATCAGGGCTGACAACCATTGAAGAAGTCATGAGAGTGACGCCAGATCAATAGCATTGGCTGGCTCGTTGTTTGACTGCTCACTGGCCAAGGCTGAGCATCTCTTTCGCGTGGTTAAGTGTGGATTCGGTCATTGCCACTCCGCCCAACATGCGAGCTACCTCTTTCACACGACGATCGCCTTTCAGGCCGACAATCTCAGTGGCGGTGTTGGCATTGCGAACCTTTTTGCTGACATGCAAATGCTGATGCCCCTGGGAGGCCACCTGAGGCTGGTGGGTGACACACAGAACCTGGCCTCTTGCTCCCAGCTCCCTGAGCATGGCTCCGACAATTTCAGCAGTGCCGCCACCAATACCGACATCCACTTCGTCAAAAATCATGCTGGGGATATGAGAGGTTTGGGCGGTTATCACCTGAATGGCCAGACTGATTCTGGACAGTTCGCCACCAGAAGCCACTTTGGCTAATGCCCTGGGTGGTTGGCCCGGGTTGGTGGTTACCAGAAACTCAATGTCTTCAGCGCCATTGGCTGAGAGATTGGCTGAGAGATTGGCTGAGAGAGTGCCGCTCTCTGTCGGTGTCAGGGCGATGATGAACTGTCCGTGGGGCAAGCCCAGCAGGGCCATGCGCTGGCTGACTTTTTTCTCAAGCTGTCGGGCGGCAGCCTGACGTTTCCTGGAGAGCTTTTCACACTGCTGGTGAAATTTGGATTTCAGTTCAATCAGCTGCTCTTGTAATGCGTCAACCCGTTCATCGCTGCACTGGATGCTCTCCAGCTCGGAGCTGAGGGTGTTTTGTTTTACCAATAACGCTTCGGGCTGAACCCTGTGCTTTCTGGCAAGGTCGTAAATGGCACTGAGACGGTCATCAACATCCTGCATTCTGGCGGGGTCGGCGTCAAAGTGGTCGATGAAGTGATTGATTTCTCCCACTGCTTCCTCGACCTGAATCTGGGCAGAGGACATCATCTCCAGGGTGTTGTTGATGGCCGGGTGATCCATTTGCAGATCATTCAGACGCTGCAGGCAAATGGAGAGTTGCTGAAGGATATTACCCGCCTCATTATCGGAGCAGATGGCGTTGATCTGGTGGCAAACCGAAAGCGTGCTTTCAGCGTGGCTTAACTGCTTCAGTTCCCGCTCAAGCTGTTCCAGCTCGCCTTCCTGAAGCGACAGCTGTTCAAGTTCCTGAAGCTGATAGCTGAGCAGTTGCACTCGCTCATCCTGCTCTTTGCGATTATGGGTCAGTGTCTTCAGTTCATGGTGGGTCTGATTGAACTGATGGGCTGTGCGGGCTACTTCGGAGGCCAGTTTTTGTATACCGGCATAATCATCCAGTAAACGTCGATGGCTACCTTTTTTCAATAACGACTGGCTTTCATGCTGGCCATGGATATCAATTAACCGTTCGCCAATGGCACGAAGATCCGCAAGGGGAGACAGTGTGCCATTGATATAAGCACGGGATCGTCCTTCTTTGGTGATGACTCTGCGAAGAATGCACTCATCGTCACTGGCCAGCTCTTTTTCTTGCAGCCATGCTTTTGCCGCAGAGCACTGGCTGATATCAAAAGAAGCGTGAATCTCAGCTTTGTCGGTACCTTGTCGAACGCAGTGACTGTCGGTCCGGTCACCCGTGGCCAGGCCCAGTGCATCCAGCATGATGGACTTGCCAGCGCCAGTCTCGCCGGTAATGACTGTCATGCCAGAGTGGATGTCCAGATCCAGCTGGTCAACGATGGCAAAGTTGCTGATGGACAGTTGGGTCAGCATGATGAATACCCGCTACTGTAGTATTACTGTTTAAATGTACAGTAACTTGAAATAAGGCATTCGTAAAGACGGCACTAAAAAAAATCCCCTGATCGCCATCAAAAGGAGAGCAGGGGATTGCAGGCATGAGCGGTTGAGAGTCAGGCGGTGGCTCTGGCTGCCGACTTGTCAAATAACTGGTTGATAGCCAGGGCAGTGATAATGACACCCAGTGCCAGCCAAGCGGTTGAGGGTAAAACTTCCTGGTTAATCAGTGCTCCCAGAAGTACACCAATCAAAGGAACCAGATAGTTGTTCATGGAAGCAAATACAGGCCCGGCCTCGGCAATCAGTGCCATATAAAGGAAGTAAACGACACCGGCACACATAACCCCCAGATACAGGATCGAAGTGGCGCTGGCGGAGGTCAGTTCCAGAGTCCATGGCAGCTGGAACAGGCTGGCAACCATTAGCAGCTGAATGGATGAGCAGATTAAAACATTGCGGGCCACGATAATCGGGTGCTCGTCATTAATCTTTTTCAGCATCAGCAGTCCGGTCGCGAAGCAGGCGGAAGCAACGATGATAGCCAGTGCCGCAAGCAGACTGGTGTGCCCTGTACCGCTGACAAGCTGTGGATAAAACAGCAGTAACAATCCACAGAAGCCAATGATGACACTGGCCATACCGGCAGAAGTAATTCGGGTCCCTTTGATCACCAGGGGTGACAGAGTAATGGTGAAGAGAGGAATAGTCCCCATCAGGATCGCAGTCACAGCGGTATCCAGATATTGCTGACCCCAGGCCACCAGAACAAACGGGATGGTGGCTTCCAGCAGAGCGATGAAGTTGAAGGAGCCCAGGCGCCCGCTCTTACTTTTGATGCCAAACAGTGCGGTCAGAATAATCAGGGTCAGGGCACCCACCGTCGCCCGGCCCGCTCCCACCCAAACCGGCGGCAGGTCATCAACAGCAGCTTGTTGAAACAGGAATTGGGAGCCCCAGATCAGGCCAATGGCAAGAAGGTAAAAATATTTCTTTATCATACTGCTCGGTACAGGTATTAAAACGTGCGGGTATTGTATGTGGGTTGTGGATAACTGAAAAACGAAACCTCTTCACTCACGCTTCGATTTCTTTGAACGGAATTAAGGGCGCAATCCCGCTAAAAAAACGTTTTGCAGGACTTGAATCCGGATTTCGTGACCCAATATACGTTCCATCAAATGATTTGCCTCCCGGTCGGAGATTTGGAATGACAGCAGAAAACAGCAAGCCTGAAGAACAGGTAACGGAAGAAGCCGTTGAGCAGCAGGCAGAAGAAAGCCTGCTGAATGAAGACGGTGGTGTTGAGCTGGAGAGTGAAGGTGATCTGACCGATGGCCTTGAGAGTCAGCTGGAAGCACTGAACGAAGAACTGGCGAAAGCAAAGGACCAGACTCTGCGTGCTGCTGCTGAAATGCAGAACATCAAGCGTCGCGCTGAGCAGGATGTCGAAAAGGCTCACAAATTTGCCCTGGAAAAATTTGTCGATGCACTCATCCCGGTGGTTGATAGCCTGGAAAAAGGCATAGAAAGTGCCGAGCAGGCAGAAGGCGCCCACGAAGCTCTGGTAGAAGGCATGAACCTGACGCTAAAGCAGTTCCTGGATGCGCTGGGGCGTTTCTCGGTAGAGCAGGAAGACCCCAGTGGTCAGCCTTTTGACCCGAATTTTCATCAGGCGATGTCCATGGTTCCCAATCCCGATGTTGAAGCCAATACCGTGATTGATGTTTTCCAGAAAGGTTACAAGCTCAATGGCCGCCTGATTCGTCCGGCCATGGTGGTCGTTTCCAAATAGTCGTTTCCAAATAAGTGATGGTGCTGAGAATATTCAAAAAAGAATATTTTACCAGCCTTGAAATCAAAGCAATTGATCCCATATTGATTTCAAAGGCCAAAACAGCCGCTCACCCATTATTGGCAAGCGACCATTGGCAAGCGACCTTCAGCTGAAGCATTGAATTAAAGAATTGAACGATAGAATTGTGCCCTGTAAACAGGGCAACGGAGAGATTGAACAATGGGTAAAATAATCGGTATTGACCTGGGTACTACCAACTCTTGTGTATCCATTCTGGATGGTGAAAAGGCCAAGGTTCTGGAAAATGCTGAAGGGGGCCGTACCACGCCTTCCATCATCGCTTTCACTGACGATGGTGAGACTCTGGTCGGTCAGCCAGCCAAGCGTCAGGCCGTTACCAACCCTGACAACACTCTGTTTGCCATCAAGCGTCTGATCGGTCGTCGTTTCAAAGACGATGTGGTTCAGAAAGACATCCAGATGGTTCCTTATAAAATTGTCGAAGCGGATAACGGCGACGCCTGGGTTGAAGTAAAAGGCGACAAAAAAGCGCCGCCTCAGGTATCTGCTGAAATCCTGAAAAAAATGAAAAAGACCGCCGAGGACTATCTGGGCGAATCGGTTACTGAAGCGGTGGTTACCGTTCCCGCGTACTTCAACGACGCGCAGCGTCAGGCGACCAAAGATGCTGGCCGTATCGCTGGCCTGGACGTTAAACGTATCATTAACGAGCCTACTGCTGCTGCCCTGGCCTACGGCATGGACAAGAAGCAGGGTGATCAGACCATCGCCGTATACGATCTGGGTGGTGGTACGTTTGATATCTCCATCATCGAGATTGCCGATGTCGACGGCGAGCACCAGTTCGAAGTACTGGCCACCAATGGTGACACCTTCCTGGGTGGTGAAGACTTCGACATGCGTATGATCGACTACCTGGCGGCAGAGTTCAAAAAAGATCAGGGCATCGACCTGAAAGGTGACGCCCTGGCCATGCAGCGTCTGAAAGAAGCCGCTGAAAAAGCCAAGATCGAGCTGTCTTCTGCTCAGCAGACCGATGTTAACCTGCCTTACATCACTGCCGATGCCACCGGTCCCAAGCACCTTAACGTTAAAGTAACCCGCTCCAAGCTGGAATCCCTGGTAGAAGACCTGGTTCAGCGCTCTCTGGAGCCATGCCGTCTGGCTGTTAAGGACTCTGATCTGGATCTGTCTGACATCGACGAAGTCATTCTGGTGGGTGGTCAGACCCGTATGCCGATGGTTCAGGAAAAAGTGGCTGAGTTCTTCGGCAAGGAAGCTCGTCGAGACGTGAACCCTGACGAAGCGGTAGCCATGGGTGCTTCTATCCAGGGTGCAGTGCTGGCGGGTGACGTCAAAGACGTACTGCTGCTGGATGTTACTCCGCTGACTCTGGGTATCGAAACCATGGGCGGTGTCATGACGGCTCTGATCGAAAAGAACACCACGATTCCGACCAAGAAGTCTCAGGTATTCTCTACCGCTGATGACAACCAGAGCGCTGTTACCATTCATGTTTGCCAGGGTGAGCGTAAGCAGGCGTCTGCCAACAAGTCCCTGGGACGTTTTGACCTGTCTGACATTCCACCGGCACCACGTGGCATGCCTCAGATTGAAGTCAGCTTCGACCTGGATGCCAACGGTATCCTGAACGTTTCTGCCAAAGACAAGGCTACTGGTAAAGAGCAGTCCATCGTGATCAAGGCGTCTTCCGGTCTGTCTGACGATGAAATCGAACAAATGGTTCAGGACGCTGAAGCGAACGCCGCTGAGGACAAGAAGTTCGAAGAGCTGGCAGCAGCCCGCAACACCGGCGATGGTCTGGTTCATTCTACTCGCAAGACGCTCGAAGAAGCCGGTGACAAGGCGACTGAAGAAGAGAAAAATGCGATCAACGAAGCTCTGACCGCTCTGGAAGAAGCACTGAAGGGTGACGACAAGGACCTGATCGAAGAGAAGTCCAAGGCTCTGTCTGAAGCTTCTGCCGGTCTGGTTCAGAAGATGTACGCTGAAGCCCAGCAGCCCGGTGCTGAAGGTGCCCAGAAAGCAGAATCTTCTTCCGCTGCGGACGATGCTGTCGATGCTGAGTTCGAAGAAGTGAAAGAAGACAAGAAGTAAACCCATTCCGCGCTGCGGTATGAGTTGATTGAGCGGCGCGGGAGCTTTCTCCCGCGCTGTTGTGTTTAAGGGGCTGTCTGAAAAGTTTCGCTGATTTTCCAAACAGTCTCTGATTCAATAAGTCGGGATCGCTCCCGATGTATGAAAGCGATTTAGATTATTTCGGTCAGGTGATCTGACGGAACCTGACCACAGGGTGTTACTGATGGCAAAACGTGATTTTTACGAAGTACTGGGCGTAGAAAAAGGAGCTTCTGACAAGGAGATCAAGAAGGCCTATCGCCGTATGGCTATGAAGTTTCACCCTGACCGAAACCCTGATGACAAGAAAGCGGAAGAGCAGTTCAAGGAAGTGAACGAGGCTTTTGAAATCCTGTCTGACGATCAGAAGCGTGCTGCCTACGATCAGTACGGTCATGCCGGTGTCGATCCGAACATGGGCGGCATGGGAGGGGCTGGCGGCTTTGGTGGTGCTGGCGGTTTCGGTGACGTCTTCGGCGATGTGTTTGGTGACATTTTTGGTGGTGGCGGCCATTCCCGCAGCTCTGTGCAACGGGGTGCGGATCTGCGCTATCAGCTGGAGCTGAGTCTGGAAGAGGCGGTTAAGGGCACCACCAAGAAAATCAAGATTCCTTCCCTGGTCGGTTGTAAGTCCTGCGATGGCACCGGTGCCAGAGAAGGTAGTTCTCCTGTGACCTGTACCACTTGTGGCGGCGTGGGTCAGGTGCGGATGCAGCAGGGCTTTTTCTCTGTTCAGCAAACCTGTCCTGACTGTCACGGCACTGGCAAGATGATTAAAGACCCTTGTCGTGAGTGTCATGGTGAAGGCCGGGTTCAGGAATATAAGACACTGTCAGTAAAAATTCCTGCCGGTGTTGATACCGGTGACCGCATTCGTCTGGCTGGCGAAGGTGAAGCCGGCGTCAACGGTGGTCCAGCCGGTGATCTTTATGTGCAGGTCAGCGTGGCAGACCATCCGATCTTCCAGCGTGACGGCAAGCACCTTTACTGTGAAGTGCCCATTACCTTTGTGGATGCCGCCCTGGGTGGCGAGCTGGAAGTTCCGACCCTCGACGGTCGCGTAAAACTCAAGATTCCAAAAGAAACTCAAACGGGCAAATTGTTCCGCCTGCGGGATAAAGGGGTTACACCGGTGCGTGGCGGTAGTCGTGGAGACCTGATGTGTCGTGTGGTGGTAGAAACCCCGGTGCATCTGACTGAGCGCCAGAAAGAGCTGATGAAAGAGTTGAAGGAAACGTTTGTTGCCGAAGGGGAGCATCGTCAGTCTCCTAAGAAAACGTCTTTCTTTGAAGGGGTCAAAAAGTTCTTCGATGATATGGGCAAGTAATTGCTCAGTCAGACTGACAAAAAAAAGTGGCTTCGATGCCACTTTTTTTATGTCTAGCTTTTATGTCCAGCTTTTATGTCCAGCTTTTATGTCCAGCGATTCAACTATTGCGCAGGCTTACAGAAATGCTTCTCGTATTCGCTAAGAAAGTATTCGTGGTTGAAGTACTTTGGAGTCATGATTCCCAAAACTTCGTTTTTGTTTCTGAATGGGTTATTTTGCATCATCTTAACGAGTAGAAGATTCTGGTAATTAATCTTTGGGCTCTTATCGATGCCATTTTCTAAGTTTAGTATGTCAATGTAAGTGAAAATCAGGCGATCCTCTTCTGCAATGACCAAGGTGTTCCAGGAGTGTCTTAACTCTTTTGAAAACAGCTCATTGGTAAGGTAAACATTTGCCAGTACGTCAGGAAACAGCTGTTTCAGTTGACTAAAAACAACCATTCCCAAAACCGCATATTTATCACAGTCGCCAATACCTCTTCGCCAATATTCAGCTATCGAACAGCTTTTTGGGAAAGTCGATTTCAGCTCGCCTCTATCAACATCTTCGTAGTTAAGCTTTTGGGAAACAATTATGGCCGTCATGTAGAGCAAACGATAGATCGTTGGGTTTTTTATATTGCTTTCGGTGACCATGTCTTCAACGTACTTGAAAATCTCCTCCTGATCGTCCGTTGAAAAACAGTTCATGGTGCCGTAAAAAGATAGGGTGTTAAGCCGTGAAAATAAAGCCTTTGGTAAAGGGATTGGCTCTTTTTTACTTTGGTAACCGTTAAGGTTGCCAAGGTATTCAAACTCAAGATGGGTTGTAGGGTACACAGTGCAGGTCTGTTGGTCAGAGATGAGTGACGGATAGGTTTCCATATCAATGCCACGGAAGTAGAGAGACCTTGCACCCTCCAGTGTAATGTTGTTGCTCAAGGCGTCATGAAGAAAATCGACAGGCACTTTTGAAAGATAGAGTTTTTTCAGTTCAAAGGTATTATCGGTAATTCCATTGTACCTGGGCAAATCTTTTGTTGTTAGCCCATGTTCCAATGCTTCTTGAAGCTCGTTTCGTGAATGTTCAGTAGTGACATGGATTTTGTTTTTATATAGAGAACCTGCAAGGTCAGGAGGTACTCCATGTTTAGCATAAGAGATGATAGCTCTGCAGTTATCGATACCGGCCTCGACGTAGCTATTGGCAGTTTCAGGGGTTAATCCTGCCAGAAGAATCTGTTCTATAAAAAGGTTATTCTCAACGACATCGGGATGGAACGATGCGGCTATCTCCGGAGCGATGTTACGCTTGGTGAAATGATGAATTAAGTATGGGCTGATCATTGGCGCTTTTTCAGCAAAAAGAAGGACTTGTTCCGGGGTAGTACCCACCTTTATGAGGTACTTGATATCATAATTGACCAGCCCGGCGTTCAAGAAGTCCTCTTTTTTTTGTTCTGTAATATCAGCGTTGACGCAGACGCTCGTCGTTATCAACAGTGCAGTGATCAGTTTGATGACGTGGTTTGTAATGTTCACGGAGGTGCTCCTTTACTGTTGCATTCAATAGTCCATTGAGCAATAGAGTTTCAGGAGAGAGATTAGTTCCACTGAGAGGGCAACATAGAAGCGTTATGGGCAAACATTTCTTCAGCAGGTATGCTATACCGTTTTTAGCAACGCGGGTAAAAAATCAAACGAGTTCGAGGTTAGAGAGCAGTAAACTGGAGAAAGTCATTAACCGGAGAAAGTCATTAACCGGAGAAAGTCATTAACCGGAGGAAAGTCATGTCTCAGCAGCGAGTTCTAATGGTCATTCTGGTATTAAATGGAGCTATCCCCACAATCCTGAGGAAGACGCTGGAGAAGGATTGTGTCAGGCTCTACCAGCATCACTTTGGCAAACACCACAAGCTCTTTCCGATCTGGGTGGAAGTGCCTCGCTCTCAGGCTTTTTTAGCCGCCGAGCCAAGCAACGCCACCACCGTTTCCATTGGCGTGGAAGACGACCTTCCTAACGACATTCGTCATGCATTTATGAGTGAATTCTGTAAACTTTGGATGACGCACACCGGGTGTAATAAAAATGAGTTTATGCTGACGGCGATGGATTTTCAGGCACAACGCGATTTATTGGCGCTGACCCAGACCAGGATCCGCCCCTCGAGAAGACTGTTGGCTACACTGCAAATGGTGGGCCGACTGGCAAAGTCCAAAATCTTTTCACGACACTTTTCCGCATCCATTAACTTGTAAATGCCATCCTGCAGGAGAACAACCATGCCCTTGTACAATGTTTCAACCCCGGGCGCGGTAGAGATGTCAAAGCGACAACCGTTGTCAAAAATCATTATGGACACCCACTGTCGTTTAACAGGTGCTCCAGAGACACTGGTAAACGTGCTCTTTAATCAAAATATTCCATTGAAAAAAGGCATTGCCATTCATCTACAGGCTAACGTCCGTAAAGGCAGGACACCCGACATGAACGAGCGCCTCAGCCTGGAGATGCAGAATAATATCGCCCGCTTTTTTGGGATTGGTGCTTCCGAGGTTTCGGTATCCATGTTTGAAGTGCCGTCATCCTGGGTGATGGAGGGCGGAGAGGTGTTACCAGAGCCGGGAGAAGAGGCCTCATGTGAATGGCTACAGAAAGATCTCAAAGAACGTGAAGAGAAGAAAAAGCATGCTGCTCCGGAAACGGTGACATAGACATTTTGAGGCCAACGTTACAACTAATCTATCATTTAAACGCGGCTAAGTGACCACTTTCCCCGTGTCAATACCCTTCAAAACACACTCTGTACAGGTAGCTTGAGCAGTGATGAAACTACCTTTGGTGTTAAAATCCGAGCATGGCCTTTTTTCCGGTGTTGCTGCATCCATACTGTTTTATTCCTTGTGCAACCGCTTTTTGACGACAGGTTCTTCAGACTGGGTCAGTGCCGGTCTGTTCCTGGTTTTGTTCGTTGCTATGCTCTGGTCTTCCTTTGGTGTGGTGCGCCATGCCGATGTTCTGGCGGGGCAGCTGGGCGAGCCTTACGGCACCCTGATATTGACCCTGTCAGTGATCAGTATCGAAGTTATTGTGATTTCAGCGGTGATGCTGACGGGAAGTCATAATCCGACGCTGGGTCGGGATGTGATGTTTTCTGTTCTGATGATTGTACTGAATGGGCTGGTTGGGCTTTCTCTGCTGCTGGGTGGAGCCCGGCATGTTGAGCAGACGTTTAATCTGCAGGGAGCCAACTCCTTTCTCAGTATTCTTATTCCTCTTTCTGTGCTGGGCCTGATCCTGCCTAATTATACGGAATCAACGCGGATAGGCACTTTCTCTCCTGGGCAAATTATCTTTCTTGTTGTCATAAATATCGTGCTCTATCTGGCTTTTGTGGGAATGCAAGCCATGAGGCATCGGCACTATTTTGTGGGTGATAATGAAGGTTCCGATCACCGGGCTGAAAAGAGGTTGTCTGTGCTGTCCCATACCCTGCTTTTGTTCTGCTACATGATTCCCATTGTCTTGCTGTCCAAAAAACTGGCCGTGATTGTGGATTATGGCATTGCTGAGCTGGGAGCACCTACTGACCTGGGAGGTATGATTGTCGCTATCCTGGTGTTGTCTCCTGAAGGGATGGCGGCGATCAGGGCGGCAAGAGCCAATAATCTTCAGCGCTCTATCAATATCTGTCTGGGATCCGCTTTGGCAACCATTGGTATGACCATTCCTGCAGTGTTGCTGATTGGCACTCTGACATCCAGAACCGTCGTTCTGGGTTTGAACAATGTGGATGCCTTATTGCTGGTTCTGACGTTGCTGGTTTCCATGGTGAACTTCTCTTCAGGTAAAAGTAACCTTTTCCAGGGAATGACCCATCTGACACTGTTTTTCTGCTACATCATGCTGATTTTTGACTGACCCCGTGGCGGGTGTGTTGTTCGGCAGAAAAGTCTTGTCTGTTCAAAAATTTTGTGTTCAAATGCGAAAAATTTGCATTAGATTTGTTGAGGCGGTTGGCGTGCCCCTGACATCCCTGATAAAAGTCGGATAAAAAAGCGAGACGGTGATTCAATTTACCTCTCGCTTTTTTTGAGCGTGCTCTTTAAGGGAGCGGGTCCAACAGCCTTGAGCGCATCCTTGATTGTAGAGAAAATCATTTTGCCCATGAGTGAAATGATTTTCATGAGGTGAATGTGGGAGGAATCATTGACTAAGTCAGCCGTACTGGCTCTGGAAGACGGAAGTCTTTTTCGGGGCATTGCCATTGGATCCGACGGAGAAACCAGTGGTGAAGTTGTTTTCAATACCGCCATGACAGGCTATCAGGAAATACTCACCGACCCTTCTTATTCCCGTCAAATTGTTACTCTCACCTATCCCCATATTGGTAATACCGGCATTACTCCCGTAGATGAAGAGTCTACTGAAATTCATGCAGCCGGCCTTGTTATCCGTGATCTTCCTCTGCTCGCCAGTAACTGGCGAAACACCATGCCTCTTGATGAGTACCTTCGTACTAATGGCATCGTAGCCATTGCTGATATTGATACCCGTCGCCTGACCCGTATCCTGCGAGAAAAGGGTGCCCAGAACGGCTGTATCATGGTGGCCGATGAAAAGGGTCATATTGATGAAGCCGCGGCTCTGGAAAAAGCCCGCGCATTCCCTGGCCTGAAGGGGATGGACCTGGCTAAGGAAGTCACGGTTTCTGAGTCTTACGATTGGACAGAAGGTGTCTGGGCACTGGAGTCTGATGATCATCAGTCTGTTGATGAGCAGCCTTTCCATGTTGTCGCTTATGACTTTGGCGTTAAGCGCAACATTCTCAGAATGCTGGCCCAGCGTGGCTGCCGTCTGACCGTCGTGCCCGCAGAGACTTCTGCGCAAGAGGTTCTGGCCATGAACCCGGACGGTGTTTTCCTGTCTAACGGTCCTGGTGATCCGGAACCCTGTGTTTATGCCATCAAGGCCATTCAGGCTATCCTGGAAACCCGTATCCCGGTCTTTGGTATCTGTCTGGGTCATCAACTGCTGGGACTGGCCAGTGGCGCAGCCACCATGAAGATGAAGTTTGGTCATCACGGTGCCAATCACCCAGTGCAGGACCTGGATTCCGGTGCGGTGATGATTACCAGTCAGAACCATGGTTTTGCTGTGTCTGAAGAGAACCTGCCGGAGCATATCCGGGTCACTCATAAATCTCTGTTTGATGGCAGTCTTCAGGGCATTGAGCTGACCGACCGGCCCGCTTTCAGTTTCCAGGGACACCCTGAAGCCAGTCCGGGGCCACACGATGTGGCAGTGCTGTTTGACCGGTTTATCAGCCTGCTGGAAGAGCACACAGCCGCTCAATCCTGATCAGGTCGCTTGCAAAAGAGACATACAGTACAGATCCAACAGGCTTTTGTGAGCAACAAGTTCCATAAGCCTGAGACAAGTTACGAGAGCAACGATGCCGAAACGTACAGATATTGAAAGCATCCTGATCCTGGGTGCGGGTCCCATCATCATTGGTCAGGCCTGTGAATTTGACTATTCCGGAGCCCAGGCCTGTAAGGCCCTTAAAGAAGAGGGTTATCGCGTCATTCTGGTGAACTCTAACCCGGCCACCATCATGACCGACCCGAGCATGGCGGATGCAACCTACATTGAACCCATTCGCTGGGAGACCGTCGCCAAGATTATTGAGAAAGAACGTCCGGATGCGGTACTGCCCACCATGGGAGGGCAGACGGCCCTGAACTGTGCCCTGGATCTTTTCCACAAAGGGGTTCTGGAGAAATATAACGTCCAGATGATCGGTGCCAGCCGTGAAGCCATCGACAAGGCTGAAGACCGTGAAATGTTCGACACGGCAATGAAAAACATTGGCCTGGAGACCCCTCGCTCCGGCATTGCCCACACCATGGCAGAAGCCCAGGCGGTTCTGGATCAAGTGGGCTTCCCCTGCATCATCCGTCCTTCGTTCACCATGGGCGGTTCCGGTGGCGGTATTGCTTACAACAAGGATGAGTTTGAAGAGATCTGCAAGCGTGGCCTGGATCTGTCGCCTACCAATGAGCTGCTGATCGATGAATCCCTGATCGGCTGGAAAGAGTACGAGATGGAGGTGGTTCGTGACCGCAACGACAACTGCATCATTGTCTGCTCTATTGAGAACTTTGACCCGATGGGTGTTCACACCGGCGATTCGATCACGGTGGCGCCGTCCCAGACGCTGACTGATAAAGAATATCAGATCATGCGTAACGCCTCTGTTGCCGTTCTGCGTGAGATTGGCGTTGAAACCGGTGGTTCCAATGTTCAGTTCGGTATTTGCCCGGACACTGGCCGTATGGTCGTGATCGAGATGAACCCCAGGGTATCCCGTTCCTCTGCCCTGGCTTCCAAAGCGACGGGCTTCCCGATTGCCAAAGTGGCAGCGAAACTGGCCGTGGGTTACACCCTGGATGAACTGCGTAACGAAATTACCGGCGGTGTGGTGCCGGCTTCTTTCGAGCCGACCATCGATTACGTGGTCACCAAGATTCCCCGTTTTGCCTTTGAGAAATTCCCTCAGGCGGATGACCGTCTCACGACCCAGATGAAATCGGTGGGTGAGGTTATGGCCATCGGTCGTACTTTCCAGGAATCCATGCAGAAAGCCCTTCGTGGTCTGGAAACCGGTGCTACCGGCTTTAATCCCATGCTGGATGCTTCAGCTGAAGGGGCCATCGACAAGATCAAGGCGGAGCTGGTGGTTCCCAAGGCGGATCGTCCCTACTACGTAGCGGATGCTTTCCGTGCCGGTATGACCCGTGAGGAAGTCTTTAACAGCTGCATGATCGATCATTGGTTCCTCGTCCAGATCGAAGACATTGTTAAAGAAGAGCAGAAGCTGGCTGGCAAAGACCTGTCTGCGCTGGATGCCGACACACTGTTCAGACTCAAGCGTAAAGGCTTCAGTGATGCCCGTCTGGCAGAAGTGATGGCGATCTCTGAAGCGCAAGTACGTAACCATCGTCGTCAGCTGAACATCAAGCCGGTTTTCAAACGTGTAGACACCTGTGCCGCCGAATTTGCTTCGACGACAGCTTACATGTACTCCACTTACGAGCAAGAGTGTGAGGCTGCGCCGACCGATAACGAAAAGATTATGGTCATCGGTGGTGGCCCGAACCGTATCGGTCAGGGTATCGAGTTCGATTACTGTTGCGTCCATGCCGCCATGGCGGCCCGTGAAGACGGTTACGAAACCATCATGGTTAACTGTAACCCCGAAACAGTGTCCACTGACTATGACACGTCTGACCGACTGTACTTTGAGCCAGTCACTCTGGAAGACGTTCTGGCCATTATTGATGTTGAAAAGCCCAAGGGCGTGATTGTTCACTACGGCGGTCAGACACCTCTGAAACTGGCCCGCGCCCTGGAAGCTGAAGGTGTGCCCATTATCGGTACCAGCCCCGATGCCATTGACCGTGCCGAAGACCGTGAGCGTTTCCAGGGCATGATCCAGAAGCTGGGTCTGCTGCAACCTGCTAACGCTACGGTGCGCAGTGCTGAAGAAGCGGTCGCTAAGGCCAAGGAAATTGGTTATCCACTGGTTGTCCGTCCTTCCTACGTGCTCGGTGGTCGTGCCATGGAAATCGTGGCCGGCGAAGATGAACTGCAAAAGTACATGAAGGAAGCGGTGCAGGTGTCCAACGACAGTCCGGTACTGCTGGACCTGTTCCTGAACCGTGCTGTAGAAGTGGATGTCGATGCCGTATGCGACGGTGAGCGTGTGGTCATTGGTGCCATTATGCAGCACATTGAGCAGGCTGGTATTCACTCCGGCGATTCCGGCTGTTCTCTGCCTCCCTACAGTTTGAGTCCCCGTATTCAGAACCAGATCCGTGAACAGGTGAAAGCCATGGCCATGGAGCTGGGTGTGGTTGGTCTGATGAATGTGCAGATGGCGCTGCAGGACGGTGAGCTGTACGTGATCGAGGTGAATCCCCGTGCCTCCCGTACCGTGCCTTTTGTGTCCAAGTGCATCGGTCACTCCCTGGCCAAGGTGGCCGCCCGGGTCATGATGGGCAAAACGCTGGCAGAGCTGGAGTTCACCAAAGAGATTGTGCCGCCTTACTACTGTGTGAAAGAAGCCATCTTCCCCTTCAATAAGTTCCCGGGGGTGGACCCGATTCTTGGCCCGGAAATGAAGTCTACTGGTGAAGTGATGGGCGTTGGTGCTTCTTTTCCTGAAGCCTATTACAAGGCTCAATTGGCAGAAAACATGGCTCTGCCAGAAGGTGGTCGGGTGATTATCAGTGTCCGTGACCAGGACAAGCCCATGGTGCCGGGTATTGCCCGCCTGTTGATGGATACCGGTTTTGAACTGGTGGCTACCAGCGGTACTGCCCAGGTGATCGAAGATGCCGGTCTGCCCGTGACCCGGGTCAAAAAGGTGATGGAAGGGCGACCAAATATGGTGGACAGCATCGTCAATGGTGATATAGCCTTTGTCGTCAACACCACCGAAGGTCGTCAGGCTATTGCAGATTCCTATACAATCCGCCGATCGTCCCTGACCAATAAGGTTCTCTACACCACCACCATGGCGGGTGCAGAAGCCATTGCCCGAGCCATTGCCTTTGGCTCGGAGAAAACAGTCAGAAGACTTCAGGATTTGCACGAAGGTAAGACTGGATGAATCGATTTCCAATGACAGTGGAGGGTGAAGAAGCCCTCCGTGAAGAGTTGACTCAACTGAAAACTGTGGAGCGCCCACGCATCTCTCAGGCGATTGCTGAAGCCAGGGAGCTGGGGGACTTGAAAGAAAACGCTGAATATCACGCAGCCCGTGAACAGCAGAGCTTTACTGAGGGTCGTATCAACGATATTGAGGCCAAGTTATCCAACGCTCAGGTCATTGATATCACCACGATCAACAAAACCGGTAAAGTGATCTTTGGTACCACGGTTGTACTGGTGAACCTGGATACGGACGATCAAGTCGAGTACAAGATCGTGGGTGACGATGAAGCAGACATCAAGTACAACAAGATCTCTGTTAACTCACCCATTGCCCGCGCCCTGGTTGGTAAAGAAGAAGGTGATGTGGTGGTTGTGAATACACCTTCCGGCAATGTTGAATATGAGATCGACGAGGTTAAACACGTCTGATGATCTCGTTCTCTGCATGGGTCGATGACCTGTGCAGGGGCGCTACCTTCCCTGAACTTATGTCAGTACAGCTGACCGAGCTGTTAGTGATCTTTTCCGCCATTGATTGCATTCTTGTCCAACAACAAAAAACACAACAAAAGAACACAACAAGGATTGATGGAGGGAGTACCATGATGAATTTGCTGAATACAGGCTCAGTACCCTTTAATAAGAATGCCATTACCCATAAATTGAAGCAGTTTGGAAACGCTGCTTCTAAGTTCAGGCAAAATACAGTCAGTGCGCTCAAAAACGCGTATGGCTATATGAAGAGCGGTGACTTCTCGCACAGTCACTACCCCGGACAAAGCTCAGAAGCCTCACGGGTTTCAGAGCGAGCTATTGCCAGACCGCCTTCAGAGCGGGGTGTCAGGCTGACTACAAAATCTGATCAGCCAGCGAGTGACAATGGCAATGATCTGGCAGCCAGGCTTGAGAGTCTCAAGGGCGATTGCGCACAGGCGCATACTGATCAGGATCTGGAGGCGATGAGACAGAAAACGGCAGACTTCCTGAATCATGCCAAAGATAAGCTTCAGAATCACCCCGAAGCGGACAAGGTTCTTAAATCGCTGAATGCTGCGGCCAACCTGTTGAATACGTCCTCTGAAGCGGACAACCATGTCCATGAGGCTGCCGAGAATCTTGAGAAGGTGCTGTTGACACTTAAATTCGATGAAACGAGCCGGTTACGTGACCGACATCAGCAAGTAAAACACATTGAAAATCAAGTTGCTGATGTGTGTGACATGATGCATAACCTGCGAGGCTTGGTTAATGATCAGGGTGAGGAGGTAAGCCGGATTGAAGACCATATCACTCAAACCAGTGATCATGTTAAAGCATCCAGGGATTCTCTGGATTCAGCACAAAAGTCTGCTAAAAAAGGTCGCAAGTTGAAGATTGTTTTAGGGATCGTGCTTGCTGTTATTGGCATTACCCTTTTAGCTTGCTTGCTCTGATAGGCTTCCCCGATCTTGAAGGTGTGAGAGGATTTGTTACTCACACCTTCAAGTCCTTTTGTTTCAAAACCGTAAGAGTATCCAGTTAACTAATCCTTCCTCTCTCACTTTTTCTCAATGACTCATTCGATAAATAACCATAAGACAGAATTATGCCTATACTTTGGCTTTTAAATCAGAGTGTTTGTTCAATGAAGACAGCTAAAAATGTACTTTTCTCTCTCTCACTATTGCTTTTCAGTATGGGCATTATTGGCAACAAAATGGCCTATGCTGATAACAGCCTTAATGTCGTAGCAATTTTATTTGCTCAAACTTTGATGCAAGTAATGTTTCCTTATACGCCAGAAGAAGATCAGATAAAGTTACAAGCTAGTTTTGATTCTGCTGTATTCCAGTCTGTTGTGGATGGTCAAAATATATTGCAACAATTAGTTGACGATCCTAACATGATACGGGTCGTCGATGGCCCGCTTGAGGTTTTTGAGGTTGCATTGGAAAGAGTTCAGTCTCAGATTGAGTCTGGGCAGCTTGTTTTACAAACATACTCACATTCAGATATAGAAGAATTGCGCCATAACTTAATGTGTGAAACAGAGACTATTTTAGGGACTGGAGTATCAACATATTATCCTCCGCATGAGCAAAAAGGAATTAAGCGACAAATGATGGAAAAAGGCGAGGCGTTTATAAATTTTCTGCGCGGCAGGATTGACGCAGAATAAACCAGAAGTTACAGGCGGCGTTGCTGTCAGCTTCGGGGCAGGGAAGCGACCGAAGCTGAAGTATCCGTTATTTGGTGGTAAGATTGCGATTATTGTTTGAAAGATGCCTCATCTACAACATGATAATGGCCTGTAAGATCTTTTAAAAATGAACTTTGGTCAGGTAGCGTTAAAAGATCAAAACTTCCATCTGGGTTTTTCTCCAAAGTAACAATCTCGGTGTTGAACATTGTACGAGGCTGCTCTGACTGATCCGTCGCTAAAATCCCAAAAGCTCCTTGAGTCGGGCCAGGTTTTGAAGCTCCTCCACGCTCTAACATTAGTAACCCAATAGGTGGTGCAGTGCCGGATCTTGAAAGTGCTTTGGGTAATTGTGTTAAAAAATTCTTTAGTAGCACCTCTTTGTTCGGCACGTGTTGTTCATAGTAAAGATAGTAACCAGGCCTACGCCCCATAACATGGTACAAATAGGCAGTGCACCCAAAGCAACGCTGGCTGGTGTGAAAAACTTCTGCAAAATAGTCAATAAATCCAGATGGTCCACCAATAATATCAATACTCTTGACTTTCCCCTCACTATTGGTGATACGGAATCTATGATCCCTCAGTTTTTCAATGTCTGGATAGCAAGTTCCAGATATAACGCTGGACAAAAAGAAGATCAACAAAGATCGAACTGGTTTATACATTTGGTATTTTCCATATTGGAAGAAAATGGTTGACCGGTGAGTATAGACGCTTCTAGCCACACCGGGCTTAAGACCTGAATTCTGTCGTAAGTTTTTTGGATTGGGTTTGTCGTCTTTTTGTTTGCTATCCAGGAAAGCTGTACTTCAGATTGGCACAAAATCACGAAAATACCAGTCGACCACAGGGGCCTGAATAGCTACGATTATTCCCATGCGTAAGCCCGGCAAAAAAAAGGAGCCATTGTGGAACAGGCGATTCTGGTATTTCTTGAGTTGGTTTGGTTCAGCGACGTTTACTTAGCCCGCTTAATTCAAGAGTGTATTGAGCTTTATCCAGTGGTTCACCTTTATGCATTAGAGGTTTTGAACAGCCCCTCCTTTAACACTTACGAACAGATAGATGCTATTTCAGATTACATTCATCTTTATTGCGCGGAGTACGGGTATCCGGATGGCAGCTAATGCTGGTGTTAAGGTGCTACACTGCACAAGCAGAATTCAGTATTAAGGTCTCCAAATGAGAATTGCAACTCTGCTTCTTGTCATACTGCTCTCGAGTAGTTCCCTGCGAGCCAATGCAGCTGGCATTGATGTACAGCTAAAGCTTTCCCAGGCAGCCAGCCAATTTGTAATAGCTATGCCAACGCTTATTCAATACTTGAAGAAGTCACTGGGAGATTTTCAGCCACATTTTTTTAAAGTAGTAGCAGAAAATACTCTGGAACATTTGGCACAAACGACCAGTATTCCTGATAATCCCTCCGACCAGTATCTGGTATTCAATACATTTTTGATGATACTGGATCAAGAGGTGAACCAATTAAAACATAGCCAACAGCAATAAGGCTGGTTTAGTCACAGTGCGTGATTCGCCCTGAGCGCCGACGGCTGCGGGTGGTGTTGCAGGAGGGCTCCATCTACTCAATCCTTTTAAAAAAAATAATGAGGTGCGTCGCACCAGCTTTGCTATCTTGTAGCTGCAAAGTCAAAACTTTGGAGACTGGGTTGTGAAAAAAATAGCTGTTTTGATACTTTCGTTACTTTTTGCTGAGTCTATCATCTCTGATGAGATTAAAGTTCACTGGATGTACAGTTGGATGCCTTTTACCTACACAATACCAGAAGGAAGTGTTGGTATTTTTTATAGAGGCGCGTTTTTGAAACAAGTTTATCCACCGGGAATACACGGTTTATTATTATGGCCTATTACCAGAGGAATGAGGATCAATGTAAGGCCACAGATAGATATTATTGAGGATGTACTCTGTGGTACTAAGGATGGTCTCACCATTAAATTCCCCAGAATTGCAGTCTATAACCAACTTGAAAAAGACGAAGTGTTAAATATTGTCTCAAATTTTGGAGAAGAATATGATCATTATTTAATAACAGAACCTACCGTTCAAGCAGTAACCGAACTGTGTACGACTATGACGGCTCAAGAAATATACATTGATAAGTTCCCTACTATCAATGATTTTTTGTTGCAACAGTTGGTTGAAGAGCAAGTTAAAAGTAATTCTAAATTGAAAATAAACAAGGTGGTTGTTTCTAAACCCGTTCTTCCGGAAAATATAAGAAGAAACTATGAAGTGATTG
This sequence comes from Endozoicomonas sp. 4G, assembly GCF_023822025.1. Lineage (NCBI taxonomy): Bacteria > Pseudomonadati > Pseudomonadota > Gammaproteobacteria > Oceanospirillales > Endozoicomonadaceae > Endozoicomonas > Endozoicomonas sp. 4G. The sequence continues at coordinate 4,230,110 of NZ_CP082909.1, read as the reverse complement.
TCGAAGAGAAAAGTAAGCGCGTAGCGGTTTCAGAAACTCAAGCCAGAAAGTTAAAAGAAGCAGAAACTGAACAATTAGAGCGATCAAAAAAGGCTCAAACCGATAAAATGGTCGCTGAAATAGAGAATGAAAAAAAACTTGAATTTGAAAAAAATCAAATGGAGTTAGAGAAGATTCGGGTTTCTGCCAGAGTTCATAAAATGCTTGAAGATGCTGAAGCAGAAGCCGTTGTGCTCAAGAAAAAGGGTAAAGCAGAGGCGTATGTTGTGCAGATTAGTGGTGAAGCCCATGCCAATGCCACTCTGCTAGAGGCAATAGCCAATGAAAGGCTCATTACACCTTTATATGTTCAAATAAAACAAGCAGAGGCTTTCTGGAAAAACAACAACTCTAAAATTATCTATTTTGGGGAAAAAATTCCTGAATCGGTCTATCCGGGTTTTATCAGTGCAGGGGATGTAAAAAATCAGTAAATGCTTTAACCGTGGGGTCAAGTTAATCCCTTAATGGTGGGCTTTTACAAGCCCCGTCCTTCAGGACGGGGTTCCTTGAGATACATACGAGCATCGTTGTTCAATTGCAGTCATCACCAGTCATGTTGCACGCAATTTGATTTTATTGGTTCTCAGCTACTGCTTTCAAAGGTAAGGCGGAGGAAAAAAATAAGTGTCTTGTTGTGAATCTTTGCTAGTCTGTATCATTCCCTCACATTGATCGGAGTTATGCCAGTGAGTGCAAAAGCAAAGCCTCAGCCGACAGAGATTGATCACATTCAGAACACCTTGACGGATGTGGTTCGTGTTTTGGGTCAAACCCGTGGTGAAATGCATCGAAGGTTTGACCAGCAAGACAAGCGGTTTGATCAGCAAGACAAGGAGTTCAGTGAATTCAAATATCAGGTTACAGGGCGGTTTGACCAGCAAGACAAGCGGTTTGACCAGCAAGACAAGGAGTTCAGTGAATTCAAATATCAGGTTACAGGGCGGTTTGACCAGCAAGACAAGCGGTTTGACCAGCAAGACAAGGAGTTCAGTGAATTCAAACATCAGGTTGCAGAGCGGTTTGAGCAGCAAGACAAGCGGTTTGACCAGCAAGACAAGGAGTTCAGTGAATTCAAACATCAGGTTGCAGAGCGGTTTGAGCAGCAAGACAAGCGGTTTGACCAGCAAGACAAGGAGCTCAGTGAATTCAAACATCAGGTTGCAGAGCGGTTTGACCAGCAAGACAAGCGGTTTGATTGCCTCGAAAAGAAAGTTGACCAGCAAAGCTCTGACATTGGCGATGTCAAAGAAATGCTCCAAGTCTTGCTTTCCCGACAATAATCACACAATTATTGATTTTAAGCAGAGTGCCTCAAACACAGGCACTCTGAAACATCAAAAGCCTTTGACATTAGACAAGTTAGGCTTGGCATCCTTATTCTCTTTATAAATAAGAGCAATATTACCAATAGTCTGAATCAACTCTGCCTGAGTCTGGTTACACAGCTCGACAATGGCTTCTTTCTTGACTTCACGATCGCCAACCGCAAACTTCACCTTGATCAGCTCGTGATCGTGCAGGGCGCGCAGTGTTTCTTCAATCACACCATCGCTCAGACCGTTGCCCGCTACCATGACAACAGGCTTCAGTTTGTGACCGAGGGAACGGAAGTGTCGCTTTTTTTCAGAACTAATGCTCATGATTTCAGAATCCTGAGGCTGAATATCCAGTCAGCCGATTGCCTACAGCCATGACAACCGGGCAACAGCTTCCTGGTGAGCGATTAAACAAGGTTGTATTCCACATACCTTAGCCGGGGGCTCGCTGCCCGGTTTTTGTAAGATAGGGAAAAACCGGGTTGGAAACTGTTGATCAAAAGTTCATCATTGTACTTTATTCTCTATGGCTCACAAGTCCGAGAGTTACATAACACTTCTAAGGTAGGTGATGTAAGGTAAAAATGGCCAGATCCAAAAGCAGTGCCCGCTGGCTACAGGAGCACTTTGAAGACGAATACGTAAAGCGTTCACAGGAAGATGGCTACCGTTCCCGGGCCAGCTACAAACTGATCGAAATCCAGGAAAAAGACAAGCTGATCAGGCCGGGGATGAAAGTGGTTGACCTGGGGGCGGCCCCTGGCGGCTGGTCTCAGGTAGCGATCGAAATGGTAGGGGATAGTGGTCGTGTAGTGGCCTCAGACATTCTTTCTATGAACCCCATTGCCGGGGTTGACTTCGTTCAGGGAGATTTTACTGAGGACGCTGTGCTGGAAAAAATCCTCAAAACCATCGGAAGTGACAAAGTTGACCTTGTAATTTCAGATATGGCCCCCAATATGAGTGGAACACTGGCCGTTGATCAGCCCAGGGCTATGTATCTGGCTGAACTGGCTCTGGATCTGGCCAGGCAAGTGCTGAAGAAAAACGGCTCTTTCCTGACCAAAACGTTTCAGGGCGAAGGGTATCAGGCGTTTCACAAGGACATGAAAACTTCATTCCAGAAAGTGATTACCCGCAAACCGGGCTCTTCAAGGGCACGGTCCAGGGAAGTTTTTCTGTTGGCCAGAAATTTTGTGTCCTGAGAACATTTTTAAAAACCGGGACGTTAAAATGTTTTGATCGTTCTTGACAAAGATTTGACAAAAAGTCAGATAACCCCGTAAAACCTTGTCGCAGTGCAGTTGCAGGCAAACCTGTCGGGATCATAGATGATTTCTATCTACCCAATAGCCCGCCGACGACTGTCACCCACTCTACCATTCGTGTATGGTAGAAGGTGCGAATTAACCATAAGAGAGAGCAGAGCCGGTAATTATGCCCTTTAACACCGTTCGCCACAGGCTTCAGTACGCTCAAGTGAGGGTAGCCCTTTGAATGATATGGCAAAAAACTTGATTTTGTGGGTCATCATTGCCCTGGTGCTGTTGACCGTATTCAAAAACTTCGATGGCATGCAGTCGTCTACCCAGAAGCTCAGTTATTCTGACTTCATCAGTGCGGTAGAAAATCGTCAGGTCAGCAAGGTCGTCATTGACGGGTTCACCATCACTGGACTCATGAGCAGCAGTGAGCGTTTTGAGACCAACCTGCCCCCGGCAGTGCCCGACAACCAGCTGATGGACGAGCTGTTGCGCGCTAACGTCCAAATTGAATCCAAACCGATTGAAAAACAAAGCATCTGGACACAGTTGCTGGTTGCCAGTTTCCCGATTCTGGTCATTCTTGCTGTCTTTATGTTCTTTATGCGACAGATGCAGGGCGGCGGCGGTGGCCGTGGTGGCCCGATGAGCTTTGGCAAGAGTAAAGCCAGGCTGCTGTCGGAAGATCAGATCAAGACCACTTTTGCTGATGTAGCGGGTGTTGAAGAAGCCAAGGAAGATGTACAGGAACTGGTGGACTTCCTGAAAGACCCCGGCAAGTTCCAGCGTCTGGGTGGTCGCATTCCCCGAGGCGTGCTGATGGTCGGTCCTCCGGGTACCGGTAAAACCCTGCTGGCCAAGGCTATTGCAGGTGAAGCCAAGGTGCCTTTCTTCACCATTTCTGGCTCCGACTTTGTTGAAATGTTTGTGGGTGTGGGTGCTTCCCGTGTCCGTGACATGTTCGAGCAAGCTAAAAAGCAGGCACCCTGCATTATCTTCATCGACGAGATTGATGCAGTAGGTCGTCACCGTGGTGCTGGCATGGGCGGTGGTCACGACGAGCGTGAGCAAACGCTTAACCAGCTGCTGGTAGAAATGGATGGCTTTGAAGCAAACGACGGCATTATTGTAATTGCAGCAACCAACCGTCCAGACGTACTGGACCCGGCGCTGCTCCGTCCTGGTCGTTTTGACCGTCAGGTAGTCGTTGGTCTGCCAGACATCCGTGGTCGTGAACAGATCCTGAAAGTTCACATGCGCAAGGTGCCCATTGCCGATGATGTTGAGCCAGCAGTGATCGCCCGTGGTACTCCGGGGTTCTCTGGTGCTGATCTTTCCAACCTGGTCAACGAAGCGGCATTATTCTCTGCCCGTGCCAACAAGCGCACAGTCGGTATGCACGAGTTTGACCTCGCCAAAGATAAAATCATGATGGGTGCTGAGCGCAAGTCCATGGTGATGAGCGAGAAAGAGAAGCGTAATACGGCTTATCACGAAGCTGGTCATGCCATTGTCGGTCGTCTGGTACCCGACCATGATCCGGTGTACAAGGTCAGTATTATTCCTCGTGGTCGTGCCCTGGGTGTCACCATGTTCTTACCTGAGGAAGATCGTTACAGTCAGAGCAAAGAAGCTCTGATGAGCCAGATTTGTTCACTCTTTGGTGGCCGCATCGCTGAAGAAATGACACTGGGTAAAGCGGGTGTTACCACCGGTGCTTCCAACGACATTCAGCGTGCCACCCAGATTGCCAGAAATATGGTGACCAAGTGGGGGTTGTCCGAGAAGCTGGGTCCTCTTCAGTACGATGACGAAGAAGGCGAAGTGTTCCTGGGCAAAAACTACGGCAGTGGTGGCGGACGCATGAATGTGTCTGGCGAAACCGCCAGAATGATCGACGAAGAAGTACGCGGTATTATTGACGAATGTTATGAAACCGCTGAGCGACTTCTCAGGGAAAACCGCGATAAGCTGGATCTGATGTCCGACGCCCTGATGCAGTACGAAACCATCGATACTGATCAGATTGATGACATCATGGAAGGCAAAAAGCCTCGTCCACCCAAGGAATCTTCCGGTTCCTCATCCAACGGTGATGGCGGTGCAGGTATCAAGGCGGAAGAGGCTCCTGAAGCGTCTGAGTCGAAAGGTACCGACAGCGATGATGAGAAGAAAGGACCTATCGGTGGGCCAGCTGGCGAACATTGATCCTTTCTTATGAAGTAAAAAAGGCAGGGTTTTTATCCTGCCTTTTTTGTATGGTTTGGAAAGAGGTTAAGTTTGTTGGGCTGGTTTGTGCTGAGTTAGGCTTTTTTTGAGGCAAAAAAATGACAGTAATGCATGGTGCTGCTGAAGATTGACCTCAAACAAGCGTTGAAGCTATACTTCACCCTACCAGTGACTAGGAGTAGCTCCAGTCGTAAAGCTGGTCCCTAGTGGCCTTCATGTTATTTCTTCCTACGACCCTCTTTTAGAGGGTTGATGGTTGAAAGTACTTTATATATTCTCCCTAGCTGGCCTGTTTTCTTATCTATTCTAACTGTTATCCCTATTATCTATCGCTTCTTTTTTCATTTTGTATATATCAATACTGATATGTTGTAGTTTATTGTTATTAGAGAGAGTACATTTTTGCATATTGTTGGGAGGTTGCGTGAGCAAAAGAACGCTAGAGCAGGCATTTAATGCGGTGTTTCACGAGAAAGAATCTTTCAATGACTTTTGTGTAATGAGTCAGAGTCAAGAGGTGCTGGCCTTTTCTGTAAATTCTCGGGACCTTGTTCGTCCGTCGGTAAGGCTCAAAAAGTATCTCAGATTTATTGATAAAGTTGTCCTGAGGTATCTCAAGAGAGCTGATGATGTTGTCCATTCATATATCAAAGGTAAAAGTGCCCTTACCGCTGTTCAGGCTCATGCAGGCAACTCTCATTTTTTTATAACGGATATTCAGGCTTTTTTCCCGAATATTACAAACGTCGATGTCAGAGAAATATTAACTAGAAATGAAGCTAATGTACCGATATCAGATATAAAAGAGTATATACCTCTGTTAGTTGGCATGATGACATGGCAGGGGGTTTTACCAGTAGGGTTTCCTACGTCGCCTCAATTAAGTAATGCTTTCTTATTAAATTTTGATCAGAAGTTGAGTCGTTATTGTGCTAGTAGGGGTTATATTTATACTCGATACTCTGACGATATTGTTATCTCAGCACAGGCTTTCGATGGTTTTGAACACTTATCTGAAACTATTCAGCTTCTACTGGATTCTGCTGCCTCACCGTTATTGATGTTGAATGATGATAAAACTCGTTTCACACATACAGGGAATAAAGTTAAAGTTTTAGGGCTTGTTGTGACTCAAGGAGGGAAAGTCACAATAGATTCTAAGTATAAAAGGCAGCTTGAAATATTATTGCACTTTTATGTGACTGATAGGAAACGTTTTAATCGAGTTTTAGGCGAGACGTTGACCGGAAAGGAACATTCTTTATTTGGTCTGTTACACTATGCCAGATCCATTGATCCGGAGTATCTGGAAAAATTACAAAGAAAATATGGTGCTTATGCCTTACGTTCTTTGATGGAGGATAAGTGGCATGGTTGATGTTGTTGTAATTCGAAAGATTAAAAGAGTCTCGGAGTTGCGAGTTAGTTTTGAGTTTCCTGACTCGAATATAATAGTTGTTACTGGAAAGAATGGCATAGGTAAAACAACTTTGGTTAAAGCATTTAAAGCTATCGTAAATCCAAAGGTTTTTGAAAATTCTACCGTGCATAAAGCAATATGTGAAGGAAGTGAAATTAAATTTGATTTAGATGGCTTTTCTCCCTTTTCTTATACCTATCAAAGTAAATTGGGTGTAATTGACACTAAAGATTTGCTCCCTGAAGAGGGGGCGATTTTAGCGGAGTTGCCTATTCCTGATGGACAAAGGTTTCAGCATTTTTCAGCAGTAGCAGCTCAGAACTCTGAAATATCTGTTCGTAATGCAGCTCAAGATTATGAGAGGGCGGAAGAGTTAATCAAGTTTCTTCATGAGGTATATGGAAAGGATAAGTTTGATGACCTTAAAATGATTAATATAGGGAAAAAGAATTATTATTTCATTCCTAAAGATGATGGTACGTATATACGTGAAGACCACTTAAGCTCTGGAGAGTATTTTCTTATCCAGATATTCAGACTTGTGACATCAAAGGCAAAGCTTATTATTGTTGATGAGTTGGATGTAGCTCTGGATGCTGCAGCACAGGTGAAATTATTCCGTGCTTTAAAGTCTTTGTTGCAACAACATGATTCACGTTTGATTGTTATTTCTCATTCGTTAGCTTTTATGAATACTGTTGATGATGGAGGGTTGTATTACCTTGAGAGTAACAATGATCAAGTGAGTTTGGAGCAGCGTTCATTTGGCTATATCAAAGCTGACCTATACGGATTTAGAGGGTTTGATCGTTACATCTTAACAGAAGATCCTATATTGGAAGGTTTTATAGAGTTTATTATCAGGCATTTCTCAATAATTCCTTATTATCAGCATAAAACGATTGGTGTGGGTGGTGCAAACCAGTTGAGAATGATTGTTGAAAAAAATGATAGTGATAAAATTTTTTCGGATTCTAAAAATGTTTTAGCTGTTGTGGATAGAGATGTGTTTTCTGAAGTGTGTAAAGGTTATAGTGGTGAGTCAAAAATACTTTATTCTCCTGTTCAGGATCTAGAGCTATTTATCTATGAGAATCGAGATAAGTTGTTTCCGGAAGTTGAGCTCCCTTCCTATAAGGAGTCGAGTCAGGCCAAGAAAGCTTCAAAATCGTATTGGAAATATTTGACGGTGGATAAAGGAGTAAATATCAATAAGTTATATCTGTTGATTGTTGAGCATAATGAAATAGAGACTCAACAGTTAGTCAACGAAATTGAGCTGTTTTTGAGTTTGGATGGTGCTTAGTATTTTTAAAAAGAAAATATAAACACCATACCATTTAGCAGGCCCTCGAAAATGCCTCACCGACCCGACCCGATGGATAGGTATTTCTCTGGTGAAGAGACCGGTGCCGCGGAAGGTGTTGTGGCACGAGACAAGTGGTTCATATAGCGATTCATAAATTCTCGGCTATTCTCTGTTATTACTTCGAATAATGATATTGAAAAAGTATGCAGAGAGACCTTAGTGCATTTTTATCGCTCATTAACAGCCTCCGTAGCGTTTGTCCTTTTACTATTGGCCACGCTGGCTACGCAGTTATGCTATTCCTCAACCATCATTGGCCAGCACAACCCTGATGGGCACAAGGTTCGGATTGAGGTTGATTTTCTCGATACCGGACAACTGACTGATGTTGATTTCTGGAATACTCTCCTCCAGCGTACCGCCATATTTTGCCCAGCCAGTGAAAGCCTTCAGTGGCAGCTGAGCTGTTTTAAGCAGTTTCTTGAGAGCACTGCTTTGAAGACAACACATGGTGGTGGCCTGAAGGCGGGTAATGGGGATGGAGAACCCTCCGGCAGGACACCAGACAAAGAATCAAAGAACGAAAATAACAACCCTCGAAAAGGGCAAAGGCCTGATCCTGAAGGTCAGGAGAGCAAAACACCGGGAGATCAGCAAGAAAGCTTGACATCCTCCCCGCCGTGAACGACGGGGATTCCTACAGCTAGACGGTCATGCCCGACCGCAGTGTATGCCTTACCCAATAGCGGCATACACCTTATTCGACAATCTGCTCTACCTTTCGGATTGTTAAGAAACACGGGCAGAAAGCGGAAGGTTTTTTACTTTTCCTGTCAGGTAGCGTAATCGCTAAAAACGCCTGACGGATAGTAAAATAGCACAAGGGGCTTGCTCTGCAAGCCGAGCTTTCATCCCCGACCTCAAAGTACGGGGTTTTACGCTCATTCGATAAAGTCATTGTGTGGACATTATCATAGGCGCTGCCTTGTGAAATTTGAGTGCTGCGATCTTTATTTCTCCTGCCATAGATGTCATAACGAGAGCGACAGGTGCGAAACTACAGACTCCATGGGTGCTGATGCAACGCACCTTAAATGTACTGTCTGTGAGTATGAAGGAGAGATTACGGAAGGCTCCCAGATATGCCCGGAATGCAATGAGCGAATGTCAGACTATTTCTGTGCAAAGTGTAAACTCTTCACCGGTACCGTGATGAACCCATTCCACTGTGATAAATGCGGTATTTGTCGGATACATGAGGATAAAAGCTATCATTGTGATGTTTGCAATATCTGCATGGATAAAGGATTAAAAGGTCATCACAAGTGCCGACCTGATTCAGGGCATGACGAGTGCGCCATCTGTCTGGAAGACGTCTTCAGCGGTTGCCAGATACTGCCCTGCTCCCACAAAGTTCATAATCAATGCGTTGATGCAATGATTGAAAACGGGGTAACAAGCTGCCCGGTGTGCAGGTATTCCTTCGAGTGAAAAGGTGAGTAGCACATCTCTGTGGCAGCCTTGACCTGAGATTGAACGTTGACTCAAATCAAAGAGAGTCTAAATAATTGGCCTCATTAGGTGTATGAAAAAATGAAGACATTAAATTGTGCCGGAAAAACTCTGACCTTTGACCGAACGCTGGTCATGGGCGTGTTGAACATAACTCCAGACTCCTTTTATGAAAGCAGTCGTTACCAGAATCTGGATCAGGTGCTGAGTACCGCTGAGCAAATGGTGCAGGATGGTGTCGATATTCTGGATGTGGGTGGTGAGTCCACAAGGCCGGGGGCAAACGGGGTCGTTACCTGTGAGCAGGAGCTGGAAAGGGTTGTGCCGGTTGTGGAGGTTTTGAAAAAGAACTTTGATCAGGTGATCTCTGTGGACACCAGTTCAGCTCTGGTTATTACTGAAGCCAGCAAAACCGGTGCCGGGATGATTAATGATGTGCGTGCCCTGATGAGACCGGGAGCTTTGGAGGCGGCAGCTGCCACTGATCTTCCTGTGGTGTTGATGCACTCACTGGTTGAACAGCCTGAACCGGATTTTGTGCCTCATTATGACGATGTAGCTAGTGAAGTGAATCAATACCTGCTTGAGCGTGTCAGGGCTTGCGAAGCGGCAGGTATTGCCAGAGATCGACTGATTCTTGATCCGGGATTCGGGGGCGGTATGTTCGGTAAAACGCCTGCTTATGATTTGCAGTTACTCAAGCACCTGGATCGTGTGCTTGGTCTGAACTTCCCGGTGCTGGCAGGCATGTCCAGAAAGTCATTTATTGGTGCCGTATTGAATAAGCCTGCTGAGCAGAGGTTGAGTGCCAGCCTTGCTGTCGCCACTCTGGCGGCTCAGGCTGGGGCTCACATTATTCGAGTTCATGATGTTGCTGAAACGGTGGATGCCGTTCGTATGGTGGATGCTGTCAGGAGTGCCTGAGAGGGTTGAGTCGCCTGCCCCGGTGCAGGAAGCCAGATAGAGGTCGCGAATGGGAATTATTGTTGTAGGCACAGGTGTGAAGGTTTTTGTCATTTGTAAGACAATCATTGCTATTAAGTCTGTATGACAGTCATGTCATAATTCAAAACATATCTTCAGTATTTTACGTTCTGCCGCATTGTTTCGATGAGGCGGAACATCGTCTGTTTTCACCTGTCACTCCTTTTTGTCTATCTATCTGAGAGTGCGGTCTGAGTGCCGGTTCAGGCACCGGACTATTGAATAAGGGTTAGTTTATGGGGCGCAAATTTTTCGGCACCGATGGTATTCGTGGCAAGGTGGGTGAGTTTCCTATTACTCCGGATTTTGTTCTCAAGCTGGGCTGGGCCGCTGGTAAGGTGCTGGCAGCAGAGGGTGAGGGTAAAGTCGTTATTGGTAAGGATACCCGTATCTCTGGCTATATGTTTGAGTCTGCCCTGGAGGCTGGGCTGTCCGCAGCGGGTATTGATGTGTGTTTGACCGGCCCTATGCCAACACCGGCTATTGCTTACCTGACCCGTACGTTTAATGGTCAGGCAGGCATTGTTATCAGTGCCTCGCATAATCCTTTTTACGACAATGGTATCAAGTTCTTTTCCGGCAATGGCAGCAAATTGCCAGATGATATTGAAGCCAAAATTGAAGCTCTGATGGAAGGTGAGATTGAGGTTGTTGATTCCGGTGAACTGGGCAAGGTGACCCGGTTGGATGATGCTTCCGGTCGTTATATCGAATATTGCAAAGCCAGTACGGCCTACCCCCTCGACCTGCGCGGTATGAATATTGTGATTGATGCTGGTCATGGCGCTACCTACCAGGTGGGGCCTGCTGTTTTCAGAGAGTTGGGTGCTAATGTTCACGCCATCGGAATCAACCCGAACGGTCTGAATATCAATGAAGGCTGTGGTTCTACCCAGCCTGACAAGCTGGCTGAAATCGTCAAAGAGCGTGGTGCTGACCTGGGCATCGCCTTTGATGGTGATGGTGATCGCGTCATCATGGTGGACGACAATGGTGAGATTGTTGACGGTGATGAGTTGCTGTTTGCGATCGCTTTAGATCGTCGTCAACATAATGAGCTCAAGGGTGGCGTAGTTGGCACCCTGATGACAAATCTGGGAATGGAGAAAGCGCTTGAAGCCTGCGATATTCCTTTTGCCCGTGCCAGGGTGGGTGACCGTTATGTCAATGAATTGCTGCTGAAGCATGATTGGCAGCTTGGTGGTGAGTCCTCCGGCCATATTATCTGTAGAGATGTGTCTACTACTGGTGACGGTATTGTCTCTGCATTGCAAGTTTTGAAGGCTGTAGTTCGTTCCGGAAAGAAACTGTCTGAGCTGCGTGGAGGAATGAGCAAGTACCCCCAGACTATGATTAATGTCCGAGTGAAAGAGAAAAAGGATACTGACAATGTGCCTGGCATTGTTGCTGCCGTGCAACAGTCTGAAACGGAATTGGCCGGTCGTGGTCGTGTGCTTTTAAGACCTTCCGGTACTGAGCCGGTTATTCGTGTTATGGTAGAAGGTGAGAACGCAGAGGAAGTGCGCGCTCATACTGAAAGACTGGCTAAGGTGGTTGAGCAGGAAATGTCCTGATTCTTATTTCTGAAAGCTGGCTGGATGGTTTCTGGTCAGCTTTCTACTTTTCTGAATGCCCTCTCTTAGATAAAATCTGAAACTTACGTATCAAATTTGTATGGAGCACTTTTTATCGCTCTCAGCGATAGAGGGCTTTTTGCAGAAAAAATATAAAAATAGTTTACAGGGGAAACATCATGCGTCTTGTTGCAGCCTTCTTTTTGCTGATCCTGCCTGCGCTCTCTTTTGCACAGAACTACTCCATTGGTACCGGTGGTCAAAGTGGTATTTATTATCCATTGGGTGGAGCGCTGGCAAAAGTTTGGTCTGATAAAGTTGATGGGGTCAATGTCAAAGCAGAAGTCACCGCGGCTTCTGTTGAAAATACCATCAAGGTTGTTCGTGGCGATATGCTGGCTGGCATAGCCATGGGGAATGTTGTTCTTGATGCTTATAAAGGTGAAGGTCAATTTCCCGCCAAGATGCCGGTGAAGGTTTTGTTTGCCCTGTATCCAAACCTGGTTCACGCTCTGACCCTTCAAAACTCAGACATTACTCGTCTGTCTGATCTTAAAGGCAAGCGGGTTTCCCTGGGGGCTCCGGGTTCCGGTACCGCCGTGACTTCTGCGGCACTGCTGAAAAGCGTCGGCATTGATCCTGAGGAGGATATCCGCGCCGTTTACCTGAATTACTCTGAAACCACCAATGCCCTGGCCAATGGTCAGGTTGATGCTGGCTTTATTGTCGGTGGTCAGGGAGTGGGTGCGGTGACTCAGGTGGCTTTGACTCACAAAATTCGTATCCTGCCGGTGTCTGAAAAAGAGCGTGAGAAGTTTATTGCTGAAAACCCTGCTTACAGCAGCTACACCATTCCGGGTGATGTCTACAACGGCGTAGACCCGGTTGATACCCTGAGTATCTGGAACGTATTGGTCGTTCATGCTGATATGTCTGAGGATATGGCCTTCAGTCTGACCAGGGCGGCTTTTGAAAATATGGATGATATTCGCAAGGTGGTCAAAGTGGCAGAAGCCACTACTAAAGCCAATGCCACTCGCCTTTCCGGTGTGCCTCTGCATCCGGGCGCCGAAAAATACCTGAATTCCATCCACTGAGTTTTCAGGCAGCCGAATGAATAAAGTCGTGATCAAAGTGCTGGGCTACCTGGTTCTGGTCTGTGCAGTACTTCTATCCGTATTTCAGATCTGGCAGGGGATTACCTCGACCATTTCTGCCACCTACTTCAGGCCGGTTCATCTGGCCTGGGTTATGGTGTTGATATTCCTTCATTATCCTCTATTAAAAAACGAAGAGAGTCGTTTTTTTGTGCCGCTCAGGTTGTTTGATCTGGTGCTGGCAGTAGCCACTGTGATGGCCGGTTTTCGAATCATTAACTTTGACTACAACGATATTAATTATCTCCTGTATGGCCTTTCTGATTATGACCTTTATGCCGGTGTCGTTTATGTAGTGCTGATGATGGAAGCCTGTCGTCGGGCGGTAGGCTGGGTAATGGTGTTTATTGCATTGTTATTCCTGGCTTATAGCGGTTTTGGCGATATGCTGCCAGGTGCTCTGGCCACCAAGAGTTACAGCATTCAGGAATGGGTGCAGTTTCAGATTTTTTCCAGTAATGGCGTGTTTGGTTCTGCGCTGGGAATTGCTGCAACCACTGTCTTTATCTTTGTTCTGTTTGGCGCCTTTCTTGAGGTAACGGGCGCAGGCAAGTTCTTTATTGACCTGGCTTTTGCTATTGCCGGTAAATACCGAGGAGGGCCAGCCAAGGCTGCGGTTATTGCTTCCGCTGGTCTGGGTTCTATTTCCGGATCAGCCATTGCCAATACGGTGACCACCGGCTCCATCACCATACCGATGATGAAAAAGCTGGGTTATAAGCCCGAGCAGGCTGCCGGAATCGAAGCCGCTGCCTCCACCGGTGGGCAAATCATGCCTCCTATTATGGGGGCGGGTGCTTTTGTTATGGCGCAGTTTACCGGTGTGCCCTACAGCGACATCATGATTGCCTCCATAGCACCGGCGCTGCTCTATTTCTTCTGTACACTGTTGTACGTTCATATCATGGCGTGCAAGCTGGAGTTGCCAACAGTCAGTCGAGCTGAGGCGGTGTGGGCTGTCATGAAACAGGGGGCTCACTTCCTTATTCCTCTGGTCTTGATTACTGCTCTGCTGATGATGGGATATTCACCTCTGCTGGTGGGAGTGGCCGGATGTGCGGCTATTCTGGTGGCGGCAGCACTAAGAATCCATAGTCGTATAGGTGTCAGAAAAATTATTGAAGGACTTAAATCAGGTGCACTACTGGCCCTGCCCATCTCTGTTGCCTGTGCGGCGGCAGGAATCATTGTTGGTGTCGTGGGGCAGACGGGTATTGGCTTGCAGTTCACGCAGTTCGTCATGGCGCTCTCAGGCGGGTATATGTTTACTGCGCTTATTCTGATCAGTCTTGTTGCGCTGGTGCTTGGAATGGGATTGCCTGTTACTGCTGCTTATATAGTACTTGCGGTAATGGCTGTACCTTTGTTGGGGGATTTTGGCTTGCCGTTGCTGACGTCCCATCTGATAGTGTTCTGGCTGTCTCAGACCTCTAATGTCACGCCTCCTATTGCTCTGGCAGCCTTTGCGGGTGCCGGCGTTGCTAATGCCAGTCCCATCAAGTCTTCAGTGGCAGCATTTAAACTGGCGGCGGGCTTATTCCTGATTCCGATTATGATGGCCTATACCGGTTTGATTAATACCGGGGAAGATTTTTCCGGTTTGCTGATGGCGGTTGTCCAGACGGTAGCCATCATCATTGCCATGGCGGTTGCCATCGAGGGCTATCTGATTAAAAGGTTAAGTCTGCCGGAAAGAGGGTTGGCCTTTGTTAGCTTTCCTGTTCTATTGTTCAATCCTGCGGGCTTTGGCTTTTTGGGGGTCTTGCTCATACTGGTGCTGCTGTTTATACAGTGGCGAGGAAGAGCAGGCGCAGTGAGACGCTCTCAGGCAGGTTAATTGATTTTTAGCAGTTCATGGAAAATTGCCAGATAAAGATGCCAGCACAGTTGTATAATAACGGCGCCTGGGTTAGTATGCCGACCTCGCGAATGTTGAGGTAAGCAGTATGCGTCAGCCACTAGTTGCCGGTAATTGGAAAATGAACGGATCTCTCGAGGAGAATCGTAAATTGCTGGATCAGCTTGTTTCCGGTCTGGATACCAAAGCTGAAGTGTTGGTTTGTCCGCCATCGGTTTATGCTCAGGGCGTTCGCGAGCAGTTGGCTGGTAGTGCTGTCAAGGTTGGCTTGCAGAACGTATCTGACAAGACTTCTGGTGCTTATACCGGCGAGGTTTCGCCTCTGATGGTTAAAGATCTCGGTATTGAATACGTGATCATTGGTCATTCTGAGCGTCGCTCTCTGTTTGGAGAGGGTGATGAGGAAGTTGCTGCGAAATTCTGTGCTCTGACTGATCAGGGTCTGGTGCCTGTCCTTTGTGTGGGCGAAACCCTGGAAGAGCGAGAAGCTGGCGACACCATGAAGGTGGTGGCAGCTCAGGTTGAAGCTGTGCTGCGGACTGCTGGTCCGGAGCGTTTGGCAAATTTTGTGATCGCTTATGAGCCTGTATGGGCTATTGGAACCGGGCTGACTGCAACGCCTGAGCAGGCGCAGGAAGTACACGCTGCGATTCGCAGCTTGCTGGCAGAGCATGATCAGGCTATGGCCGACAGAACTCGTATTCTGTACGGTGGTAGCATGAAAGCAGCTAACGCTGCAGACCTGATTGCTTTGCCGGATGTTGATGGCGGTCTTGTGGGGGGAGCCTCATTGATTGCTGAAGAGTTCCAGGCGATCTGTCGCGCTGCAGGATAGTGATGGAAACCATAATTCTTATTGTTCATGTTCTTGCCTCTGCTGCCGTAGTCGGTCTGATTTTGTTGCAGCAGGGCAAGGGTGCAGAAGCCGGTGCTAGTTTTGGGTCCGGTGCGTCACAAACAGTGTTTGGTAGTCAGGGTACTGGCAACTTTATGAGTCGCACGACAGCGATTCTGGCAACAGTGTTTTTTGTGACCAGTTTTGCCTTGGCTATGGTAGCCAGGCAGAAGGCAGACAGCATCGGTGAAGCCGGTGTGCCAGCTGTGATTGAAGAGTCTGTTCCGGCCGGTGATGCACCGATCGCTCCGCAGGCCGCTTCAGAAGCAGATGAAGCAGATTTAGAAAAGAGTGTCGAGAGCGACGCTCCTGTGATAGAATCACAACCCGTCGGAAGTGACGAGCAGAATAAAGAACCGTCTCTGCCTCCAGCCCAGTAAGGGTAAGCTTTAAGCAGGATGTAGTTGTGGTGTTTGCCCAGGTGGTGGAATTGGTAGACACGCCGTCTTGAGGGGGCGGTGGCCTAACGGTCGTGCGGGTTCAAGTCCCGCCCTGGGCACCAGATTGCCATTAGCTTTTTTGGTCAATGGAAGAAGGGTATTTGGTTGGGTTTTGTAGTGATTAAATGACGTGTCTGTAGTTACTGCTTGTGATGCAGGTTTTTAGCTGGCAGTATACAGAAACAGGTTTGATGCGGGGTGGAGCAGCCTGGTAGCTCGTCGGGCTCATAACCCGAAGGTCGTCAGTTCGAATCTGGCCCCCGCTACCAAATAATTAAACCCCATCATGGGGTTTTTTATTAGGTGCGTCAGAGTCTTTTTCGGGTTTGAGATGTCAGCCCGACTGGGTTCTGGGAGTTTGCTGAATTCATGCTTGAGAGCGTGTCTTTGGTCGGCTCGATAGTTGCGTCCAGCTGGAAAACTGGGTGCATGGAAGAGACAGGGCTTTTAAGCCCTTTTTTTGTTTTTGCAGACAGGTGTTTCCAACGTGGCAGGTAAGCAGTCGCAACTGGAAGCATTGATTGGACCTGTGGTTGAATCCCTTGGTTACCAGCTTTGGGGGATTGAGTTCAAACCTCAGGGCAGGCATTCAATGCTTCGCATTTATATTGATTCTCTGGATAAAGAAAAGGGAATCCAGCTGGATGACTGTGAAATCGTCAGTCGTCAGGTGAGTGGGGTTCTTGATGTAGAAGACCCCATCACAGAAGAATATACCCTTGAAGTCTCATCGCCCGGAGTGGACAGGCAGCTGTTTACACTTGAGCACTATGTTGCCTGGGCGGGTGCAGAGGTCAATGTCCGTTTGCGGGTGCCCTTTGAAGGGCGCCGCAAGTACAAGGGTATTGTAAAAGGGGTGGAAGACCAGGACGTGGTATTAGTGGTCGATGACCACGAACTGCTTCTTCCCATAGAGAGCATAGACAAGGCTCAGGTGATACCGAGATTCGACTAACTTCAGGCTCATAACTGGTAAAGGCCAGGTAAAAGATTGAGTACAAGGTTCAGGCCGGGTTATTAGCCGCTGTCTGCAACAAGCAGTTGATCGCAGACGGGGCCTTCCCGGTTAACGGCCAGGGAAGTGTTGATAAAGGCATGGACTGGTTCAGCATAGGCGAGGCAGAGCATGAGTAAAGAAATTCTGTTGGTCGTTGAGTCCGTTTCCAACGAGAAGGGCGTTCCACCCGAAGTGATCTTCGAGGCTATGGAGATTGCCCTGGCGACCGCGACTAAAAAACGTTACGAAACAGAAGTAGATATCCGGGTAGCGATTGACCGCAGCAGTGGTGAATACGATACCTTCCGTCGTTGGACCATAGTTGCGGACGAAGACTTCGAGTTTCCGGGCATGCACTTTACCCTGGATGAGGGTAAGGAAAAAGATGAGTCTCTGGAAATCGGTGGTGTCTGGGAAGAGCAGGTTGAGTCTGTCGTATTTGGCCGGATTGCGGCCCAGACTGCCAAGCAGGTCATTGTTCAGAAAGTGCGCGAAGCCGAGCGTGCCCAGATGGTTGAGCAGTATCGTGACAAGCTGGGCGACCTGATTAATGGCACCGTAAAGAAAACAACCCGTGACAGCATTATTGTTGACCTTGGTAACAATGCTGAAGCGGTCATGCGTAAGGACAGTGTGCTGCCTCGTGAGAACTTCCGTATGGGAAGTCATGTAAGGGCTCTGCTGCATGAGATTTCCATGGAAGGTCGTGGGCCGCAACTGATGCTGTCCCGAACTGCGCCCGAAATGCTGATTGAATTGTTCCGCATTGAAGTGCCGGAAATTGCTGAAGAGGTTCTGGAAATCAGGGCAGCGGCCCGTGATCCGGGCTCAAGGGCAAAGATCGCCGTTAAAACCAATGATGGCCGCATTGATCCGGTAGGTGCCTGCGTAGGTATGCGCGGTGCCCGTGTACAGGCGGTATCTGGCGAGCTGGGTAATGAGCGTATCGACATTGTTCTGTACGACGAAAACCCTGTTCAGTACGTGATTAATGCCATGCAGCCTGCGGAGGTTGCCTCCATCATCGTCGACGAAGATTCCGGCACCATGGATATCGCAGTCAGCGAAGATAATCTGGCCCAGGCCATTGGTCGTAGTGGTCAGAATGTTCGACTGGCCAGTGAACTGACTGGCTGGAAATTGAACGTTATGACAGAGTCTGAAGCCGCTGCCAAGCAGGAAAAGGAAGCGGACAAGTTTAAACAGAGTTTTATTGATCTGCTCGACATTGATGAAGAACTGGCGCAGCTGCTGGTCGACGAAGGATTCACCACGGTTGAAGAAATTGCCTATGTCCCTCTGGAAGAGATGGTGGCAATTGAAGGCATGGATGAAGAAATCGTAGAAGAGCTTCGCACTCGTGCGAAAGACAAGCTGCTGACTCAGGCCATCGCTCGAGAAGAAAAGTTAGATGGCGCACAGCCAGCTGAAGACCTTTTGACCATGGATGGCATGGATGAGGAACTGGCACTGGAGCTGGCCAGCCAGGGTGTCATTACTATGGAAGATCTGGCGGAGCAGTCCATTGACGACCTTCTCGAAATCGAAGGTATGGACGAAACGCGTGCGGGTGAATTGATTATGACGGCGCGTGCTCCCTGGTTCGACGAAGCTGGTAACTGAGCGGGCCACTGAGAGGAGAAGTGTTAATGGCAGAAGTAACCGTAGAACAACTCGCGAAGGTGGTCGGCGCTCCGGTCGAAAGGTTGTTGCAGCAGATGCAGGATGCAGGCCTGAAGCAAACCAAGGCTTCAGAAGCTGTATCGGATGCAGAAAAGAAGCAGTTGCTGGCTCACCTGAAAAGTATTCACGGTGATCACACAGGTACGGCAGAGCCTACCAGGATCACCCTCAAGCGCAAAACTGTCAGTCAGATGAAAGTCTCTGGCGGTGGTGGCGCTGGTAAGAAAAAAGTTGTCAACGTAGAAGTCCGCAAGAAGCGTACCTACGTCAAGAGCGAAAAACCTGAAGAACAGAAGCCGGAAGAAAAGCGGGGTCGTGGAGACTCGCGCCGCGATGGTGACCGTCCTCAGCGTCGTGATGGCGACCGTCCACAGCAGCGCCGCGATGGTGATCGTCCTCAGCAGCGTCGTGATGGCGATCGTCCGCCGCGTCGTGACGGTGATCGTCCGCCACGTCGCGATGGTGATCGTCCGGCTCGTCGTGACGGTGATCGTCCACCACGTCGTGATGGTGATCGTCCGGCCCGTCGTGACGCTCCGTCTGCTCCCAGCTTTGATCCGGCCGCTGCGCCAATGCCGGCTCCGGAAGGTGATAAGCGTGGTCGTAACCGCAAAGCCAAAGATCGTCGTGATGAGCCTCGTGAAGAGCGTGGTCGTCGTGGTGAGAAACGTGGCGGACGTAATGGCGGTCGTAAAGATGATCGTCGTGGTGGCCGTAAGGCAGCCCGGACTATCACGCCTGAATCTATGGCTGCACACGGCTTCACCAAGCCAACCGCTCCGGTAGTGCGTGAAGTCTCAATTCCTGAGACCATCACGGTGGCTGAACTGGCGCAGAAAATGGCAGTTAAAGCTGCTGATGTCATCAAGGCCATGTTCAAAATGGGCTCCATGGTGACCATCAATCAGGTGATCGATCAGGATACTGCGTCCATCGTGGTTGAAGAAATGGGTCACACCTTCAAGCTGGCTAAAGCGGACAGCATTGAAGACTCCCTGACTGAAGATCAGGAAGGTGCTGTAACCGAGTTTGAAGAGAAGTCACGTGCGCCGGTTGTGACGGTCATGGGTCACGTTGACCACGGTAAGACCTCTCTGCTGGACTATATCCGTAAGAGTCGTGTGCAGGCGGGTGAGGCCGGTGGTATTACCCAGCATATTGGTGCTTACCATGTGGATACACCGCGGGGTATGGTTTCCTTCCTGGATACTCCCGGACACGCGGCCTTTACCGCCATGCGTGCTCGTGGTGCCAAGGCCACTGATATCGTTATTCTGGTGGTTGCGGCTGACGACGGTGTTATGCCTCAGACCGAAGAGGCGGTTCAACATGCCAAGGCTGCCGGTGTGCCGGTGGTGGTTGCTGTGAACAAAATCGATAAGGAAGCTGCCGATCCTGATCGGGTGAAGAACGAACTGGCTGCAAGGGAAGTGATTCCTGAGGAGTGGGGTGGTGACACTCAGTTTATTCACGTATCCGCTCTGACCGGTCAGGGTATTGACGAGCTGCTGGAAGCAGTGCTGCTTCAGGCTGAAGTACTGGAACTGTCTGCCGCTGACGAAGGTCCGGCGAAAGGCGTGGTGGTTGAATCCCGTCTTGATAAAGGTCGTGGTCCTGTGGCTACGGTGCTGGTTCAGTCCGGTAACCTGCAACAGGGTGATAACATCCTGGTCGGTCAGCAGTACGGTCGTGTTCGTGCCATGCTGGATGAAGACGGTAAGGCGATCAAAGATGCCGGTCCTTCCATCCCGGTTGAAATCCTGGGTCTGGACGGTACGCCTGATGCCGGTGATGAGCTGATTGTGGTTAAGGATGAGCGCAAGGCTCGTGAAATCGCACTGTTCCGTCAGGGTAAATACCGTGAAGTCAAACTGGCTCGTCAGCAGGCGTCCAAGCTGGAAAATATCTTCTCCAGCATGGGTTCTGAAGAGAAGAAGACTCTCAATATCGTTCTGAAAGCAGACGTACGAGGTTCTCTGGAAGCGCTGACGACTTCTCTGGAAGAGCAGGGTAACGACGAAGTACAGGTTAAGGTTATTTCCGGCGGCGTAGGGGGCATCACTGAAACCGACGCTAACCTGGCTCTGGCTTCCAATGCCGTTATCGTTGGCTTCAACGTTCGTGCCGATGCCTCTGCCCGTAAGGTGATTGAGGCTGAAGAGCTGGATTTACGCTACTACAGCGTTATCTATGACATCATTGATGATGTCAAGAAGGCTCTGGGCGGTATGCTGGGCTCCGATACCCGTGAGCAGATCGTGGGTACTGCCGAAGTGCGTGATGTCTTCCGTTCACCGAAGTTCGGTGCAGTGGCTGGCTGTATGGTGATTGAAGGTACTGTTTACCGTAACGACCGTATCCGTGTACTGCGTGACAACGTGGTTATCTTCGAGGGCGAACTGGAATCCCTGCGTCGCTTCAAAGATGACGTACAGGATGTTCGCGAAGGCATGGAGTGTGGTATCGCGGTTAAGTCCTACAACGACGTTAAGCCAGGCGACAAGATCGAAGTGTACAAGACCGTTGAGGTCAAGCGTACGCTTTAATGAGTCCCGGTTGACCTGATCAGGTTCCCGGACAAGGAAGCCCGCACTGAGATTGCGGGCTTTCTCATATCAGCAGGATTGAATCCCCCAATGGCTAAAGAATACAGTCGAACCCAGCGGGTAGCGGATCAGATTCAGAAAGAACTGGCCCAGCTGATCCAGCTGGAAATGAAAGATCCCCGTTTAGGTATGGTCACCGTCAGTGCGGTAGAAGTTTCCCGCGATCTGGCTTTTGCCGATGTTTTTGTTTCCTTCCTGGGTGTAGACGACCAGGACAATGTTGATGAGAACCTCAAGGTTATGCAGAGTGCTGCCGGATTCCTGCGCAGCCAGCTGGCCCGTTCCATCAAGTTGCGTACCATTCCCCAGTTGCGTTTCCGTTATGACAACAGTCTGCGACGGGGTGCGTATATGAATGAGCTGATTGCAAAAGCTCGTTCTGGTGACAGTGATCATCAGGATGAGTCCAAGGAGTAATGGATGTCTAAGCGCAGACGTAGCCGTGGCCGCAGGGTCGACGGTATTGTGGTTGTGAATAAGCCCAAAGGCGCCAGTTCCAACGATGTTCTGCAACGTGTAAAGCGGCTTTATGGTGCTGCCAAGGCTGGTCATACCGGGAGTCTTGATCCTCTGGCCACGGGTGTTTTGCCGGTTTGTCTGGGCGAGGCTACCAAGTTTTCACAGTATCTGCTGGAGTCGGACAAGTCCTATAGAACGGAAGTCAAGCTGGGTATCCAGACGGAGACCGGTGACCGTGAAGGTGAAATAGTCGAGCAGCGTCCGGTAACCGTTACCCGTTCGGATGTCGAGGCTATCCTCGATCGTTTCCGTGGCGAGGTTGATCAGGTTCCCAGCATGTATTCAGCGTTGAAATACAACGGTGAGCCTCTCTATAAGCTGGCTCGTCAAGGCATTGTCGTAGAGCGTCCGACTCGTCGAATCACTATCTACCGTCTTGAGCTGCTGGATTTTGAAGGGGACAACCTGATTCTTGAGGTGGATTGCTCCAAGGGTACTTACATCCGTACCCTGGCTGAAGATATTGGTGCGGCTCTGGGGTGTCTGGGACACGTTGCTGAGCTCCACAGAATCAAGGCGGGCCCATATACTGAACACCAGTCTCATAGTTTGGAAGAGCTCGAAGAGATTCGTGATGGCGGTGGTCATAAGGCTCTGGATGAGCTGCTGCTGCCACTGGATACTTCCGTGAGTGACTGGCCTCAGATTCGTCTGGGGGCCGCCAGCAGCTATTACATCAGTCAAGGGCAGCCGGTTCAGGTGCCCCAGGCGCCTACCAGTGGTCATGTCCGTATCTATGGCCAGGAAGAGGTTGAAGGGCAGGAAGTGCTTCGATTCCTGGGCATTGGCGAGATTGATGAAGACGGTCGTGTTGCTCCCAGGCGACTGATCAGCTCTGGAAACTGAGGCAGACTTTCTGTTTCCAGTGCGCTGGCTCCAACAGGCTGGCTTCCGGCTGGAAGTTGGTGTTAGAATGCGCCACTTGGTTGGCAGCAGATGCTGTCACGATAGAATGGCTGGCTGTAAATATGCACGGTCGTGCCTGCTTATTAATGCATATTAACTGGAGTATCAAGCAATGGCTTTGACTGCTAAAAAGAAAGCAGAAATCATCAAGGAATTCGGTCGCACTGAAGGCGACAGCGGTAGCCCTGAAGTTCAGGTTGCTCTGCTGACTGCAAACATCGAAGGTTTGCAGGGTCACTTCAAGGCCAACCACAAGGATCACCACTCCCGTCGTGGTCTGATTCGTATGGTAAATCAGCGTCGTAACATGCTGAACTACCTGAAAGGCAAAGACGTTGAGCGTTACCGTTCCCTGATTGAGCGTCTGGGTCTGCGTCGCTGATAGCTTTAACGTTATCGACTTAGACACAGCAGCAAACTTTGAGTTGTACGGTTATGTTCAACTTGGGGTCAGGCAGAATGCATTGAACGGCTATGGTCTTGTAAATGCATTTCTGTGCAGTTAAAGCACCGCCGGCTTCCTTTGTGAGGCAGGCGGTGTTTTGCGTTGTTGGTCATGAGAAAAAGCAGCAGGGTGTTGCTGTTAAACCCTGAAATCTTTATTGCAATTGAGTGTATAATAAAGTTTGAATTTTTTCTTATGGTCAAAACAACCATAAAAACGACATTGTTTTTTCAGTTTTAAAGAGCGGGATTATTCCCCCTCTCGAGTATCTGGTTAGGTACTTACACGTCAGCACTCTGGTTGTCAGTAGAGGGTGCAATTCCAAGTCTGTCTGGGTAGGCAGGGTCTGTAGATTATCCAGAAGGTTTTGAATTGCATCTGTCACACCACTATGACCGGGTACTGTATTGGTTTATTCACACTTAATAGGAAAACGTTGTGAATCCGGTAATTAAAACATTTCAATTCGGTGACCAGACCATCACTCTGGAAACCGGTCGTGTCGCTCGTCAGGCTTCAGGTGCCGTCCTGGCCAAGATGGGTGATATTGCTATTCTGGCGACGGTTGTCGGTGCCAGACAGGCGAATGAAGGTCAGGATTTCTTCCCGCTTTCTGTTCACTATCAGGAAAAAACCTACGCTGCCGGTAAAATTCCCGGTGGTTTCCTGAAACGCGAATCCCGCCCAAGCGAGAAAGAAACCCTGACTTCCCGCTTGATTGACCGTCCTATCCGTCCTCTGTTCCCTAAAGGTTTCATGAACGAAGTACAGGTTGTCTGTACTGTTATGTCGACCGACAAGAAGAACGATCCGGACATTCTGGCCATGGTTGCTACCTCTGCCGCTTTGGCCATCTCCGGCATTCCTTTTGATGGTCCAATCGGTGCTGCTCGTGTCGGTTTCAACGAAGAGAAAGGGTATCTGCTGAACCCAAGCTATGAAGAACTGAAGACTTCTGAGCTGGACATGGTGGTAGCGGGTACCAACGACGCTGTTCTAATGGTTGAATCTGAAGCCCAGGAGCTGACAGAAGACGAGATGCTGGGAGCGGTTTTGTTTGCTCATCAGGAATACCAGTCCGTCATTCAGGCTGTTCAGGAGCTGGCGGCAGAAGCTGGTAAGGCTCGCTGGGAGTGGGAAGCGCCAGCTGAAAACATCGAGCTGAAAGAAAGGCTGGCGGCTTTTGAAGGCAGCATGCGTGAAGCTTACCAGATCACCATCAAGCAGGATCGTACTGCTGCCGTTAAAGCACTGCGTCAGGAAGTGCTGGCAGCGGTAGCTGGTGAAGACAGCCCATTCAATACTTCTGACGTTGAAAAAGCCTTCGGCAAGCTGGAGAAAAACGTTGTACGCGGCAATATTCTCAACGGTATGCCTCGTATAGACGGTCGTGACACCAAGACGGTTCGTAACATTGGTGTTGAAATCGGCGTTTTACAGAAGACTCATGGCTCTTCCCTGTTCACCCGTGGTGAAACCCAGGCTATTGTCACCACCACTCTGGGTACCACTCGCGACGCTCAGATCGTTGACAACCTGGAAGGTGAAGTCAAAGATCCATTCATGCTGCACTACAACTTCCCTTCTTACTCTGTAGGCGAGTGTGGTCGTATGGGAGCACCGGGTCGTCGTGAAATTGGTCATGGTCGTCTTGCCCGTCGTGGTGTGCAGGCGGTTCTGCCTACTCAGGAAGAATTTCCATATACCATCCGTGTGGTTTCCGAGATCACTGAATCCAACGGTTCCAGCTCCATGGCTTCGGTTTGTGGTTCTTCACTTGCCCTGATGGATGCCGGTGTGCCTCTGAAAGCACCTGTCGCCGGTATTGCCATGGGTCTGGTGAAAGAAGGTGAACAGTTCGCCGTTCTGACCGACATTCTGGGTGATGAAGATCATCTGGGTGACATGGACTTTAAAGTAGCGGGTACATCCGAAGGTATCACTGCCCTGCAGATGGATATCAAGATTGCCGGTATTACTGAAGAGATCATGGAGATTGCCCTGGAGCAGGCGATGCACGCCCGCCTGCACATCCTGGGTGAGATGAACAAAGTGATCAGTACTGCCCGCACGGAACTGAACCCGAATGCGCCCATGACCATGTCACTGAAAATTGATCCAGACAAGATTCGTGACGTGATCGGTAAAGGGGGCTCTACCATTCGCAGCATCTGCGATAAAACCGGTGCGTCTGTTGATATTGACGACAACGGTATGGTTCAGATCTTTGCTGAGAACAGTGAGAAAGCCAAGGCTGCCCACGATATGGTTTACGGTATCACCGCTGAAGCCGAGATTGGCAAAATCTACACCGGTGAAGTGACCCGGATCCTGGACTTCGGGGCGTTCGTCAGCGTACTGCCGGGTAAAGACGGCCTTGTGCACATTTCTCAAATCGTTAATGAGCGTGTTGAAAATGTGACTGACTACCTGAAAGTTGGCCAGACTGTTGATGTTGTGGTGCTGGATATAGACTCCCGTGGTCGTATCAAACTGAGCATGAAAGAAGTTGAGCGTGTGAGAGAGCAGCAGAGCTGATTTTAAGCGCTAGCTTTTTAGTAGAACAGGAGTCCAGTGGCTCCTGTTTTTTTATGGTGTGTCGAATATGGCTCTGATTTTGCGTGCAGGGTGGAGGCAGGCTCCTGGCCTTGAAGTTTCCGCAACTAACACCATATTAAGAAGTACCCTTGTCTATGGAGCCTTCTATGCGCTTCCCTTTTTGGATTTTCTTACTGCTCCCCGCCCTGGAACTGGTCGTGCTGATCAAGGTAGGGAGCTACATTGGCGCTCTTAATACACTGGCCCTGGTGATTCTGGGCATGGTGGCGGGTATGGCGATTATTCGCCGGCAGGGCTTTCGTACCATGCTTAAGGCCCGTGAGAAAATGACCCGTGGTGAAATGCCTGCGCTGGAATTGCTGGACGGTTTTATGACGGCCCTCGGTGGGCTGTTCCTGATGATTCCCGGCTTTATCACCGACTTTTTCGGGCTGGTTCTGCTTATTCCCCCGGTGCGCAAAGTGTTGTTGCGACGAATGATCAAAAGTGGTCGCTGGCAATCGTCATCCAAGACCTTTGAGGGCGAATACTACCGTGAGGACGTCGACAGCCAGCGAGGAATTCACCAGACCTTCGAAGGTGAGTTCAAGCGGGAAGATGAAAAAAAATCTTAGCCCCCCCTTGAAAAGACAAAAGCCACCCCTACTTACTTAACTACCGATAATTGGGTTCGGTTCTGACGATGCAAGTCAGGCCGTTAAGAGTTGATTGCTGATTTTTCGGCATAAACAGTTGGAGAGATACATCGATGAAAATCCGTCCGTTGCGTGATCGCGTGGTCGTTCGTCGTGAAGAAGAAACCACTACCTCTGCTGGCGGTATCGTGTTGCCAGGTTCTGCTACTGAAAAGCCAAACCAGGGCGTGGTCGTGGCTATCGGTGACGGCGTATTTTTGGACAATGGTGAAAAGCGTCCTGTCGGCGTGAGCGTCGGCGACAAAGTGATCTTTGGTAAGTACGCTGGTTCCGATACCGTGAAGATTGACGGTGAAGAGCTGATCATCGTATCCGAAAGCGAAATCTACGCTGTTCTGGAAGACTGATCCCGGAACTTCGATTTCATAACAACTGTTTTAAATTTCCAAAGGATTACCCATCATGGCAGCAAAGCAGGTTAAGTTCGGCGACGAAGCTCGCAAACAAATGCTGGAAGGCGTCAACATTCTGGCTGACGCAGTAAAGGCAACCCTGGGCCCAAAAGGCCGTAACGTTCTGTTGGAAAAGTCTTTCGGCGCTCCAACCATCACTAAAGATGGTGTTTCCGTAGCCAAGGAAATCGAGCTGTCTGACAAATTCCAGAACATGGGTGCCCAGCTGGTTAAGGAAGTCGCTTCCCAGGCTAACGACCAGGCGGGTGACGGTACCACTACAGCAACGGTTCTGGCTCAGTCCATTGTCAACGAAGGTCTGAAGTACGTTGCTGCCGGCATGAACCCAATGGACCTCAAGCGTGGCATCGACAAGGCAGTAGCGGCGGTTGTTGAACAGCTGAAAGCCATGTCCACGCCTTGCGAAGACAGCAAGTCCATCGCTCAGGTCGGTACTATCTCCGCAAACTCCGATGAGCTGGTCGGTCAGATTATCGCTGAAGCCATGGAGAAAGTAGGCAAAGAAGGCGTTATCACCGTTGAAGAAGGTTCCGGTCTGGAAAATGAACTGGACGTAGTAGAAGGTATGCAGTTCGACCGTGGCTACCTGTCTCCTTACTTCATCAACAACCAGGAAAGCATGTCTGCTGAACTGGAAACCCCGTTCGTCCTGCTGGTTGACAAAAAGATCTCCAACATCCGCGATCTGCTGCCAGTACTGGAAAACGTAGCCAAAGCTGGCAAGCCTCTGCTGATCATCGCTGAAGATGTTGAAGGCGAAGCGCTGGCCACTCTGGTGGTAAACAACATGCGTGGCATCGTTAAGGTTGCTGCGGTTAAGGCACCTGGTTTCGGTGATCGTCGCAAAGCCATGCTGCAAGACATCGCGATCCTGACCGGTGGTACTGTTATTTCTGAAGAAGTAGGTCTGTCCCTGGAAGCGGCTACCCTGGAAGACCTGGGTTCTGCCAAGCGCATCGCTATCACCAAGGAAGACACCACCATCGTCGATGGCGCTGGCAACCAGAAGGATATCGTTGCCCGTGTTGAGCAGATCCGCGCCGAGATCGAAAACTCTACTTCCGACTACGACAAGGAAAAACTGCAAGAGCGTGTAGCCAAGCTGGCTGGCGGTGTTGCTGTCGTTAAAGTGGGTGCTGCTACCGAAGTAGAAATGAAAGAGAAGAAGGCTCGTGTAGAAGACGCTCTGCACGCAACCCGCGCTGCTGTTGAAGAAGGCGTCGTTGCTGGTGGTGGTGTTGCACTGGTTCGCGCTCTGTCCAAAATCTCTGTTGAAACCGCCAACGCTGAGCAGAAAGCCGGTGTTGAGCTGATCCTGCGTGCCCTGGAAGGCCCAATCCGTCAGATCGCTTCCAACTCCGGTGACGAAGCTTCTGTTGTTGTTGACAAGGTTAAGTCTGGCGAAGGTAACTTCGGCTACAACGCTGCGACCGGTGAATACGGCGACATGATCGAAATGGGTATCCTGGATCCGGCTAAAGTAACTCGTTCTGCTCTGCAGGCGGCTGCTTCCGTTGCTGGTCTGATGATCACCACTGAAGCCATGGTTGCTGATGAGCCTGCCGAAGCTGCTGCTCCTGCTATGCCTGATATGGGCGGCATGGGTGGAATGGGTGGTATGGGCGGCATGATGTGATCACCCCCGTCTACTCCTGAGGTTTTGCCTCTCTCAAAAGGCTGCTCCTGTTTCAGGGGTGGCCTTTTTTAGTGCCAGGGGTTTTTCAGTCAAACAAAAAAAACCGTACATAAGTACGGTTTTTTTTGTTTGAGGCCTGGGGGCTACTACTCGTCCAGGAAGCTTCTCAGGTGATCTGAGCGCGTTGGGTGACGCAGTTTTCTTAGGGCCTTGGCTTCGATCTGACGGATACGTTCTCGGGTAACGTCGAACTGTTTACCCACCTCTTCCAGAGTGTGGTCGGTGTTCATGTCGATACCGAAACGCATACGCAGAACCTTCGCTTCACGGGCTGTCAGGCCTGACAGCACGTTGCGGGTAGATTCTTTCAGACCTGTGCCGGTGGCTCGATCGATAGGGGACTGAATGGTCGCATCTTCGATAAAATCACCGAGATGGGAGTCTTCGTCGTCGCCGATCGGTGTCTCCATGGAGATGGGCTCCTTGGAGATTTTCAGCACCTTGCGGATCTTGTCTTCAGGTATTTCCATACGAACGGCCAGTTCTTCAGGAGTCGGTTCACGACCCATCTCCTGAAGCATTTGCCTGGAAATACGGTTCAGCTTGTTGATGGTCTCAATCATGTGAACCGGAATACGGATGGTTCTGGCCTGGTCCGCGATGGAGCGGGTGATTGCCTGGCGAATCCACCAGGTAGCGTAGGTCGAGAACTTGTATCCGCGACGGTATTCGAACTTGTCTACCGCTTTCATCAAACCGATGTTACCTTCCTGGATCAGGTCCAGGAACTGTAGTCCACGGTTGGTGTACTTTTTGGCAATGGAAATAACCAGCCGCAGGTTGGCCTCAACCATTTCTTTCTTGGCGCGACGGGCACGGGCTTCGCCCAGGGACATTCTGCGATTAATGTCCTTGATCTGGACCAGTGTGCAGCCGAACTCATTTTCAATGGTGATCAGCTTCTTCTGGGCGCGAATAATTTCATCCCGGTATTTGTTGATGGTTTCAGCGTATCCGGCGCTGCCGGATGTGATGTCATCCATCCACTTCAGGTTGGTTTCGTTGCCCGGGAAGCTGCTCAGGAAAATCTTGCGAGGCATTTTTGCGCGGCGTACGCAAAATTGCATGATTGCGCGCTCATTGCCCCGGATGGTGTCCAGAGTATTTCTGATGCGGAAAACCAGCATGTCGAAAATACGGGGCACCAGTTTCAGGGGCATGAAGGCTTCGGTCAGCTCTTCCATTGCCGCTTTGGCTGCTTTGGAGCCAAAGTCGTGCTTTTCTAGAGTTTTCAGGACTTTTTCGTGGTTTGTGCGAAGAAGTCCGAAGCGCTCTTTGGCTTCTTCCGGGTCGAGACCCCCTGCGTCCCCCTCGTCATCGTCATCAGAGTCATCATCGTTAAAGTCTTCTTTGATGTTCTCATTAACAGGAGCGGGTGGGGCGATCGGTTCATCGGAATCAGGATCTATATAACCGCTGATCAGGTCGGTCAGGCGGCCTTCTTCTTCTACGATCCGATCGTATTCATCCAGAACAATCTGAACGGATCCGGGAAATTTGGCCAGGGCTGACATGACTTCACGCAGCCCTTCTTCAATGCGTTTGGCGATCTGGATTTCGCCTTCGCGAGTCAGCAGCTCAACCGTACCCATTTCACGCATGTACATACGTACCGGGTCAGTGGTTCGACCTGCTTCCTGTTCAACGGCTGCAAGAGCTGCTGCTGCTTCTTCGGCAGCAGCTTCATCGGTATCGGCTTCTGATAATAACAGGGTATCGGCGTCCGGCGCTGTTTCGTAGACAGTGATACCCATGTCATTGATCATGCGAATGATATCTTCAACCTGATCAGGATCGGAGATGTCTTCAGGAAGATGGTCATTTACCTCAGCGTAAGTCAGGTATCCCTGTTCCTTACCGCGAGAGATAAGCTCTTTCAGTCGGGATTGTTGTTGCGAGTTAGCTGACATATCAACCCTTTAACAGCGAAAGTGGAGTGCCGGACGAAAAAAACGTAAGCAGGCAATTATAGCTCAAAAACATGGGGGTTTCCATAAAAAAAGCGTGAAGCAGCACGCTTTCCTGGATCTGCACGATGTTTAGTGGATGAGGTGCCGGAAAAACGATCCATGAAAAACTACACATGGTGAGGGTCCCCTTCCGTGGCTTTTTACCGCGAAAGCATCTGCTCACAACAGGTGAGCCAATAAGATGCCTTCTTTGCTCATGGCTGTTTCAGGCCGGATTCGAAATCAGGTGTGTGGTTAATAACGGCTTTCCACATGGCACAGTGAAGTTCAAGTATATACCTAAAAATACGTGCGTCGCCATAAATAAAGCGATAAAAAACACTTTGTAAATAATTTTTTGGTAGCGGTAAATAAAGACTTCTGTCGTTCGCTTTGTGATTTTTTTTCAGGCGGTCAGGACGCTATTTTTTGGCAGCGGTGTTTGCGGGTTTAATGCCCAGTTTTTTCTTCTGTTTTTCCAGCAGGGCTTTCAAGACATCGCGTTGTGCCGAGTCTATCTGGTCTGGTTTTTTTTGTGAAAATGTCTGTTTCAGGGAGTGTGTTGCCTGCCTGTGCTCAAGTTCCTGGACTTTATCCCGGATTCGCTCTATCGCTTCGTGGAATTCCTGGTTGTTGGGCTGGTGTCCAAGTTGCAGTGATGCAATTTCCTGAAGTCGGCTGCCGTTGCGGGTGCCGTGCCATTGCGCAATCAGGGCGATGGTAGGGAGTTTTGGTTGTTCCTGAAGTGTTTTGATCAGGGCGATTAATAGTTGTGTATCCGGGTGTTCGTCGCCTTCCAGTTCATTGATCGCTTTGACATCGGTTGCCAGTTCAGGGTTGCAGAGCAGGTGGCGGATGGCATAAATGGAACGACCTACTTTTAATGGGGCGGGAGCGGGCTGTTCGTGGTTTTCTTTAAAAAAGGGTCTGCGCTCAAAACTGCGTGTCTGGGGTTGATGGCTTTGCACGACGTCGGGTTTGTAATGCGCATCCGGATAATAGTCGGCTTCAGCAGGTACAGAGTAATTGTCGTATGCAGGCTCGGCGACAGGTTCGGGTTCTCCCTTTTTGTTTAAGTAGCTTTCAAGAGTATCAGTATTTAGGCCAGTGATGTCTGACAGTTTCTGCATCAACATCTGTTTGAACAGGCCATCGGGGATTTTGTGCAGGTGAGGTTGTGCATCGGTGGCCAGTCGTGACCGTCCATCCATGGTATTCAGGTCGATACCGTCACTGAGCTCCTGGAACAAGAAGGTGTCGAGGCTAA
Organism: Endozoicomonas sp. 4G; assembly: GCF_023822025.1. NCBI lineage: Bacteria > Pseudomonadati > Pseudomonadota > Gammaproteobacteria > Oceanospirillales > Endozoicomonadaceae > Endozoicomonas > Endozoicomonas sp. 4G. The sequence goes on along the minus strand of NZ_CP082909.1, from coordinate 4,198,377 downwards.
GGGCGCCGGTTTTTATTCTTTCCAGAAAGGCATCCGCACCTTCCTGCCTGACCATGCTGTCCGGATCTTCTCCCTGGGGTAAAAACAGAAAGCGTGCCTGGTTGCCGTCTTTCATGTGGGCAAGGGTGGATTCAAGGGCTCGCCAGGCGGCACGTTTGCCTGCGTCATCGCCATCAAAGCAGAAGACAATTTCTGAGACGGTTTTAAACAGTCTCTGTATATGCTCCAGAGTCGTTGCTGTGCCCAGGGTGGCGACGGCGTTGTTGATGCCTTGTTGGGCCAGGGCAACCACATCCATATAGCCTTCCACGACAACAATGCGTTCAAGGTGGCGGTTGTGCTTTTTGGCTTCGTACAGTCCATACAATTCCCGTCCCTTGTGGAAAATGGGGGATTCGGGAGAGTTGAGGTATTTGGGTTTGGCGTCGCCCAGTACCCGGCCACCAAAAGCAATAATCCGTCCCCGGGTGTCATGGATAGGGAACATGATACGGTCGCGGAAACGGTCATAGCGACTTTTGGTTTCTTCTTTTTCTACCAGCATACCGGTCTTAACCAGTTGCTCTTCTTTTTCCTGATTCTCTGCCAGATGATTTTTAAGGTTGTCCCAGCCTGGTGGGGCGAAACCAATACCGAAGCGTTTGCAGGTTTGGCCGTCCAGTCCTCTCTGTTTCAGATACTGGATGGCTCTTGGTGCATCGGCAGCTTTAATGAGTTGTTCGTTGTAAAAGGCGTTGGCTTTGGTCATCAGCTCATAAAGCGGGCTGTGATCCGGGCCTCGTTTTTGGCTGTGTTGCTCCCTGGGCACTTCCAGTCCAACCAGACTGGCCAGAGAATCAACGGCTGTCGGGAAGTCCAGGTGGTCAAAGTCCATGACGAAGCCCAGAGCGTTACCACTGGCACCACAGCCAAAGCAATAGTAAAACTGCTTGTCGGGGCTGACGGTGAATGAGGGGGTTTTTTCCTGATGGAAGGGGCAGCAGGCGGAGTAGTTCCGACCCGTCTTCTTAAGCTTCACCCGGCTGTCGACAATATCCACGATATCCAGGCGGTTCAGCAGGTCGTCAATAAATGTCTGGGGGATGCGTCCGGCCATAAATGCCCATATATGCCTGTAAGTGTGAGCGCCAGTCATTGGGGTGACGAGACCGGTGCTTAGCAGTAGCCGGATTTTATCATTGTTGCTGGGCGGTTGTCAGTGGTTGTTGCTAACTTGTCTGGAGGTTACTGCATGAGGGTGTTGATTATGTACCATTATTCAGCCTGCGGGTTAGATAATATCTACCTTGCCAATGGCTTCCGTAAAACTAACTCGCCATCCGGTGAAGGTGTATCTATCCACAACATAGATGGCCTGCATGAAGCTATTGCCCGAGGGCTGATAAGTAAAGAAGCTCCACTGCGGGCTAAAGAATTTCGTTTTTTGAGAATTGAACTTGACCTCTCTCAAAAGGCACTGGGCAAGCTGCTGGATAAGTCTGACCAGGTGATTGCTAAGTGGGAGAAAGGAGCTAACGAAATTCCTGTGCAGGCAGACAGGGCATTAAGGGATTTATACATGGAATCTGTTGGAGAGGTGGCCTGACTTTTTCAGCCAGGATCTGTGATCTTTCTTCGTTACTGAGCCGGGAAGTTCTGAATAATGGCCGGTTTCAGTTTTTTCTGAACAATTAAATGTGCGCCCTGCAGACTCGAACAGATTGATGGCATCGCGGCGTTGCCAGGCCATCTTGTCGAGTGCTGCAAGGGCACGGGGGTCGTCAATCGACTTTGGCAGTCGGGGCGATTAAAACCGAAAATCCGGTCTTAATACAGACGCTCGCGACGACGCTGTTCGCGCTGCAGTTTCTTCAAATGACGCTTGACAGCGGCAGCAGCCTTACGCTTGCGAACGGAGGTAGGCTTTTCGTAGTGTTCACGACGACGTACTTCAGCCAGTACACCAGCCTTTTCGCAAGAGCGTTTGAAACGGCGCAGCGCTACATCAAACGGTTCATTTTCTTTAACTTTAACAGCAGGCATGCAGAGATCACCTTCCTATAAAAAATAGTGAGTACGTTAATAAAAGGTTTGCAGCCCGGCATTGTAACATCTGCTATTGGTAACACTTACTCCCACCGGACTCTCCATCAGAAAAGTCTGTCAGACAAGGGTGACCCGTTGAGCATTCACACTTCTCCCGGAGCTGGACTCCTGAATGGTGTGTGAAGAAGCTAATTTCCGACCCGCAAAGTCAGTCTAAACAAGAGTCAAGACTAGCCGCGTATTTTCAAGGGTGGGAATTTTATAGACTATTTTCAATAAATGCAAAAACCGACAGAATCCTTACTTTCACTTCTGAAGATTCACTCCTGAAAAAGTCTCTGGAGTGATGGTGTCTTGCATTTCCTGCCGAGACTGCTTTGCAGTATCATCCAATACCCCGCAAAAGTGGGTGAAGGTTCATGTTGTACGTTGGTTCTTATACCTTTTGATGAATACGGTAGTGGTTTCAAACAAATGATAGTGCTCGGGATTGAAACATCCTGCGATGAATCAGGCATTGCTCTTTATGACAGCCAGAAAGGTTTGCTGGCCGATGTTCTGTACAGCCAGATTGAAATGCACACCGAGTATGGTGGTGTGGTACCTGAACTGGCCTCCAGAGATCATATCCAGCGAGTTCTTCCCCTGATCAACCAGGTGCTGGAAAAAGCAGGCATGACCCGCAGACAGATTGATGCCGTAGCCTACACCAAGGGTCCGGGTCTGATTGGTGCCCTGATGGTAGGTGCCTGCATAGGGCGTTCCATGGCCTGGGCGCTGGGTGTTCCGGCAGTGGGTGTCCATCATATGGAAGGCCATTTACTGGCTCCCATGCTGGAAGAGAATCCGCCTGAATTTCCTTTTCTTGCCTTACTGGTGTCCGGTGGTCATACCCAGTTGGTACGGGTCGATGGTATTGGCCAATATCAATTGCTGGGTGAGTCCATAGACGATGCCGCCGGTGAGGCTTTCGATAAAGTGGCTGCGATGTTGGAGCTGGGTTATCCCGGTGGTCCCAAGGTCTCTAATCTCGCCCAGAAGGGAGCTGAAGGGCGCTTTCGTTTCCCGAGGCCGATGTGCGATCGCCCTGGTCTGGATTTCAGCTTCAGCGGTTTGAAAACCTTTACGCTCAATACTGTGGCTGCCTGCAAAAAAGAACGTGAGCTGACCGAGCAGGATCGAGCGGACATTGCCTGGGCTTTCGAAGATGCCGTGGTGGACACTCTGGCATTCAAATGCCGTCGGGCCCTGAGGCAGACCGGTTTGAAACAGCTGGTCATTGCCGGTGGCGTGAGTGCCAATCGCAGGCTGAGAAATCAGCTGGAAGCCATGGTGACAAAAGAGGGTGGTAGCCTTCGTTACGCCAGGGCTGAGTTTTGTACAGACAATGGCGCAATGATCGCCTACGCTGGTTGCCAGCGACTGCTTGCCGGTCAGACAGAGCCGCTCGAAGTGGCGCCCATGCCACGCTGGGACATGGAAACACTGGCCGCTGTTAACTTGAAGTCATAGGGTAGGAGGGGGAATGGATAAGGTTCGTATTGAGCGGCTGGAGACTCAGGCTGTCATTGGTGTTTACGAATTTGAGCACGATGGGCCCCAGCCTTTGATCATTGATTTAGAGCTGGAAACTGACTTTTCCCGGGCATTTCGTTCCGACGACCTGAACGACGCCCTGGATTACGATGCGATCAGTCAGGCCGTTCGTGCCTTTTGCGAAGCGTCCCGATACGCTTTGCTGGAAGCTCTGGCCGGTGGCATCATTCGATTAATTCAGGATGATTTCAAGGTTGACCGCGTCGGAGTGTTGATCCGCAAACCACAGGCATTGAAAGGTGCTGTAGCTTCCGTGTGGTGCCAGCGAACCAGAGAAGAGATGCGCCAGTCATGACGCTTTTTTACATTGGAATAGGCTCCAATGATGAGGCCGAAAAAAACTGTCGGCAAATGATTCAGGCGCTTCGCCAGCAGTTTGGTCGGGTATGGGTCAGCAGTCTGATTCAGACCTCCGCCGAAGGTGGTGCTGCGGCTAAGGAAAAAGCGGCTGATTACTATAATGCTGTCGCCTGCTTTGAGAGCGATGCGTCACCGGCGTCGATTAATGGCTGGTGCAAACGGATTGAAGATCAGTTGGGGCGAGTCAGGGGCAGCCTTAAATGCCGGGCTGACCTTGATATTCTGCAAGTGGTTGAGGATGTCCGCGCAGTGAGGATCAGCGCCATCGAGGAAGTTTACTATCGACCTCTGGTAGAACAGCTATGGAATTTTCAGAGGGGCGACCCCGTCAGTGTGTTTACAGATGCTGTAAATCTGGCGCTTGAGGCGGGTGTTAAGCTGGGTCATCAGCCTCGTCTCTTGCCTGAACTGGAGTTTGCAACGGCTTAGCTGTAGCCCCTGTTTGTTCAGGGGCTGGAAACAGCCTAACTGTGACAATCTAATTGTTCCTGCATTCGCAATACTCTCACTTTTCTCAGTTCCTGACCCACCGCTTTACCGGTAAACCCCTGGGCAACAATCCCTTTGGCGTTGATTGAAAGACAGAGTGCAAGCAGAGACTTGATCCTGCCCTGATGGCTTTCTGAGAGTGTTTTTCCTTGAGCTTTGGCAATACAACTGCTGGCTTTCAAAAAGTCTTCAAAGCGTTCTTTTCGCCTGAACGCATCGGTGTTTTCAAACAGTGTCAGCCACTGTTCCGCTGTCTTGTCTTCGGCGTGCTCAATTAAATAGCCGCTGTGCTGAAAAGTCAGGTTGGCCAGTTCTGAAAACTGGGAAGGCGCTTTCAGTCGTCTAACCAGTGCCGTGAGTAGATCTTTTGAGAAATTTTTTTCAGATGCAAAGGTGACTGCAAATCGTACGTCACAAGACGCCTTTTTAGCCGCGGCTGTTCGAAGTGCTTTTATGCCTGTGGAATCTTTCTCCAGAAAAGGAACCCATTCAGGCATAACGACGTTCATGGCGTGACAGGCCGAGAGTACTTCAAAATAGATTTCCGGGGCAGGTTCCGACAGGGCGCGCATGGTTTCCTGCCAGACCCGCTCTGGCACCAGGTAGGAAGCCTCACCCCTGTCAACCATAGAAGTCATCAATTCAAGAGTCTCCGAGGCCACCCTGAACCCCAGATGATAAAATCGGGCTGCAAACCGGGCCACACGCAGAATGCGCAAAGGGTCTTCTTGAAAGGCCGGGGAAACATGGCGCAGCAGTTTATCTTTGAGGTCGTTCTGGCCGCCATAGGGATCATAGACAGTGCCATGTTCATCCTCGGCCATGGCATTAATGGTCAGGTCTCTGCGAATTAGGTCTTCTTCCAGAGTGACATCGGGGGTTGTATGAAAAACAAAGCCACTGTAGCCGTGACCTGACTTTCTTTCAGTACGGGCCAGTGCGTACTCTTCTTTGGTGTCAGGGTGAAGGAAAACCGGGAAGTCTTGGCCAACAGGCTGAAAGCCTTGTCTGGTCATTTGCTCAGGGCTGCTGCCAACCACAACCCAGTCGTGATCTTTGACCGGAAGGTTCAGTAACTTGTCTCGAACGGCACCGCCGACCAGGAAAAACTTCATATCATCTCTGTCTATATCAATGAGTAAAATATCTTAACTGCGCAACAACGGTGTGAACAGTAAAATCGGTGCTTTGTGTCAACTCCTTATAGAAAGTACTGAAAATTTCTGTCCTGAACATCTGGGAATTCTGTTCAATTTTGTGCATGATTGCGAGCGGGTCAAAAGCCTTGGGCGGCTGATGATTCGCCTTAAGTGGAAGTGCCATCGCCATAGACATGAAAAATAAAGGCATTTCCCGATTAGATTGATCATAGGGTCAGGGACTACGTTTGCTGTAACCGGGGGAGACACCGTATGTTTGAGGCTAATGCCGTATTTAAGCCTGAATTCATCCAACAGAATCCAGCCAGACTTTGGGAGATGATCTCTCCGCAGTACAGTGTGGATGAGTCAGCCTTGTTGGCGCAGCTGGTCGATCTGGCCAGACCTGAGCCAAAGCAGCTGGCTGCTATAACCCAACGGGCTACCGACCTGGTCGAACAGGTTCGGGCCCGGGAAGATTCCATTCACATGATTGACTCCATGCTGCTGCAATACAGCCTGGATACCCGTGAAGGCATTCTGCTGATGTGTCTGGCAGAAGCCCTGATGAGAATTCCTGACTCTGAAACTGCCGACGCCCTGATTCGCGACAAGCTCAGTGTTGCTGAATGGGAAAAACACCTGAAACAAAGTGATTCACTGCTGGTCAATGCTTCCACCTGGGGTCTGATGCTGACTGGCAAAGTGGTGACATTGGACAAGTCTGAAGATCGCCGCCCGGGCAGTGTCATTGGTCGGCTGGTTAAAAAAATGGGTGAGCCCGTGATTCGTCAGGCCGTGAACCAGGCGATGAAAATTATGGGTGAGCATTTTGTCCTGGGTCGTACCATTGCCGAAGCCCTTAAGAATGGCCGCAAGCCAAGAGAGAAAGGCTACACCTATTCTTTTGATATGCTTGGTGAAGCGGCCCTGACCCACAAAGATGCAGAGAAATATCTGGCTTCCTACATGGTGGCGGTCAAGTCTGTTGGTCAGGAAACCGGTGGCAGCTATAAAGGCCCTCGTCCTACCGTTTCTATCAAACTGTCTGCCCTGCATCCCCGCTATGAAGTGGCCAATGAAGCCCGTGTTCTGAAAGAACTGCACGACAGTGTGCTGGAACTGATTCGTTCCGCCAGAAGTCTGAATGTGGGAATCACCATTGATGCCGAAGAACAGGATCGCCTTGAACTGTCCCTGAAACTGTTCGAGAAGCTCTACCGTCATCCTGACTGTCAGGGTTGGGGTGGTTTTGGACTGGTGGTTCAGTCCTACGGTAAAAGAGCGCTCCCCGTCCTTGCCTGGCTGGCGGCTCTGGCCAAAGAGCAGGGGGATGAAATTCCTGTGCGTTTGGTAAAAGGCGCCTACTGGGACAGTGAAATCAAACTGTGTCAGCAATCCGGATATTCCGGCTACCCGGTTTACACGCGCAAAGAAGCTACCGATGTCGCCTACCTGGTGTGTGCCCGTTTTCTGCTGAGTGATCCTGTTAAAGGGGCTATTTATCCCCAGTTTGCTTCCCACAATGCTCATACGGTTGCCAGCATCCTGAGCATGGCAGAACATCGCCATTATGAGTTCCAGCGTCTGCACGGAATGGGGGATGCCCTCTATAACACCGTGTTGGATCAGGAAAAATCAGACGTTCGCATTTATGCCCCCGTGGGCAGTCACAAAGATTTGCTGCCCTACCTGGTGCGCCGACTGCTGGAAAATGGCGCTAACTCATCGTTTGTTCATCGTCTGGTGGATGCCAAAACGCCTGTTGTCGATCTGGTTCATCATCCGGTCAGTGTGCTTGAGACACACCGTTCTCTGGCTAATGACCGAATTCCCCTACCGGTAGATATTTTTGGAGAGGACAGAGTTAATTCCATGGGTGTAAATATCGATATCGAGTCTCAGTGGCAGCCGTTTTCTGAATCGGTCCAAAGGTTTATGAGCCAAACATGGCACAAAGGCCCGGTGATTTCTGGTCAACAGGTGGAAACTGAAAAGGCAGTTGACGTGCAGTGTCCTTATCAGCTCAGCGAGCTGGCCGGTCGCTTGCATTATGCCGGAGAAAAAGAAGTGGACCAGGCTATTTCAGTGGCTCACAAAGCCTTTGATAGCTGGAATCAGACACCGGTAGAAACCCGTGCCCGCAGTCTGGAAAAGCTGGCAGACCTGCTGGAAGCCAACCTGGAAGAGCTGGTGGCGCTTTGCCACAAAGAAGCCGGTAAAACGATTCACGACAGTATTGATGAAGTGCGTGAGGCAGTGGACTTCTGTCGTTATTATGCCAATCAGGCGCGTGAGAAATTTGCTGCCCCTCAGCTTATGCCGGGACCCACCGGTGAATCCAATGAGCTTTACCTGACCGGTCGCGGTGTCTTCCTGTGCATTAGCCCCTGGAACTTCCCGCTGGCTATTTTCCTGGGGCAGGTGGTTGCCGCACTGGCCTGTGGCAACACGGTGGTGGCCAAGCCTGCCGAACAAACCACGCTTATTGCCGCACGCGCTGTTGAGATGATGCTGGAAGCCGGAGTGCCAGCCGATGTGATTCAGCTGGTACCGGGTGAAGGTAAAGATATTGGTCATCAGTTGACCGCAGACCCTCGTATTGCCGGTGTTGCTTTCACCGGTTCAACCCAGACAGCCAGGCTGATAAACCAGACTCTGGCGGCACGTGAGGGGGCGATTATACCTCTGATCGCCGAGACCGGTGGCCAGAATGCCATGATTGTAGACTCCACGGCTCTGCCTGAGCAGGTTGTTAATGACGTTGTTCAGTCTGCTTTCGCCAGCGCCGGGCAGCGCTGTTCTGCCCTGCGGGTGCTCTACGTTCAGGAAGACATTGCCGATCGTATTGAAGACTTGCTGGTCGGTGCGATGGCAGAACTGAAAGTGGGTCATCCAGCCCTGCACGAAACCGACCTTGGCCCTGTGATCAGTGAAGTGGCCCAGCAAGGACTACAGGCTCACGTCGATCGCATGAAGCGGGAAGCTCGCCTGATTGCAGAAGTGAAGCTGGGCGCCCAATGCAATGAAGGTTATTTTGTTGCGCCAGTGGCCTTTGAGATCGAAGGCATCAGCCAACTGGAAAAAGAACAGTTTGGCCCCATTCTTCATGTGATTCGTTACAAGGCTTCTGAACTGGATAAAGTGATCCAGGAAATCAACGGCACAGGTTACGGCCTGACGCTGGGGGTACACAGCCGTAACGAAGCGACCTCAACTTACATTGAGCAAAGCCTGAAAGTGGGTAATGCCTACATTAACCGCAATCAGATTGGTGCGGTTGTGGGGGTTCAGCCATTTGGTGGCCAGGGGCTCTCCGGTACTGGTCCAAAAGCTGGTGGACCTCATTACCTGTATCGCTTTGCCACTGAACGTACCCGCACCATCAATACGACGGCTGTCGGTGGTAATGCCACGCTGTTGTCTCTGGGTGCTGGTCACTGATCGTTTTTGCCTGTTCCTTATGGTTGTAGGGGGCAGGCTTTTGTTTTTTTAAACATTAAAAGCTTGCTTGAGTCTTTTTTGAAATGGTCAGGGTAAATTTTTGTCTGACAGCACTCAGGACAAGTTATGCACAATGGAAAAAAATAATGATTACAAATACCTTTGCGACACTCATGACGTTTGTCGTATATCTCGGCATGATGCTGACCATAGGTCTCTGGGCCTGGAAGCGGACTTCGGACTCTGAAGATTATTTTCTGGGTGGTCGTAGCTTGGGGCCCTGGCCTGCCGCCCTGAGTGCAGGTGCTTCTGATATGAGTGGCTGGCTGCTGCTGGGTTTACCGGGTTATGCCTTTGCTTCAGGGGTTGAAGCTTTCTGGTTGGCGGGTGGTCTGCTGGTGGGCACCTGGTTGAACTGGTTACTGATGGCCCGTCGTCTACGTGTCTACAGCGCCGCTTCCGGAAATGCCCTTACCCTGCCGGAGTTCTTCACTAATCGCTTTCGTGATACTTCCAGGGTGCTGCAGGTGGTTTCGGCGTTTTTTATTCTGCTGTTCTTCCTGTTCTACACAAGCTCTGGTCTGGTGGCCGGTGGCAAGCTGTTCGAAACTGTATTCGGTCTGGATTATACCTGGGCCGTCATCATCGGGGCACTCTGTGTGATTTCTTACACTTTGTTCGGGGGCTTTCTGGCTGTTTCCTGGACAGACCTGGTTCAGGGTCTCTTGATGGCTGCGGCTATGGTGATTGTACCGGTCATTGCTTTGCAAACCGGAAACTCGGATGCCTCACTGTTTGAACAGTTGAGTGCCCACAACCCTGAACTGTTGAATCCGTTTACCACGTCTGAAGGTGAAGCTTTGGGATGGATGGCGATTGTTTCTCTGGTGGCCTGGGGGCTGGGGTATTTTGGTCAACCACATATTCTGGCTCGTTTTGCCGGTATCCGTTCCGAACAGGATGTACCTAAAGCCCGTCGTATAGCGGTGAGCTGGAGTGCTATTTCCATGTTGGGTGCCATTATGGTGGGGCTGATCGGCCTGCTTTACATCAATGGCACGAATCTGTCCCTGGGCGATGGTGAAACGATCTTTATGGTACTGGTCAACGCCCTGTTCCATCCGGTCGTTGCCGGTATTCTGCTGGCGGCTATTCTGGCTGCGATCATGAGTACTGCTGACTCTCAGCTGTTGGTATCTTCTTCTGCGTTGGCAGAAGATTTCTACAAGGCGGTGATTCGCAAGCAGGCTGACCAGAAAGAGGTGTTGATGGTCGGTCGTCTGGCGGTCGTTCTTATCGCTCTGGTCGCCCTTGCTCTGGCTACGTCACCCGATAGTTCTGTTCTGGGTCTGGTTTCTTATGCCTGGGCCGGGTTTGGTGCTGCCTTTGGTCCTGCCCTGATCATGAGTCTGTACTGGAAACGGATGAACCGTAATGGTGCTCTGGCAGGGATTATTGTCGGTGGTGTCACTGTTGTACTGTGGAAGCAGGTGTCGGGGGGGATTTTTGATCTTTATGAGATTGTGCCGGGCATGTTGTTTGCCTTCGTTGCTATTGTGGTTGCCAGTCTGATGTCCGGCGAACCTGAAGCGGAGATCGTTGATGAGTTTGATGATGTAGAAAAAGCTCTGGTACATGGTTGTAGTTGATGGGTTCTCTCTATTAACGGCACCTAAGCTCCGTTCACCCTGAGCGCCTTTCGACTCCGCTCAGGATGAACGTAGATTGTTCACATCAAACTCATTGAAGTGACGTACCAGTTTGTTAGGTGAGGTATGCATTCCCACGCGAAGCGGTGTGCCACGAGAGCAGAGTCGGTCTGCTCGTAACTGCAATTGAGATGAAGGAGGGCCCTTCGGTGGCGGCTTCTGGAAGCGACCACCAAACCACTGTGAGCTGCGCTGATTAAGAGTCAGGGTGGTGAGCGTCACAGAAAAGGCGCAACTAGATTGCGTCAGGTGTGAAACCTGAAGATGAACGCAAGTGAACCAATGATGACGTGTCGTAAGTGGGTTCAGTGACATCAAAAGTGGGGTCGCGCTTTAGCTCCATGATTAGCTCAGGGGATATCCAGTTACTGCCTGAGTGATGTCCGGCGTAAAGTTGGCATGAGCAGGTTTCAGGCTCTTTTGCGGAACGTGGGAACCTGTCGTCCTGGTGTTAAGGAAGCCAGCCAAGCTGATGAACAGCAAGGCTTTGAGTACCAATACAGGGCACAGGGGCGGATCAGCTCGTAGTAGTGTTGAAGCTTCTGTAATGGAAGTGGAGCCAAGGGGCTGACTTATCCAGTGGAAGGAATGGATCAACCAAATTAGTTGGGATGAGTCTATGACTGAAGCAAAACCGTTCACAATTTCTAAAGGGCTTGTTTGGCAAGCCTGGCTGAGAGTGAAAGCCAATAAGGGAGCTGCTGGTATTGATGGTCAGTCTCTGGCTGACTTTGAAAATAATTTAGGCGGTAACCTGTACAAGCTATGGAACAGGATGTCATCGGGTAGCTACTTTCCTCCCCCCGTCATGCGTGCAGCCATCAACAAGAAAGATGGAGGTACGAGACTGCTGGGAGTGCCGACAGTAGCGGATCGCGTAGCCCAAACTGTGGTAAAGCTGATACTGGAGCCGTTAGTGGAACCTGTTTTCCATCAAGACTCCTATGGCTACAGGCCGAATCGTTCAGCGCATCAGGCGTTGGCGGTGGCTAGAAATCGCTGCTGGCAAAGAGAATGGGTGATTGATCTGGATATCAAAGGGTTCTTTGACAATCTGGATCATACGCTCATGATGCGAGCAGTGGAGCATCACATCAAGGAACCTTGGGTATTATTGTATATAAAACGTTGGCTGGAAGCTCCAATTCTAAATAGAGAAGGACAGCGGGTCGAGCGGCTGGCGGGTGTGGGCACCCCACAAGGTGGGGTTATCAGTCCACTACTGGCTAATTTGTTCATGCATTATGCGTTTGATCACTGGCTGGAAAGGCACATGCCTGAGGTCAGTTTTGAGCGTTATGCCGATGATGCACTGATTCACTGCCGCAGTGAACAGGAAGCCAGATCAGTGTTGGAAGCAGTAAGAAGTCGCTTATCCGACTGTGGTCTTACATTGCATCCAATCAAGACAAAACTGGTTTAATGCAAAGCATCAGGCAGACCAGAGAAGCATGAACATACCTCGTTTGACTTTCTGGGATATACCTTCCGGGCAAGAATAGCTCGTAGTCGACATGGTAACTACTTTGCTGGATTCCTTCCTGCGATAAGCAAAGCCTCGGCACAGCATATCCGGGATACGATAAAAGCACTGGAGATTCCAAAGAAACGATCACTGTATTCACTTCCTGAATTAGCAAAGCTGATTAACCCTTGCGTACAGGGTTGGATCAATTACTTTGGGAAGTTCTACCCTTCAGAAATGAAGAGAGTTCTTCACTATGTGGAAGAAACATTGATTCGTTGGGCAATGGGCAAATACAAGAAATTGAGGAGACGCAAATTGCGTGCGGCTCGTTGTTTGGGTCGCGTAGCGCAAAGAGCTCCTACGTTAATGGCACACTGGCGTATTGGCTGTGTGTCAGCGGTTGGATAAGAAGAGCCGGATGAAGGGAGACTTTCAAGTCCGGATCTGTGAGCGCCTGAGGGGGAAGTTCCCTCGGGCGACTCGACTGGGAACGAGGGGGGGGGGAAATACCTCCCCTCTGGATCGGATAGAGGGGAGGTTGAATGAGTTTTCTGGCCTTTAAGCCATTTTCCAGATTCTTACCTTTTGACTCAGCCTGTTAGTCCATGACCAGAATTTCAAAGGTCTTGGAATCAACTAAAGCGTGGGACTCACCGGAGGGTGTTGCAAATGAGGCTTTACAGACTTTGACTTTGACTTTGACTTCGTCTTTGACTTTGTCCTCCTCAAAATACTTGCCGAAGGTTTCGAAATCGTTATTCATAAAACGGCAAAAGTATTGCGGTACCTTACTTATTTTATTGTCAGAATCTGAAACGCTGTAACCTGCTATAACAGCTTTGTCAGGCAGGTCATCCTCAAAAGCCTGCCAACTAACATATCCGTCAATCACAGGTCTCAGGTAATCAGAAGCAATACTGCCATCCTGATTGGTAGCGACGTAGCCACTTTTTCCGCTGGTACCAATATATGCGCAATACTTATCAGGCCCCTGTCCCGCCAGTGAGCCCAGGATAAATTCTTTGTAAGGCTTTTTGGGGGAGCAAAAGTATTGCTGAACTTCAAGATTGGTTCCTCTTGCGCTTTCTTCCGTTGTTGATGCTTGCCATGCAACAGGAGACCGGGATGGCTGGGGTTTTTGTCGTACAGGGACAAAGTGGGGTGTTTCGAGATTGCCGCTTGGTAAGTCAGTCCCAGCTGTCAGGCCTGTGCATCCATACTCGCTTTTATGAGTCCCATCGCTATACCATTGGATTCCGGGGCTGGCATCGTTTTTACACAAAGTTTCATGACGCAGGCTTCCGGACAATCGTACTGTCGATGCAAAGGGTACCGGACGCTTGATCTCTTCCCGAAATTGGTAGGAGACACTGCCATAACTAACATTGATCTGATAATACTCTTTGTCAGTGACCAGAATGTCTCTGGGTAGTAGATTTTCATCCCCCAAAGATTGCAGGAACAAATCTGTATTTAGACTGGATAAAAGACATCCGCTGAAATTATCAGGTGTGTTGGCCAGCATACCAACCAAGGTACCCGGAGTACCCGTTTCGTTGTCCATCATGATCTTGACTCGACAGAATCCAGTCAGTTGCTGATCATTGCAGCGGTTCTTTTTGGTTAAAGGTGCTGGCAGTGGAGAGATACAGTCTTGGGTTGCATACCCGTAGGGGTAAGCCGGATTATAGGCCGTGTTTAATGGAAATAGTGCCGGTTGGGGGCCGTTCTCCTTCTCCTCACCATCAAGAAAAGTCGCCCTGGCCCAAAGAAGCGTCAGCTTTTTCTTGGAGTCAGTGTAGTTATCTTCACTGACCTTGAAAGGAACCAGATTGTACTGATCGTTGATTGCTTTCGTAGAATGCCCGGGAATATCTTCGCCCTCGAACGACACGCTGGAGTCGCCGCTGCTGACATCAAGGTCCGTAAGCCCTACCAAGTCTTGTTCCTCGGTAAGAGCAACTCCATTGCGGATGAAGACAATAGATAACACCAGTACGGTTAGAACCACTAAAACTCGTTTCATACTTAAGCTCCTCGACCATGGTTACGTTAAAAACCGGCCAAAAACTTGCCTGTAACACTTTTCAGAACTTGGAGTATAGTGGTTATTTTAATAGTAAATAGCGTATAAACGATCTATAAAACTGATTCTTATGACGTTTGTCGTGTATCGAAAGAGCAGCCTCCCCTCTGGACCGACCAGAAGGGAGGTTGAATGAGTTTTTTAGCTTTTAAACCATGTTCCAGATGGTCTTACCGTAGTCCTGAATGGATCGGTCAGATGAAAACTTGCCCATGGAAGCTGAGTTGATGATCGCCTTTTGCCACCAGAGTTCTGGTTTTTTCCAGGTCTCAACAATACGATCATGGGCGTCACTGTAGGCTTGGTAATCCGCCAGTGTCAGGAAGTAATCCCCCTGATCCAGCAGGGCTTCAACCAGAGGTCTGAAGGCCTCTGGTTCTTCGGGAGAAAGGTCTCCGGAATCCAGCCAGTCAATGACACTGCGCAACTCATCAGAACTGTGGTAGACGTCCCTGGGGTTATAGCCACGGTGGCGAAGCTCTGACACCTGTTCAACCGTCAGGCCGAAAATAAAGATATTATCGTCGCCTACTTCTTCGGCAATCTCGACATTAGCGCCATCAAGCGTCCCCACGGTCAGGGCGCCGTTGAGAGCAAACTTCATGTTACCGGTGCCGGATGCTTCAAATCCGGCCGTGGATATCTGCTCAGAAACATCCGCCGCAGGGATAATTTTTTCTGCCAGGCTGACGCGATAATTGGGCAGGAAAACCACCTTCAGCTTATCTTTGATGCGGCGATCATTATTCACACGTTCAGCCACCCGGTTAATGGCATGAATAATGGTTTTTGCCACTTTGTAGCCGGGTGCCGCCTTGGCAGCAAAAATAAACACCCGCTGGGGTACGTCCTGGTCCGGGTTATCCAGCAACCGACGGTACAGCGCCATGATATGAAGCAGATTCATTTGCTGACGCTTGTATTCGTGAAGGCGCTTGATCTGAACGTCAAAAATGGCATCGGGACTCACATCCACATCGCAGAGTTCCTTGATAACGGCTGCCAGCTGCTTTTTATTATCGTGTTTGATGGCCGCAAAACGCTTCTGGAACGCCGGATCATCGGCATGAGCCTTCAGAGCATCGAGCTTATACAGGTCTTTTCGCCAGTCACCTTTGACGGTTTCATCAATCAGCGCAGCCAGTTCCGGGTTGCAATAATCCAGCCACCGTCTGGGAGTGACACCGTTGGTGACATTGACGATTTTATCAGGCCAGATTTGGTGGAATTCGGGGAACAGCTTTTCCTGAACCAGTCTTGAGTGCAAAGCAGCCACGCCATTGACTTTATGGCTACCGATGACTGACAGGAATGCCATGCGCACCATCTGGTCATCCCCCGCACGGTCCGGCTCTTCGATAATGGACAGGCGACGTTTCATATGGTCATCACCCGGCCAGACCGCCTCGACTTCAGAATTCAGGAAGTGGTAGTTGATCATGTGAATGATCTGCATGTGACGGGGCAGCACTTTGGTAATCAGACTCTGAGGCCACTTTTCCAGGGCTTCTGGCAACAAGGTGTGATTGGTGTAGGCAAACACTTCACGGGTGATAGCCAGCGCCCGGTTGAAGACAAAGTCTTCTTCGTCCATAAGAATGCGCATGAACTCTGCCACCGCGATGGCAGGGTGGGTGTCATTCAGCTGAATGGCTACCTTGTCGGCAATGTGATCCAGGCTCTCACTGTTTTCACGCTTGTAGCGATGGATCAGGTCCGCCAGTGAACAGGCGACAAAGAAATACTGCTGGATCAGGCGCAGCTCTTTACCCGCAGGATGATTATCGTTGGGGTAGAGCACCTGACTGATGTTTTCGGCGCTGATTTCCTGTGAACGGGAGTCCTGATAACGACCGGCATCAAAACTGTTCAGGTCAAAACCGTGAGCGGCACGGCTTTCCCAGAGGCGCAGGGTGTTAACGGTGTCGGTGCCATAACCGGTGACAGGAACATCCCAGGGCATCCCCAACATTTCCTGGGCATCTTCCCAGACCGCTTTACCCGCATGTTCCCTGACGGTGCCATAGAGTTTGATATGCTGCTTGCGCTTGGGTCTCTCAATGCCCCAGGGGAAACTGTCTTCACGCCAGGTGTCGGGGGTTTCTACCTGTTTGCCTCCGGCAAAGCTCTGGCGAAAGAGACCAAATCGATAGTTGATGCCATAACCCATGGCAGGGATATCAAGAGTGGTCATGGAATCCATAAAGCAGGCCGCCAGTCTGCCCAGCCCGCCATTGCCCAGTGACGGGTCAGACTCATACTCAAGAATATCAACCAGAGGTACTCCCAGGTTGGCCATGGCTTCTTCTGTCTGCCTGAAGATTCCCAGGTTATGAAGATTGTTGCCCAGCAGACGACCCACCAGGAACTCCAGCGACAGGTAGTAAATACGACGGGCTTTGCCTTCACGCTCTTTCTTGCGTGTGGCCCGGATTCGTTGCAGATCCATCTCGCGGACTACCAGGCTCAGAGCTTCCCAATACTCCGCAGGCCCGGATTCATCGAACTCAACACCCAGTGATTGATGAAGATGTCGGACTACCCGCCGGGCAATCTCTTCACTGTCCACAACGGGCATTGCATCATTTTGCCCAGCCTTGTTTGCGCTCATGTTTTTTCACCTGCATTTTTAACCGTGAACAACGTTTAGCGGTGAGCAGCGATCAACTATTTTGCTGCTCGTGGCCGTCGGTTTAACCAAACGTGATGACATGACCTGTGGATAATTATACTTCTGATTTCCGGTCACTCTGGTTTAGTTGTAAATTATTCTCCGTCGGCCCCGTGGTGAAAAGGCATTGCGTCCTGTAAACGATTACATCTCTGAACTTTCCCCCACGCTCCCTGTCCAACGGTGCAAGCCATTAAAAAAAGGCTATTAAAAAAATTGGACAAGGGAGTAACAAAGGAATGAAGAATTTACTGAACGGTGCTTTATTTAGCGCATTTATTTGTCTGGCCAGCTTTGCCAGTGCTGAAAACCTCTGCGACCTGCCCGCAGGTAGCTACTCAGGTATGTCGAGCATCACTTTTGACCGCTCCAGCGGCAAGGTGGAGCAGTTTCAGATGGAGCTGAAAGTCAGCCAGAACAACAGCAGCTCTGGCATTATCAAACTGTTTGAGCTGGATATGGACTCATCAGGGGCTCTCCATCATAAACTGGTCAAAAATGAGTACTTCACACTGAATGGTTGTAGCTCTGATGCCACCTTCAAGCTGAAAGGCCCTGAGCTCGACGGTGTTGTCAAAGTGATGAATATTAATCGGAGCCTGGGAGAGATCACCCTGACGGGCGCCATTAATACCTATGAAGAAGGTCTGTACGGCATGGCTCAATGGCTTTATGACACGGCCGGGGAGATGGTCGGAGCCGAAGGTTACTACGAGATGGAGTTCCGAAAACTGCCAGTTCGGTTGCGCAAGCACTTCTGAGCTCCAATAGCATTGGGTAAACCCCAATGCACAGGGCATCAGAACTGCTGTAAAATACCCGACCCATTTTCATGTCTTAGAGGTCTACAGATCAATGACTGACTTTTCATCCCTTGGTTTGTGTGAACCTCTACTTCAGGCTGTCACTGAACAGGGTTATCAAAAAGCCTCCCCGATTCAGGCCAAAGCCATCCCTATGGTGCTGACCGGTCGCGATGTTATGGCATCAGCCCAGACCGGAACCGGTAAAACCGCGAGCTTCACCCTGCCGATGCTGCACCGTCTGTCAGAGATGCGAACGCTTAAAAATCATCCTGTCCGTGCCTTGATTCTGGTACCAACCCGAGAGCTGGCTGTGCAGGTTGGCGAGAGTGTGGTTCGCTATGGTGCACAGCTCTCTCTTCGCTCCGCGGTGGTATACGGCGGTGTTGATCTAGAGCCCCAGGTCACAGCGTTACGGGATGGTGTGGATGTCCTGACGGCAACACCAGGCCGACTGCTGGATTTGATTCGAAAACAACATTTGACCCTGAACCACCTGAAAATTCTGGTTCTGGATGAAGCCGACAGAATGCTGGATCTTGGTTTCAAGGCCGAGCTGGATCAGATTCTTGAGGCTCTGCCTGCCAAACGTCAGAACCTGCTTTTCTCTGCCACCTTCTCCAAAGAGATCAAGACCCTGGCTCATGAGTTTCAGCGTCATCCGGTCAAAATTGAAATAGAGAACCCCAACTCCGCTGCCAACACGGTCAGGCAGTCGGTCTATCCTGTGGATCAGCAGGATAAACCAGAAATTCTCAGTTACATCATTGAAGGGGGAAAGTGGGAGCAGGCGCTGGTGTTCGTTCGCACTAAAAAGGCCGCTGAAAAAGTCGCAGACCTGCTCTCTGACGAAGGTATCAGCGCCACCGCCCTGCACAGTGACAAAAGTCAGCACGCTCGCAGCAGAACGCTCATTGAGTTTCAGGCAGGTGCCTACCGGGTTCTGGTGGCCACCGATGTTGCCTCCAGGGGGCTGGACCTCGATCAGTTGCCACTGGTTGTCAACTACGACCTGCCGAAAGTGCCCCAGGATTATGTGCATCGTATTGGTCGGACTGGTCGTGCTGGCAGCCCCGGGCGAGCCATCTCCCTGATGAACCCGGAAGAGAAAAAACCGCTGGAAGCCATTCGTAAGCTTATTAAAAAGCCTCTGAAGGTTGAGCCGGTTCCCTATTTTGAGGACGGTGTTAACGTGACTCTGAGTGACCAGGCGCCCGTCAAAAAGTCTGGCAGACCGCGCAAAGGTCGCAGATAATCGGGAACTCCGGCTCGATTGAGCTTGCTAACAGCCGCTGGATTGCCCGGGGGCTTTGCTACCGTCACAGTGCCAGTAACAGGTTATCGCTATGGAAGATGTTATTGATGAACTCCGGGAAAGTGCCGTCGAGGTTCCTACGCCACTGGAGCTTCCTGACGAAGATGAGGTTATCGAAGCGCAAGAGCAGCTGCTGATTCCTATCCCCTCCGAGCTTCGGGAATTTTTATTGCAGGTCAGTGATGTTGTTTATGGCTCCATAGAGCCCGTGACCATTAAAGATCCTCATTCTCATACCTATTTGCCCGAGGTGGCCGCCATCGCCTGGGATCAGGGTATGCCCAGGGACCTACTGCCGATCTGTGAGCATAATGGCGATGTTTATTGCGTGTCTGCAGAAGGTGAGGTGGGGCTGTGGGCAGCCGGTGAGCTCTCAGAAGCCACCTGGCCTTCGGTCTGGCACTGGGCCAAAGATGTCTGGCTGAATAGTTAGCGGCTCTTTGTTATGCTCACCTGGTCTGATTTCTGACCAGAAAATAATACACTGCACCGGATTTACGCTCCGGCCAGCAACAGGATTTTATATGTCAATCGTCGTTTGTGCGCTCTATAAATTTGTCACTCTGGATAATTTTGAAGCCATTAAGCCCAGGCTTCTGAAAGTGATGGAAGATAATCAGGTTCATGGCACTCTGCTGCTTGCCCGGGAAGGCATTAATGGCACCGTTGCCGGTACCCGCGAAGCGATTGACCAGCTTCTGGCCTGGCTGAAAAGCGACCCTCGTCTCGCTGAACTTGAGTACAAAACATCCCATACTGAAGCGATGCCTTTCAAGCGCACCAAAGTCAAACTGAAGAAAGAAATCGTCACCATGGGAGTGGAAGGTATTGATCCCAATCATGTGGTCGGCACCTACGTCGATGCCCGATCATGGAACGATTTAATCAAGGATCCGGATGTCCTGGTGGTCGATACCCGGAATGACTATGAAGTGCAGGTAGGCTCCTTCAAAAATGCGGTCAATCCCAATACCAAAACGTTCAGGGAGTTTCCCCAGTACGTTAAGGATCACCTCAATCCCCAGCAGCACAAGAAAGTGGCTATGTTCTGCACCGGTGGCATCCGCTGCGAAAAGTCGACCGCTTATTTGAAAGAGCAGGGCTTTGAAGAAGTGTTCCACTTAAAAGGCGGGATTCTGAAATATCTGGAAGAAGTGCCGCAGGAAGAGTCCACCTGGGAAGGCGAATGCTTTGTTTTTGATGACCGTGTCACTGTTAATCATCAGCTTGAAAAAGGCCAGTACGATCAGTGCAACGCCTGTCGTCTACCTATTACAGAGCAGGATCGGCTCAGTGAACATTTTGAACAGGGCGTCAGTTGCCCTCACTGTTATGACAGCCACACCCCGGATCAGAAGCAACGTTTTCGCGAACGTGAACACCAGATTCAGCTGGCAAGACAACGAGGAGAAGCCCACCTGGGCGGTGAAGTCGGCAAGACGGTATTGAATCGAAGAAAAGCCAAACAGGTGGTTCGTGAACAGCAACGGCTTCAGGCAATTGCAAAGCAGTAATCGATATGTTAAAAGCCTGACTTCCGCTGGAGCGGGCTTTGACCATCAACCCAACGGCAGATACGTGGTATTTTTCAGCTTTTCCATGGCGAAGGAAGAGGTCACCTCGCTGAGCCCGGTGACGCTGTTTACCAACCGTTTGTAGAATACGTCGAAGGCGGCCATATCCCTGACCATTACTTTCATCATGTAGTCGTACTCTCCCGCCATCCGGAAGAATTCAACGACTTCGACAAAACCACTGACCTGGGAGACAAAAGCTTCATACCATTCATTGCTGTGATTACGGGTTTTGATATTAACGAAAGCCGTGAGCTGTAGCCCCAGTTTATCGCTATCCAGCAGGGCTACCCGCTGAGTGATGTAGCCTTCTTCTTCCAGCCTTTTTAAGCGCTTCCAGCAGGGTGAAACCGTCAACCCGACCTTGTCGGCAATATCGGCCACTGGCGTGGAGGCGTCGCGCTGGAGGCAGTCCAGAATCAGTTTATCTTTTTTATCGAGCATAATGGAGAATTATTTTCCTAAAAATTGCTTAAATCATGGCAACTTTGACAACATTTTTCCAGTTGCAGTATATAAACTTTTTTCATCAGAGTTAGTTAATAGTAAAAACTGCTTTTCAGGCTATGAACGTATTACGAGGATGTTAGCATGAGCACAAAAACCCGGGTCAGCCTTTTATTTATGACTGTCTGCTTCATTTGGGGTACGACGTGGCTGGCTATGGCGCTGGCGGTTGCTACCATTCCACCCATTATCGCTACAGGGATTCGTTTTGCCGTAGCAGCCCCCCTGATTATCTTACTGGCCAGAGTGAAAGGCGTTACGATCTGGTTTCCAAGGGACAAGGGGTTGGAATTTATCCTGATCAGTTTGTTTTACTTTGCCATCCCCTTCACGCTGATGATTTTTGGTGAGCAATATATTTCATCAGGGCTGGCTTCTATCATTTTTGCCAATATGCCGGTTGCGGTTCTGGTGCTTTCGGTATTACTTCATCGCCAGAGGGTAGCGATACATCAGCTGGTGGGTCTGATCATAGCCCTGGGCAGTCTGGTGACGATTATTGGTAACCAAATGTCGGTCAGCAGTAATGGCAGCCTGATCGGTGTGGTTGCACTGGTGGTCGCTGTGTGTATGCATGCCCTGGTTTACACCAATGTCCAGAGTCGTTGCGAGGGTATTCATGTCCTGACCTACAATGCCCTTCCCTGTCTGATGGCATCGGTACTGCTGATCATTACCGGTTATTTTATGGAAGCGCCGGATATCAGCAACTTCTCAGCGCTTTCACTCAGCGCCGTGATCTATCTGGGTTCGGTCGCAGGAATTGGCGGCATTATGGCTTACTTTCAGCTGAACAAACTGGCCAGCCCATTTCAGGCTTCCATTTGCTTCCTGATTTTTCCGATGATTGCACTCTTCCTGGACAGTGTGTATTACGGAAGAATGCTCAGCCATGAGTCTATGGTTCTGACGGTGTTCCTGTTGCTTGGTGTCCTGTTGACAAAGTTGCCCGAAGGTAGTTTTCGAAACATAATCTCCTTTAAAAGAAGCTGACGCTGTTTACCGGCGCTTTTTACCGGCGCTTTTTACAGGGCATAAAAAAACCGGGATTGACCCGGTTTTTTTATGATGAGTCAGTGCTCGTGATCATCAGGCCCATGCACATGACCATGTTCCAGCTCTTCTTCAGTGGCCTCGCGCACTTCAACCACTTCAACAGCAAAGTTCAGATCTTCACCGGCCAGCTGATGGTTGGCATCAATCACCACTTCATCACCTTCAATGGCAGTAATCGTGACAATGCGTGGGCCGATCGCGGTATCGGCATGAAACTGCATACCCACTTCTACCTCGTGTTCACCAAACTGGGCACGGGGAATGGGTTGTACCAGGCTTTCATCGTATTCGCCGTAGGCCTCAGCCGCTTCCACAGAGACTTCCAGTTTGTCTCCCGCCGCTTTTCCTTCCAGAGCACTTTCCAGACCAGCGACAATATTACCCTCACCATGCAGGTAGGCCAGGGGATCATGACCTTCAGAACTGTCCAGAACTTCGCCTTCGTGATTTTTCAGGGTGTAATGGATCAGTGCGACTTTTTTGTCAGTAATTTTCATCGATTGAAAATCTCTGGATTAAATGAATGGACAGGATACCTGTCTGCCTGAAAAACAGACAGTTCTTTTTCTGTTAAGAGCCCCCGAGGGCTGACTGTGCCAGTTCAAGGTGCAGCAACGCCCTGGCTTCCCCTCCCTGGCTGGCCTGTTGCAACAGTTGAACTGCTCTGGCGGGGTTGGAGACCTTGCCTTCAACACCATAAAGGTAACGTATACCCAATTGGTAGAGTTCTTCCGGCGTGGCGTCGTGTATGCCTTGATGTTTAATCCGTTTTTCCAGGGCATGAATATTTTTTTCAACTTCGGCAGTTGGGTGAATGAAGATCTTGCCACTGTTTTCAATTCTATTAAGCAGAATGGTTTTTGCTATTCGTCCTCTGACGTCTTCTCCTTGTGCAGCTATTTGTGCAGCTATTTGCTCAAGCCGGTTCAGGGCTTTATAGAAAGCAGAAGGTTGATGATCACAGGTCAACAAATCACCTGCTTCAGCCAGTAACGTGTAAGGCTCCTGCTCGTCACAGAGTTGCTTTTGCAGCTCCACAGCTGCCGGGTATTGTTTCCTGGCAGCCACCGATAACCTGTGCGCCGACTCAATGATCCAATGCTCTTTATCCTCCTCGCTCATCTCATTCGGCCCGATGGCATGGAGCCAGTCTCTTAAAACGACACTTGCATGGTAATTCAGTCTGGGGTCTTCTGGCTTTTTGTTGAGTGCCTGAGCTATAACCTCGTAAGCTTCTCCAGCCAGTCCTGCCTGCGCGGCGGAAAGTGCCAGGGCTACGGGATCAATCTGCGAACGGTAGGGCGGTTTCAGCAAGGCTTCAGCCAGAGGACGGGTGACAGGCCATTGCAGGCTCCTGAATAGCAGGATTCCCCGACCTGCTGTATCTGGATATTTAAACAGCAATCCGGCTAATGTTTTCAGATAACTGAGGGCCAGTTTATCCCCAGCCCTTGACCTTTCTATCCAGGGTTGCAGCTGTAAAGTTTTCAGCAGTCGCACAGCCCGTTCAGGTCCGGCCTCTTGACAATAGGACGCCAGCGTTGACAGAGCCTGCAGGTCACCTGCATTGACCTTATGTATAAAGTCTCTGTCGTCTGCTACAACACCTCGCCAATGGATACCGGTATGGTGATGCAGCAAAACCGGTAGAGAGAGTTTTTCGCCCTGAACTGCCTCTTGCGGTGCTTTTATAATCGGAATGGGGTAACTCAAAGGGCCAATACCCAGCGACATACAAAGCTGTCCATCGGTCACGTTCATGCCTTTGAAGGAAACCCATCCGGCGGCACCGATAAGACCGCTTCTGAACCACTGATCCCATGACGACCATTGTGTCCATGCCGATTTATCGACCTCCTTTTCGTCCAGGTCGTAGGAGATAAACTCGGCTGTTTTTGGATCCACCAGACCATTGTCAACCTTCACTTTGATCGAAGCTTTCAACTTTCTGCTTTTCAGAAAACCTGTGGGTATATTTTGGCGAGTGGCCTCGGGAAGCTGCTCGAAATCCCTGATAAGGTCATCACCACTGACAAAAACATCATTGAGATAAACATATCCGGAACCCTGCTCGTCCAGCTCTGTGGTCAGATTGCCAATCTTGATAGAACTGGCCTTAACGTTATCGATACTGAGATGTCCCGGAGTGACTTCTGTGATCGCTACAGGTTGCCTTAAATCCCCTTCTTTGAACTTGGCAGTGGCGATCTCAAACTGATCCAGAGTCACATTGCCTGCTGCCGGAACAGAGAACTTGCTGGCCCGGCTCTGGACGACCACCTGTCCCTCACCAGAGAGACGTGTTTTACCCACACCAATCTTGAGTTCAGTGTCCTCTTCACCACTGGCTTTGAGGTGGGCAGAGAGCTTCTGCACCTGCCCGCTCAGATTTCCGGGCAACTCAATTCGGGTATCACCCCAATGAATCGAAGAAGGCTGGCCATCGGTATCAACCGTTAGCCCACCGGTTTCTATATCAGTTTGCACCTGACCGTGGTGAAAGGCTCTTGAAACCTTTAAATCTTCACCTCTGACATCGGCGTGGCAATCAATGCTGTTGCTGGAACCGGCTCCAAACTTTTGATTAAGCCCCAACCTGACTGAAAACGTTTCGGCACGACCACTAAAATCGGTTTTGTCTCCGGCCAGGTTGCCCTCTATTTGCACCTTATCCAGATCCATTCGCACCTGCGCCATTCCGCTATTTCTTAACTCCAGATGGCCCGCATTGGCTTCCAGACGGGTATTTTCAGTCAGCTTTTGAACATCTTCGTCTTTTGATGCAGGCACATTCATCTTCAGATTAAAGTCGCTGACTCTGGCCCTGAGGCCGGTGGACTGTTTTTCCAGTTCAGAGATCCAGTCAAAATCCTCCTCTCTGCCAGAGGAAGAGGGTAGCAGGCTCATGGGCTTCAGCTTTTTCTTGCGGGCAGTATCATAGAGGGCAGCTGAAGCCCCTTCCGAATCCATGTCCAGAGCATTCGCTTTAACGGTCAGCGTTTTTTCCGTGCCTCCTGTTCTGCCCGCAACAGGTTTGAGTTCGTTGCTCATGTGAAGCCCTTCCACCCTGGCCAGCGGAGGCTGGCCTTTTCTGGCCACTTCAAGATCATGAACGGTCAGGTCAAATGGCTGCTCAAGCATAGCAAGCATCGTACTGAGGCTGTCTTTTAGAGTGGGATTAAAGCTCCCTGTGATCGTAGCCAGAGTGCCAGAATCCGGTTCATCCAGAGACGCTTTTATTTTTCCTATGGAGACCCCTGCGCGGTTGAGTTGGAAGAACTGACCTTTCTGCCTGCGAGTACGATGGAGTGCCTTTAAAAAGCCTGTGATGCCTTTTCCCCTGATGTAGGCATTTATTCCTGGTGCGATTCTGCCCTGAATACTGGCTTCCATATCCTTGATGTCAATATCCATCTTAAGGGGAGGCTGACCGGGTGCACTGAAATCAATAGAACCCTTAACATCCAGAGTGATTTTAGGGTAAGTCTGACCCGTACCCGAATCCAACAGCTCCACCCTGTGGACTCTTAACTCAACATTCCTCAAAGTGGCTTTGCCACCCCCCAGCATCAGTCCGTCAAGATGAACGGTGTGCTCCTGTATTGCGCCTTTATGCAATGCTTTGAGCGATCGCAACAGTTTAAAATAACTTCGAATCTCATGATCTCTGGCTGCTCTTGCCTGTTTTTTTGCTTTACGCAACTGCATCTGCTGTCTTTTCAGAACCCGGCGTTCATCGAGGGTTTTCCTGCCCGGCTTATTGCGAATTGCCTCTGTGACTCTCTTTAATTGTTTGTTCAATTGCCTGACGACAGCTGCCCTTCGAAAACTGACTTTTGACCGAACTTTTTTGAAGTCCAATACCCAGATGATGACTGAAGCCAACAGTCGCTCAAACACGCTTGATTTGATGTTGGGGCGGGCGGTTACATCCGATGTTGCGGGTGCGGTCTGCGGGTCATCAATCTGAATTAGCGGTTGGGCACTGACCATTCTGGGGTTCCGGGAATCCAGACTCCGGGGAGTCCTGTGCTGCCCTTCTTCCGGGGACGTTAATCTTTCCTGCCCATCGACAACCGAAATATCCCGAAAGCCTGATGAAACCGAGGTTTTTGATGAAGGCTCATCCGGCAGGCGAGGAGGTACAGGTGGCAAAACAGGGCCGGATGATGACGCTCTGGATGGCATGACTTCGTTCCGTGAAGTTGCTACTGTTTCAGCTTAGCCAAAATCAATGCTGGCAGGCCAATAGTGCCATTGACCTGTCCACTATTACTTTATCTTTTCCCACAATAACAATGGGAGCCACTCTTTTGACAGATCAACGATGCGGCTGGTGCACAGATGACCCGGACTACATTCGATACCATGATGAAGAGTGGGGCGTTCCCTGCCACGACGATCAGAAGCTGTTTGAATTTCTGATTCTGGAAGGGGCCCAGGCTGGCCTTAGCTGGATCACCCTGCTTAAACGCCGGGAGGGTTACCGCAATGCCTTTGCAGATTTTGATCCTGAAGCGGTTGCCCAATTTACTGAACAAGATGTAGAAAGGCTGCTTCAGGATAAGGGGATTGTCAGAAACCGGTTAAAAGTGAACAGTGCCATCAACAATGCCCGGGCTTTTCTAAAGGTGCAGGAAGAGTTTGGCAGCTTTGATCGGTACATCTGGTCCTTTGTTAATCACACTCCGATCCGGAATCAGTGGCAAACGCTGTCTGAAGTGCCTGTCACTACCCCGGAGTCCGATGCTATGAGTAAAGACCTGAAAAAAAGGGGGTTTTCATTTGTAGGCAGTATTATTTGTTATGCCTATATGCAGGCTGTGGGGATGGTGAATGATCATTTGGTGAGTTGTCTGTCGTATTAAAATATGGCTCTTGTGTCAGTCAAATAAAATTGCAACAATCGCAAAATCAATTACGCTAGACACAAGATAAATCATTATAAAGGTGAATTTATCTTGTGGGTTTCAACTACAAAGCTAGCCAAGATTGAAGGCGTAACCAGCCAAACCATAAGGCGCAAGATCGAAAGCGGTCACTACGAAAAAGTTAAACAAACCAGTGGTGGTCACTTTCGCATATTCATTAACCAGCAAAGGAAGATATGCTACGCAAGAGCAGTTCTGGAAAGCAAAAATCCAGCATTGAAATGCAAAAGCGTATCTTACTCAAAGAGCACCTTGATGCAGAATTTATCAGCGACATTGCCAGTGCTTTCAACTTTAAGAGAAAAGGACTGCAAACCATTCTGGAATCAGCGGTGTGCGGAAATCCAACCCATATTGTGGTTGCCACAAAAGATCGCCTTGCCCGATCAGGGTTTGAACTCATCAAATGGCTTGTTGAATTATCGGGAGGACACATCGAGGTTTTGGATGACCCGGATAACGCCAGTGAGTCATTCGACACCCAAGAGCTTATCGGTTTCATTACCTCATTCTGCAATAGCCACTACGGGAAGCGATCTGCTAAAAGACGCAAAGATAATAGCGTCAAAAAAGATCAGGTTTTACCCAGAGAATGAGCAAGCCTATCACGATGCCCTGATGCTCTATCGCAGGTCGTACAACCTTGCTGTTGAGCGTTTCCGTAACGATGACTATAAAGATGCCAGCGGAAAACTCATCAACATGCGACCTGCCATTAAAGCTCAAGTGAAGCAAGAGCACAAAGAAAGTGGCAGGGCTTATAACTCGATTGTTTCTGATAACGGAACACTGGAGGCAGCGACTAAATTCAAAGCGGTCTGCGAGCACAACAAGAAGCTCAAGGGAGCTAAAGAGGGCTTTGCAGAAATCCATTTCAAAAGCCGCAAAGGTAGCAGGCACTCATTCTCTATTGACCGTTTCCCAAAGGGATTAAATCCCTGCGTAGACGCTCTTGGCAAGATTCACCTGACAGAAGATGTGCCAGCAGAAGCGATGGGTAAATCTTGTGTCATAACCTACGACAAAGGTCGCTGGTTCGTTCAGGTTCAACAACATATTGAGCTAAATCCCGAAATCCAAGGGAAGGTTAGATGCGTTGGAGTTGACCCCGGAGTTCGCACCTTTGCCACTTGCTACAGCGAAAAAGAGGCGTTGATAGCGGGTGATAACGTTGCAAAAACAAAGCTGTTCCCACTGATGAAACAAGTGGACAGCTTGGTCAGTCAAAAGCAAAAAATCCTGAACACGCAGAAGGGCGTTGAGTTCCCCGATATGCCCCAGTGGGCAAGAGATCGGATTACTCATTTCAACAGGGAAATTGACCGGCTGAAATGCAAAAAGGATGACATTGTTCTTGATCTGCATAACCGGCTGGCGTTCGAGCTGGTGTCGAACTACGACGTTGTATTTTTGCCAACCTTTGAGACAAGAGGTATGGTCACACGCAAAAATAAGAAGGTTCGCACCATACGCCGTAACACCTGCCGCCAGATGCTTGACCTCAACCACTACCAATTCAAAAAGCGGCTTAAGTGGTACGCAAAAAAGTATGGAAAGCATGTGGTTGATTGCAACGAAGCCTATACATCCAAGACTCGATCATGGAACGGGACCATTGACGAAAAATTAGGTTCTTCCAAAGTTATTAAGGGAGAAGGTTTCACCGTTGATCGTGACATCAACGGTGCCAGAAATGTCTTTCTTAAGTGTTTGACAAGGTAGCTTGAGCCTTAGCCATAACAGCGAGTGTTGCGCTCGTTGCGGTTTTAATCAAGAGTTGAAGCATAAAGCGCTTCAACCGACACTGAGCTGGAAGATGGATCATTCTTTACCACCCTTCTTCCTTTTTCGGTTATATGGCGGCTGGTCATACGCTTTTCTTTTGGTTCTCTGGCCGGTAGGCAGGTGGCTCTGTTTGTGCCTTTTCAGACTGCTCGCCCGATCGGTGCTGTAGTTGCAGCCCTCATGGTCACACCGGCGCGCCTTGGTTCTCTGGTCGGTAGGCAGGTGGCTCTGTTTGTGCCTTTTCAGATTGCTCGCCCGATCGGTGCTGTAGTTGCAGCCCTCATGGTCACACCGGCGCACCTTGGCTCTCTGGTCGGCAGGCAGGTGGGTCTGTTTGTGCTTTTTCAGACTGTCCCTCAAGTCGGTTTTGTAGTTGCAGCCCTCATGGTCACACTGGTGCAGCCAGGTTCTCTGGTTGGCAGGTAGATGGGTCTTTTTGTGCGTTTTCAGATAGCCCACATGGTCGGTGCTGTAGTCACAGCCTTCATGGTCACACTGGTGCGGCCAGGTTCTCTGGTCGGCAGGCAGGTGGGTCTGTTTGTGCTTTTTCAGATCGCCCTTGTAGTCGGTTTTGTAGTTGCAGTCCTCATGGTCACACCGGTGCACTTTGGGTCTCTGGTCGGCGGGCAGGTGGGTCTGTTTGTGCTTTTTCAGACTGCCCTTGAAGTCGGTTTTGTAGTTGCAGCCCTCATGGTCACACTGGTGCACCTTGAGTCTCTGGTCAGCAGGCAGGTGGATCCATTTGTGCTTTTTCAGATCTTTCGTGTAGTCAGTGCTGTAGTTGCAGCCCTCGTGGTTACACTGATACACCTTAAGTCTTTTTGGTCTCTGGTCGGCAGGCAGATGGGTCTGTTTGTGTAACTCAGTGGCTATTTCACTGTCTGAAATGGATTCCTGATTCATCATTTTTAGTCTCAGGGTCGCACAATACTCACTGATTTCGTTTAATGCCCGAAAAGGATCACCTGTCGTGTTTACACACTGAACATCCGTTTCGGTATCAGTTTCGTCTTCTTCAGAACTGCTGTTGCTGTTTTGATCAGAGGCGCCGTTGTCTTCACTGTCACTGTCTTCGCTGTCACTGTCTTCGCTATCGGCAATATCATCAGAGATTGCCCGGCTGTAAGTCTTGGTTTCGACGCCAGAGTCTGGAGAAAAGCAATAGCGAGTGTCTGGCTTTAAGAGGATGGGATCATCGAAGCAAACCCTTGGCATGTCTAAGTGGTACCGTTCAATAAGCGCCTTGCCGTCAGTCAGAGCGAAGAGCAAAGACAATCTGTTTTCCTGAGCGTGGCCTTTAGAGCAGTGTACAGAAAAAGCAATGGCCAGAGTTAAAATCAATGGTTTTTTGGATAGCAAAGTCTGGCTTCCCAGTTGTTGAACTGTTTATTAGAAATTCAGGTTAGTAAAAATCTGGAAAGAGGCTGGAGGTTTCTTTGATATAGGTTGTGAGGTGGATCATTCTTTATCACCCTTCTTTCTTTTCTTGTTAGATGGCGGCATACCATACGCTTTCCTTTTGGGTCTCTTGAGTCTCTCGTCGGCAGGCAGGTGGGTCTGTTTGTGCCTTTGCAGATGGCTTTTGTAGCCGGTGCTGTAGTTGCAGCCCTCATGGTCACACTGGTGCACCTTAGGTTTCTTGGGTTTCTGGTTGGCAGGCAGGTGGGTCTGTTTGTGCCTTTGCAGGTGGTTTTTGTAGCCAGTGCTGTAGTTGCAGCCCTCATGGTCACACTGGTGCACCTTGAGTCTCTGGTCAGCAGGCAGGTGGATCTGTTTGTGCCTTGTCAGACTGCCCCTGTAGCTGGTTCTGTAGTTGCAGCTCTCATGGTCACACTGGTGCACCTTGGGTCTCATGGGTCTCTGGTCAGCAGGCAGGTGGGTCTGTTTGTGATGTTTCAGATTGCCTGTCCAGTGGGTGCCGTAGTTGCAGCCCTCATGGTCACACCGGTGCATCTTGAGTCTTCTGGGTCTCTGGTGGGGCGGCAGGTGGATCTTTTTGTGTCTTTTCAGACTGCTGCTGTGGTCGGTTTTGAAGTCGCAGCCCTGATGGTCACACTGGTGCACCTCGGTTTTCTTGTATCTCTGGTCGGCAGGCGGGTGAGTCGCCTCTGACCCAGTGGCTATTTCACTGTCTGAAGTGGACTCCTCATTAATCCTTTTCAGTTTCAGAGTCGCACAATACTGACTGAATTCTTTTAATGCTTGAAAAGGGTCCGGTGTCGTGTTTACACACTGGACATCCGTTTCGGTACCAGTTTCGTCTTCTTCAGGACTGCTGTCGCTGTTTTCATCAGAGGTGCTTCTGTCTTCACTGCCACTGTCTTCGCTGTCACTGTCTTCGCTGTCACTGTCTTCGCTGTCACTGTCTTCGCTGTCACTGTCTTCGCTGTCACTGTCTTCGCTGTCACTGTCTTCGCTGTCACTGTCTTCGCTGTCACTGTCTTCGCTGTCACTGTCTTCGCTGTCGGCACTATCATCAGAGGTTGCCCGGCTGTAAGTCTTGGCTTTGACGCCAGAGTCAGGAGAAAAGCAATAGCGAGTGTCTGGCTTTAAGAGGATGTCATCATCGAAGCAAAGCCGTGGCATGTCGAAGCGGTACCATTCAATAAGCGCCTTGCCAACAGCCAGAGTGAAGAGCAAAGACAACCTGTTTTCCTGAGCGTGGCCATTGGAGCAGTGCACAGAAAAAGCAATGCCCAGGGTCAAAATCAATGGTTTTTTGGATAGCAAGTCCTGAGTTCCCAGTTGATGAACTATTTATTGGAAAATCAGGTTAGTCAAAATTCAGGGAAATGTTAGAGGTTTCTTTGCCGTGAAAATGCACGCTTTATGGAGCTCTTCAATACGCCAACGCAACGCATAAAATCTCAGAACTGTACGACAGTCTTCAAGTGTTTCCACTGACTCTGAAGTCAATAAAATCCAGCGCAACCGATCCTCAGTGTCATTATTGATTTCTTCCGCAATCAGAATGTTGACAGTTATTGGAGCCAAACGCCCACCCGGTCTTTGGGGTGATTGAATCGTAACGGTTTTCTTCTTCACTTCCAGAGTTGCTTTGCGTGCTTTACGTGCACTTTGCCCTCCACGCTGAGGCACTTTAATCGTATAAGTTCCCAAGGCTGGCTCTTCCGACAGGGCATCAAAAAGAAGTTGGTCATGGTCAATCAAAATTCGGTTTTGTGTTGCCCTGACAACAAACCTCTGGTCGTGAGTCAGCTTGTACTGGATATATTCATAAACATCCGCTTCACGATCGCAGACACTAACTACCTTGGTCATTTGGGCACCCAATCTGTGCTTGATGTTTTCAGAAGACTGCTGCCATTTAAAACTTTCTTTTTCTTCGTAAGGTCGCTGTTTACGGGCGCTCCGCTTGCCAGCTTCATTTCCAATAAGTCGATAGGCACCCTCAACCACTGCAAGGTCGCCTTCACACGAGGAGGCTAAAGATGAGCCCGTGTGGGCAGCTAGTTCAATGGCTACACGGGTTAGTCTCTTTGTACGACGTTTATCACCTAATTCTGCGCACTCGAAAGTACGTTCAGCCCATTGTTGAGGAGGTAGTGGAAGCATGATCTTGACTCATCTCAGAGAGGATAAGCCAAGTATAGAATTTGTGACTAAGAGACAGCCTTCAGGGGCGGGTCTAGCCAGCGCAAGGCGTTAGCCTTGCTGTGACAGTCGCTTAGAAGTTTTAACAGACTTTTCTGAAGGCGGTGTTCTCTGGCTTTCTCCAGAAGTGTTTCCCCCATAACATCGGCTTTATGCGCTCCCAGTATTCATGCCTTAATGTATAAGACGACTTTCCCTTTGGCTTGCCTACCATTTCCCTGCTGAACTCGTTTCTACGGTATTTAGTAACAAATACTAGATGTACGTTATTCCTAAATACACATGATCTACCCGATCTCCATTCGTACATAAAAACCTCATATTTGACAGATATTTCTAGCCAGACTAGCATGAAGCCATTCAATTCAACAGGTTATGTAATGCTGCAAGGTATCCGACTCAAAGCCAATCCAACAGATCAGCAAAAGTTGGTTCTGTCTCAGTGGATGGGTTGCGCTCGGTTTATCTGGAATGCGAAATGTGATGAACATCGCTATTACAGCACTTACGCAAAAAAATACTGCCCCATAGGTACGTATGCTCCTATTGACACAAAGGCAGCCCAATTCAAAAGCGAAGAGTTATCACCCTGGTTATCCGATTGTCCCAGTCAGATAATCAGAAACTCGGCTACCAACTGGTATAAGACCTACCAAAAACACATTAATGGCCAGTGCGGTAAGCCAAAGAAAAAGCCAAAATCCGACAAGGGCAGCATTTATCTCACCAATGAAGTGTTCCGGTTCGATATCTGTGAAGATGGTGTAACCCGTCTTTTCATTGGTACAAAGACCAACAATATTGGTTATTTGTCGTTTAAAACTCATCGCCCATTCAACGAACCAAAATCCATTTACATTAGAAAAGAAGCTGGTCAGTACTCCGTTTCTTTCTGTTATGACGATGGGTCAGAAGAACCAGCAACGGAAAAAGAGCATTTGGAATACCTTAAAGGTGCTTCCAAAGAGTGGCTGGAAGAGCATGTTATTGGCGTCGATCGAGGTGTTGTCATACCTGTTCATACTGGCGTTAAGCCTTACGACTTTACAGAAAACCAGACAAAGAGCATGGATAAGCGCCAGCGATACCTAAAGAGGTTTCAGCGCCGTTTGTCTCGCCAAACCAAAGGCTCTAACCGTCGTCAGAAAACAAAGAACAGGATTAGCAGGCAGCACAAGAAAGTAGCCAGCATTCGGCAAGATTTCTGCCACCAGACCAGCCGTAAAATGGTCGATAGCAAGGCCAGAGTCATTGTTTTCGAGGATCTGAAAACCTCAAAAATGACCCGCAGGCCAAAAGCAAAAAAAGATCAAAACGGAAAGTTCATCTCCAACAAGGCGAAACAAAAAGCCGGACTGAACAAAGCCATTCTCAACGTAGGATGGCACTTCCTGGAAACCTACACCCGATATAAAGCAGCAAGAGCAGGCAAAGCAGTCTTCAAAGTGCCTGCACCCTTTACGAGTCAAGAGTGTGCTGATTGCGGTCACACTCACCCCGACAACCGCAAGACACAAGAACGGTTTCTTTGTGGTCAATGTGGACACTTTGACAACGCTGACAGAAACGCCAGCATCGTAATCAAGAAACGAGCAATTAAGTTTTTCATGGACTCTGGAACGGAGTTGGTTGGCAAAGGAATTCCTGTGCTGACTAAAGGACGTGGAGCGAAATGTAAGTCGGAAAAGGGCAAGCCCTCTTCCGCAGCTCGCAGTGAAACGTCAAAAAAGAAAAGAACGGTAACTACTCCGGTAGCTTGCTTAGTATTGGAAGCTCGCTCCTTTAGGGGCGAGTAGTTCACTGCCGCCAGTTACAGGGTCTCCTTCGTCACTCTGGTACTTGGAAAGCAGGATGCTGCCCATCGGAGCGAATCTCATTTGTCAGTTAGCTCCAAATTCCTCGACTGCCCTTGAAAGCCAAACTTTCATAAGGGATTGATAAGGCACATCCCTTTTGTTGGCTTCCACCTTAATTGACTCTAACAAACTTTGTGGCAACCTCAATGAGATTGATTTTGTTGACGGTTTCAGGTTTGGGAATGTTACAGGGACGGCTTTGCTAAGTTCGAAGTATTCGCTTGAATCATGACTGTCCCAGAATTCCCGTTCTTCCTTTTCGTTTTTAAACTTAGGAACCTTTTTAAGATTGTTCATCGTAAAATTTCCTCTCTTTTTTGTGCATATCTCTCGCAGAAATTACACGTATTTTTTGTCCAGAATCTCTTACTGTGAACGTTACATGCAACTTACGACCATCGTCAGTTTTACCGTAAGCGTGATATCTGCATTTCAAAGAGCTATGCTTTTCGTCTGACAAAAGCAAAATAGGCTTATTGAAAAAAACCTGTTCCGCTTCATATTGGCTAACATTATGTTTTTCTTGGTTTTTTTTGGAATTACCAGTGTCCCAGTCGAAGCCAACGATCCCAGCAATATTAATCATATTTGTATATTGCTTTGATATACATTCATTATCAAGTCGTTGACATCCTCCCCGTCGTTTACGGCGGGGAGGAATGTTGACTTGTCGGGGTCGCCTGGACGGGGTCGCCCAGACCGATGAGGGCTTTCGCCAGTAAAGTTCACACCCCTCCCTGCTTCGATCAGGCTTCAATACCCACAATCAGCCAGGGCGCATTGGGCTCCTTGAGACTGCGCTGCAGGTGCCAGATATCCGTAATATCTTCTTCAACCCCTTCAACGGTATCACGGTACTTACCGGTGAAACGCACGCTGATCTCGGCGACGGTGTCATTGTAATCCGCTCTGCCCAACTCGGCGTCTACAAACATCACCTCGGTATGCTGATCACCATCCAGAGCAGCTCTTTCTGCTTTTAACTGTAAGAACAGTTCAGGGTCCAGATACTCGCGTATGGTGTCCAGGTCGTTTTTGTTCCAGGCTTCCTGAAGGGTTCGGTAATGGTCCCTGGCGCCATTCATGAAAGCACTCAGGTTGAAGCCCTCGGGTATATTCATGGGGACATCACTGGTTCCAAAACCGGTTTGAGGCAGGGTTGTCTGGGCAGCCTGGCCGAAGTTATCGTCTTGCTGTTCTCTGTTCTGACCAAACAGTTGACCTAATGAAGGGGATGGCTGATTCTGCTCTGGGGTGAAATGAGCCGAGTTGCTCCCATGACCCGCTGCCATGGCTTTGGCACGATTCATACTGCGGAATACCTTGAAGAGCACAAAAGCCAGTAAAGCAAGAATCAGAATATCCATCATCTGCAGACCACTGAATGCACCACCGAACAGAGAAGCAATCAATCCACCTGCCAGCAGGCCACCTAACAGTCCACCCAACATGCCCTTGCGGGAACTTTGAGCCGCTGTCTGCTTGCTGCCCTGCTGAGGAGCCGTCGCAGGCTGCTTGGGAGCAGAAGCCGTGTTATGGGAGCGGCCAAAGCTCTTGCCACCCCCAAACTTTTTAGCGTCGGCCACCGGGACGTTAAAGACGAAGCTGAAGGCCATAATAATGGCCATAAAAGAAGCAAATCGTTTTATCATTAATCTCATGTCTCTTGTTGCCAGTACCTGTGAACCTTCATCCTATGGTGAGTCAGATTTATTGCAAGTCATTGCATAAAAAACGGGATAAATTAATTAAATAAATCAGGTCTCAATTCATTCAGCCCGAGTGACTCTTGCTCTTTCTCCACGTAGGCTGAGTGCCAATCGAGCTGTTTTACCAGATCCGTTGTTTGGCTCATTTTTTCGATCACACCGGTCAATTGCCTTGGAGCCCCCCGATGGCGATAAAGTTCCGCTTGCAATGCGCAGATGTTCTTCAGGGAACTCACCAGCCCTTGACCTGACCTCTCAGTGCTTTGGTCTTGCCCCGCTGATGCTTTCGATCCATGCGTTTTTCCTGTGAAGAACGGGTAGGTTTGGTGGCTTTTCTTTTTTTGGCAACCGCCGTCGCTTTTTGAATTAGGCCCAGTAAGCGATTCAGGGCATCCTCACGATTTTTCTCCTGAGTCCTGAACGACTGCGCCTTGATGACAATGATACCTTCGGCAGTAATCCGCTGGTCACTGAAAGCCAATAGCCGTTCTTTATAGAACTCAGGAAGGGAAGAAGCCCTGATATCAAACCTCAAATGGACAGCCGAAGAGACTTTATTAACGTTCTGTCCACCAGCCCCCTGGGCACGGATAAAATTAAACTCAATTTCATCGGAGGGAATGGTAACGGCGTTGGAAATCTTCAGCATATTACTCAGTTTCTATCCTGAACGAGCACCCATGGACGCACGACTACCGCCCATAAATCTGACTTTTGCTCATGCCAGTTTCTGGCCTGATCATCACTGACGGGCCCTAGTTTCCTGTCATTCAACCAGGCTTCTACTGTCGTTTTATCATCAATGGAGATACTGTGCGCGACAGCAACAATATCCAGATCCGGAGCCACCGCCAGCAGGTGACCGGAAGCAAAGTAGCGCTGAAGGTCTTCCCAGGCAATTTTTGCGGTTTCCAGGTTGAGTTTGGCCTTGTTCAGCTCATTGGGGTCTACGGAATCACTCATAGATAATCTGTCTGATAAACGGTAATAAAGGCAAAGACTACCACATCCCACCCAGAGTCTCTTGGGTCGGGGATGATTTTCCATTTATTGAACCAAATCAACCTTTGCAGGTCTATCAGCTTGGAGTTCTCAAAAACAAGTGATTAATGGAATAAATTATGTTGCCACGGATGCCCAGTGCTACTCCCTTGACTCCCCTGAACGTATCCAGTGGGGCTGATCCGCATACAAAACCTTCTTCCCTTGCGGCCACTGTGGGTTTGAGCAAAACAACAACTCAATCAGAAGGACCTTCTGGTCGCTCCTTACAGCGGCGACACATCGCTGCCAATCCTGACCAGCGTCGTGAATGGATATCCCGTGTTCGGGATGCATTAGGTAATATTGATATTCCGTATGACTGTAAAATGTTGCGAGAACTGGTAGAAAAGGCTCATCGTGATCTTAAAAAGATGAGTCAGAACCATTCTGGGAAGAATGAAAAATTCCAACCGCAGTTCTTACAAAAGCTCATGAATTGTCTTGTCGTGAGTCCTAAGCTTCCTGAAAATATTTCCGTTCTGCAAACTCTGGCTGATTTAGGGCTGGGATTTGAGAGTGAGTTGATGGACTTTAAAATACGGATACCACCTCAATTATTAAAACAACTTTTAGATAACACCCCCCATGAAACTGTGCTGAAAATTCTTGGCGAACTCGCCAAAACAATGATGTTTCATGCTGATCCGGGCTTTATGGAAATATTGGTACAATACCTGGACCGGGGGCAGCTACAGCAGGCTGCCCGAGAACTTTTGAGTGAGCTGGCAAGAGATTACCCTTTTCTAAGGGAGTTCAATGTATCTCTGCGACTGTCTGATGGTTCAGCACCGTATCTCATAAAAGCTATTTTCGAATCGCCAGGCATCAGGCGCGGCAACCCTCAGGCGTGTCAGCAGACAGTCACTACTGCGATAGCTTCGGATTTTTTTAGATTGCAGCTTTGTTTGCTGGAAGTGAATATGCAAAGGCATGAAAAGCTGATTCTGGAAGGACTGGAAAAACTGGATGATACCGAGCGGGAACAGCTGCTGGCATGCAGCTTTATATTAGGCCAGTGGGAACTGTTTAAGCGGTTGCCGACTGGCTCCTTGCCAACCATTCTTAATCAGACGTTTGATAATGGTGGTAATATTCTGCACCTTATGGTGACAGCCCTTCCAAACGTGGACTTTTACAGAAGTGTTTGCAGTGACACCTACCTGAATGCTCATACCCCCCGCTATGACCAGTTGTTTCAGTATCTACCCGCTGAGGCTCTTTCACCCGCTGAGGCTCTTTCACCCGCTGAGGCTCTTTCACCCGCTGAGGCTCTTTCACCCGCTGAGGCTCTTTCACCCGCTGAGGCTCTAGCCAACCAACGGGACAACAGCGGTGCCACACCACTGCTGCTGTTATACCGTCATCACCGCCCGCAATTGGCATCAGTGGCCCTATCCAAAGCGGAAGACCGTCAACTGGCCAGAGCCCGTCGCAGTGCGCTGATCAAGCTAACCACTGCCGATCATCTTATTGAGTGTATGCAGGATCATTTAGGAGGGAAATTCCCTTTGAATGTGAACTGGTTTTTTGAATTCCTGCAACTTTTTAAATCCCTGCCGCCCTCTGCTTTTAAAGCGGTCAGCTTACATCCTGCTCAGTGTCCATACGCCAGACAACTAAGACATAAACCCTTGCCCCGTGCAGCGGAGTTACTTCAGCCTGTGATCAACTACTTTGAGGATCACCCTGATGCTTTGCGGGATGAACAGCAAGCATTGGCATTAATGCGATTAATTCATCAGAACGGGCTGCCGGTTGAATATTCTGCTCAGGTGCTCCGGGTTGTCACTCCGGGTATGCAGAAAAAACTTGTTGAGTATCTGACAGCAACACCTGATGATCGCGAGTCACTGTTTATTGAGCGGTGCTACGACCTGTCATATATGGGGGCACATTACTATCCATGGCATCTGATTGGGCTTGGGGTGGGTGGTGGCTGTGCACCTGATCCAGACCGGTTTTATTGCGAACGCTTTCGCCATGAGGTGGCTGAATTTGACAGGAAACATCCAAAAGAGACGGTTCCGGAAATCTCCAGGCTTTGGGAAGCCGAGTTAATCAACAGCAAGAATGTTATTACGTACGGCCGCAGTCTGGCTTTTCCTTGCTCAGAAGTACCTCAAGGCTACCGCCGTTTCAAGTTCCTGAAACATCAACAGGGCTCCACAGAAGACTGGCATGATTTTATCCGGGAGCAGCCACAACTGGAT
Source organism: Endozoicomonas sp. 4G (assembly GCF_023822025.1). NCBI lineage: Bacteria > Pseudomonadati > Pseudomonadota > Gammaproteobacteria > Oceanospirillales > Endozoicomonadaceae > Endozoicomonas > Endozoicomonas sp. 4G. The sequence continues at coordinate 4,158,985 of NZ_CP082909.1, read as the reverse complement.
TTTTTTCGAACCCATAAGGATGCTCTGGGCCTTCAAAGCGCACTGCTGAAACCACGGGGCATCTATCGTCTGACCCATGCTCTGGATAAGCTGAAAGCCTGTGGATTAGCTGAAAAAAAACTGACAGCCATTGCCCTGGAGCCTGATGGTTCGGCACTGCTGCAAGTATTTGATGATGAAAAAAATACCCGCCTGTATCACCGCTACCCCTACGAAACTAAAGATGATACAGGGCTCTCAATGCAGGCATCGTTTCATGGCCTCAGGCTGTTTGCAACCGATGCAGGTCTGCTCTGGCAACGCAATTTTCAGGCACCGGACACATTAAGCTCATTTCATAATGCTGCGGATGGCAGGGCCTGGGTGCCGACCCCTTTTTTTGGATTTCAGGGGGTTCCCGGCACGATGGGAGAGTGGAGCGGCCAGGATTATCCAAACATAGCACCTGCCCCGGTGGGGATGAGAGACTGGGCTGATATCCGCTCATTTACCGAACAAACGCACTCCGGTTTTGGTATGAGCAGATCCTATTTAACAAGCCATTGTGAGCGGCAGGGTGAATTGCGGATTACTGAACTTGGGAAAGCCTTTTATGGGCTGGTGATTAACTGGTTGAGGGTTCGCCATGACACCGACAATCTGGATTTTAAAAACGCCGTGCAGATGCAGGAGTTGCAGGAAGAACTGGTGACGATAGCCGCTGATTTGTTTGGTAGTGCCTATAAAATGGGTACGGAGGCGATGAAAGCAAAAATACGTCAGGAGTTCCCGGCAGAGTCCCTGAGCCGGGCTGCCCTTGAATGTGGTTATTGGTGTGACCCGACATTCCGTTACGTAGAGGATATCAAATCAGGCCGTTTTCCTGACCAGATTTATCCGGATCATCCCATTGGAAGCTTTAACCGTTACTACTTGCCCCCAAAGGTAGGAAACTTCACCGACCGGGGATTTTTGCGCTCATCCAGAGCCAAAGGGCCAAACCTGGGTGCTGACACTGGCACCCTGCCACTGGCCCATCTGGATAGCCTGTTCTGGTTTGCCCTGTGTTCAGGGTGGCTCCTGACTCACAATCCAGAAGAAGACGGGCAGCCTGCAAGCGCAGCACCCAGCATCAGCCAGCGGACGAAGGAAACCTGATTACTGCTGTATTTTTTCTTTAAAGTCGTAATAAACACCTTCCAACCCACCTCTTTTTCCTACCTCAAAGCCAAACCAGGCTTTGTTGGCAAAGCGGGGGTAGTCCGCTTTGACGTAGGCATAATCCTGACCAATAGCCATTTCAAAATTTCGGGACAGGCCGACGATCACAACCAGAGCCAGAAAGATTATTGCCAGAAGTTTGTACATGCTTTATACCCTAATGAATTTGTTTCACCGATATTAGCAGAAGGATTTTTCAGGTTTGGAATTCTCTTTGTGGATAAAGGAAATCCACGCCTTCAATTCCGTGAGCGATAAAATACCAGAGCAGCGGCCGCACCGTTTTTATCAGAACCCAGCACCGCCTGCAGAGCACCCAGACAACCCAGAACATGAGTCTGATCGGCGCTGCAGCCCATCAGGCCGATCCGCCAGACCTTGCCAGCCAGATCGCCAAGACCGGCACCGATCTCCAGATTGTACTTTGCCAGCAGTTCACTTCTTACCTGAGCGTCGTCGATGCCGTCGGGAATCCTGACTGCATTCAGCTGGCTCAGGCGTTCATCTTCAGGAACCACCAGTTCCAGCCCCATGGCTTCCAGACCGGTTGCCAGCGCCTGATGGTGAAACTTGTGGCGGCTCCAGGCGTTTTCGATACCTTCTTCCTGCAGAATAACCAGTGCCTCATGCAGGGCGTACATGGCATTAACCGGTGCAGTATGGTGATAAGCCCGTTTAGCGCCTTTGCCCCAGTAACCCATGATCAGGTTCATATCCAGGAACCAGCTCTGAACTTTGTGTTTGCGGCTGGCAATTTTCTCCACGGCTTTTTCACTGAAGCTCACCGGGGAAATACCCGGTACGCAGGAAAGACACTTCTGGGTGCCCGAATAAATGGCATCAATGCCCCAGGCATCCACTTCCAGCTCAGAGCCAGCCAATGAGGTGACGGCATCAACGATCGTCAGGCAGCCATGCTCTTTGGCTAAACGACAGAGTGCTTCTGCATCAGAGCGGGCACCGGTGGAGGTTTCGGCATGAACGAAGGCCAGGATTTTGCTGTCCGGGTGAGCTTGCAACGCTTTTTCAACGTCAGCCACATCAACAGCACGGCCCCACTCACCCTGAACAACGACGGGTTCACCGCCAGCACGCTCAACGTTTTCCTTCATACGGCCACCAAAGACACCGTTGATGCATACCAGTACTTTGTCGCCTGGTTCCACCAGATTGACAAAGCAGGCTTCCATACCCGCAGATCCGGGTGCGGAGATAGGCAGTGTCAGGGCGTTGCGGGTTCTGAAGGCGTACTGAAGCAGTTCTTTAACTTCATCCATCATGCGCACAAACGCAGGATCAAGATGGCCGATGGTGGGGCGGGACAGGGCCTCTGTAATTCGAGGATAAACATCTGAAGGACCAGGGCCCATCAGGATTCGTTTGGGTGGGTGGAATGATTGAATGGTCATGTTTTGTTCTGCTGTTATTGACCGTTTGGTCAGGTTGATGACAAAGGACTTTTATGTATTACACCTTTTAGCCGCAAGTAGCAATGTTATTTAAATGGTCGCATAAGCAGGTTTCTGGGCGTATGGCTGCCTTAGCGTTTTGCTTTCTTTAAATCAGTGACTACATTGTAGCGAGGCAGATTCAAAGGTGGTTTATTGTGAAGTCTAAATATTTGCTCTTGGCTCTAGTGCTGTCCTTTTGTGCAAATGACTCTTTTGCAGACGTTCTACAAGTGGCAAGACAGTTTCTGTCTTTATATGACGCCGTGTCTGAAAAAATACATAAGGATCGCGAAAAATATGATTGTTTTTTAGAACGTTCCGGGGACTCTGGAGTTGAAGGACGAATTGAAGTGATTCGTATGATGCACGCAACTATGTTGAGTAAACGACAGCCCCATCCCACTGAGCCATTAGCCGTTTATTTGAAGGAGATTAGTAAACATCCAATAGCCAGTGCTACTCCAAGTGATTGTCTTGCCGCAATGGACGCATCTGGAAAGACTGATTCTGTTCTGCACATGTTTAAAACTTTTAAGGAATATGAAAACCCGGAAAATGTATTAAAAGCGGTGTTGCTAGGAACTTTAGAAGCTTTAAATACAGACCCTTTTTTTGCGAATATGTGCAGTGAGCTGAACCTTTCAGAAGAGTACCAGAGTGCTTTAGGAAAGATTGCTGAACTGGCCGGAACTTGAAAACACACTGAGTAGCATACCTCCAACGGTGGCTGAGCCAGACGTGTTTGCCATCGATAAAAAATCAGAAAGCCCAGGTGGATACTGAGCTGAGTACTGGCTGTGGTGAGTGTGCTTTAGATTGTCACAGTCGTGCGATTTCGTTGGTTAAGAAAGCACCGCACAGGAACAAGCACAAACAGGAGTAGCACTCCTGTTGGACTATTCCAGCTCACCCATTAATTTTTCGCAGAGTCGTTTTAACTCCATAGCCTCATCAAACTTCAGGTTGACCTTGCACCGCAAGGAAGAAGGCACCGAAAGCGCTTTTTCCTTTAATTTTTTCCCGGACCCTGTTAGGGAAATGACTCGGACTCTCTCATCAACCTGACTTTTGGTTCGAGTCAGAACCCCTTTGCTTTCCAGTCGTTTCAGCAACGGCGTCAGAGTGCCTGTATCTAAAAACAACCTGTGGCCAAGATCCTTAACGGGTATCGAATCTCTCTCCCAAAGCACCATCATGACGAGGTATTGCGGATAGGTTAAATCGATTTTCTTCAAAATCGGACGATAGAGCCGAGTCATGGCATTCGACGCACTGTAAAGTGGAAAACACACCTGATTTTCAAGTCGAAGCATATCGTCATCATTCATGTCGTTACTCGAATTATTCATTGTTGGCACTGAACCTAAACTCCTGTAAATATATTGTGCACAATATGTTTGACACGAGCAACGCCAGTTAATATATTTATATTGCGCACAACTTAAATGCAGGTGAAAAAATGACAGCTCTATACAAAACTTCAGCAACAGCCACTGCAGGTCGTAATGGACATGTGGTTTCTGATGACAACTTATTAAGCGTGGATCTCAGTTATCCAAAAGCCATGGGTGGTTCCGGAAAGGCAACCAACCCGGAACAACTCTTCGCAGCAGGTTATGCGGCCTGCTTTTCAAACGCCATACTCCACGTAGCAAAGCAAGCAGAAAAAAACGTGGTAGAGGCTCCAGTGACTGCTTTTGTCGATCTGGTTTCAAACGACAATGGCGGCTTTGCACTGGAGGTTAAACTGGAAGCGACTCTGGATTTGCCAGAAGACAGTGCTCTTGAACTAGTACGAACAGCACATACTATTTGTCCTTACTCCAATGCCACCAGAGGCAACATTGACGTCGCCGTTTACGCCAACGGGCATAAAATATGATGCGGCACTACTTAACGACAGTCTAAAACTCCCCCATCATCCCCTTGAGATGAAAGCGCCCGATATCCAGTTCCGGTGTCCAGAAATCCACATCATGGAGGTATTCCATCTTGGCGTTGAGCTTTTCAAGATCGGCTTTGCTGGCCCGGGAATGGAACAGAGGGTCATTTACCTGTCGGACAATGCAGTCAGCATAGGCTTGGTAAGTATCAGACTTATCTTCTTCGGGAAGTCTCAGGGCCTGTTCCAGATCACGATAGGTTCCGATAAAGTCACCATCAAGCAGTTTTTCACTGGCTTGTTCACGGAAAAAGGCGGTGGTCACAGGGATGGCAAAAAGCGCCAGGTCTTTTGACCAGATATGTTTCAGCCTGAGGGCTTCAAGTTGACGCATCATGGTCTTAAGGGGAACCTGATTTTCAAGTTCATGGTTAAGCAAACCCAGCCAGGAACCTATTTCAAGCTCATCAACGGCCTCGGTAAATTCATGGGGGGCGTCCCCGAAGGCGTTGAACTGCTCTATGGCTTTAATGGCTGCAACAAAGCTTCCGTTGTTGTAATGAATGACCACTCCAATAAAAGCGGCCTTGCCAGCAATCTTCAGCTTCTTTTTACCCTTGGGTTCTTCACTCCAGCGAATAAGGGAGTCGTGAAGAGCCGGATTATTAGCGCGAATATAATCCAGCTCCTGATTAATCTGTTCGGGGGTGTATTCATTGACCATCATGAAGCAGAAAAGAGAATTCAGCAGCTCGGTCTGACCTTGGGCCACGGCACTCTTGAGTTTCTGGCTGAGTTCGGCGCGGGTCATTTTGTCTGATAAACCAGGGTAAGGGCTATTAGTGTTTTTTGACATAATGTTATCAATCGCTTCAGCTGCTTTATCCATAGTCTCATCCGGTCTGTTTCACCCTGAAACAAGGCTCTGTTTTGCTGGGGATGTGGCTTATATCGGCCACTTTTCCGGTATCTGAGTGCAGCCTGTCAGTTTATGCCTGTTGATTCAGTGAGTTATCCCATGAACTTTTTCTTTGGGAATCTGTCAAATCGGTAGTTTCAGATGTTTAAAACTCGACAACGTATAAATCATTCGCTTAAAGGAATAAGAGTATGGATCCCAAGCTAACTAAGGAAAGTATCGGTGCGGCTTTCGAATTGCGGTCTTATGGTGGTGAGTGCAGTGAGCCTACTTATTTGGTACAGGCTAGTATAGAGAGCTCTTCCCGTTGTTTTGACAGCAGGTCAGTCAAGATTGAAGATTTTAGAGAGTGTACAGTAACCTTTACCAGCCCTGAGACCTGTTACATTTTTAGAGCGCAGAAGGGTCTCGTCCGGTATAAAGTACGCCCTATCGACGTTAAGTCTCTATTCCCTCCGGAGCCAGATGCTCAGAATCAAAACACAAGCACTGACAATCCCTCTACCGTAGACAAACACCTTGAGGATCATAATGACGCACCGCTGGAGGAGTCTTAAAGATGGCTATCCCACCTCCACCTGCTGGCCAAACCGGCAATTATAGTACTCCGGCTGCCATGACCCATGATCCGTCAGAAAACTGCACCAGCAATGGTGTTGCGGTTGTTCCTGATCAGGATGTCTCTCCACTCCTGAAACTGCCAAGAGAAACTGTAAGCCATATTGTGGGTTATTTATCGCTGAGAGATATCATGGCGGTGGGAGCAACCTGCAGGTATTTAAATGGCGTAGCCGCATCGGTTCTGACTGACAAGATCAAGCAATGGTTTAAACAGTTTGAGCCATCGCAACAGCAGCAATTCATACAGATCGCCAAAAATATCGGTAAACATCAATTGAGAGCCTGGCTGATGCAGTTTACCCGGAATCAAGAACTGATCAGCCGTCTCTGTCGCCAGTCGGACAGCGAAGAGGCAGACGGCTCTGAGGCCCGGAGTCAGGAAAAGATACCCTTGTTCCCTCAAGAGCTGTTTTACCGGGTGGGTCTTCTGATGATTGACAGTCCGGCTTTGCACCCGGTTTTGGTAGCAGACATTAAGTGTCAGTCTTATGACGTCCATACAGCCACACTCAGCCACGATGCCAGCTATCTGGCGACCAACTGTTATCGCGATTGCAATGCAAGAATTCATGTTCTGGCAGGGAAGAACTTTGGTTGCCTGGAGATCCCTATTCCCCATAAAGGCTGGCTCAGGCAAGCCACCCTCAGCCCTGATAACCGTCATATACTGAGCTACTGTGCCTGGCGGATGGTAAAAATCACCAGCCTTATTAGTGATAGCTGCTGGGCAGAACAGTTCTCTAATTCCTATGAAGACGATATCAGATCAACCTCTTTCAGCCCCGACAGCTGCCATGTAGTGACGGCTTGTGGCAAAAATGCGTACATCTATTCAGCAGACCAGGCGGGTTGCTGGGCACCAACCGGCAGAATTGCCCATGACGGGTATATGTGTTCAGCAGAGTTCAGCCCCGATAGCAGCATGGTAGTGACCGCCAGTGATTACACCATCAAGATCGATGTGCGTGCAGCTAATGGCGAATGGTTGCCAATAGCCGCCCTGCAACATAGTAACGAAGTCATCTCTGCCAAGTTCAGCCCGGATAACAAGCATATCCTCACCATCAGCAGGAATCAGAATGGTGAATATGGTCAAACCGCAACGATTTTCAGTGTTAACCCCGATGGTCGCTGGACAAAAAAAGTTGAAATTGCCCACTCCGACAGAATCTGCTTAGCCGACTTCAGCCCCAACAGCCGTCATGCAGTGACGGCCAGTCGCGATCACACTGGCGCTATCTGCAGTTTTGATCCCAACAATAACCTCTGGCAGAGAAATGGGGACATTCGACACACCGACCGGGTTACTGCTGTCAGATTTAGCCCCAACAGTCTCGCGATAATAAGCGCCAGTGATGATCACTCGGCGAAAGTCTACGGGTTTGATGCAGACCAAAAGAGCTGGTCAGAGCGACTGACCATTAATCAAGATGAGCTCAGTTCTGTTCTGTTCAGTGCTGATAATCGCCATATTTTGACACTGTCCAGAAACGACATATCTGAACCCGACAAAGATTGCAAAGCTATTATTATCTCTCGTGACGCCGATGGTAAGTGGCGGGCAAACAAGATTATTAGGTCAAAAAGCGGAGTTTATTCAGGCCAGTTCAACCACGATGGCTCCCATGTAGCGATCATTGATTGTGAAGGCAAGGTCCTGGTCCTTGGTTGTGGGACGGATGGTGAATGGCACCGTAAAGCTGTCCTGAAACACTCATATTCCCTCAAATCAGCAGAATTCAGCGCCAACAGCAGCCATCTCGTCACCATTAGCCATAAAGGTAAGCGGATTAAAGTCTGGCGCCTGTGTGGGGTGGAGCCAGCTCCTGCACCCAGTACCGATGATAATCTTTCATCGTCGTCTATATTATCGCCGTCTTTACGCGAAAATGCTCGCAGGTAAATGGTTAGACTGGCTGTCTGAATGGCTGAAAAGCTCGGTACTGATTTGTATACTGGAGGAGAAAGCCTTGAGCTTTCACCCTGTACCGATTCATTTTAAGAGAAAAAAAGATGAAAAAATTTCTGCTATTCCTGCCATTACTCGTGGTTTGCGGACTCAGTAAAGCGGCGCAGTATGAATTAAACCGGGACATCTCAAGAGTGTCGTTCGCTACGGTGAAGTTACAGTACGTTATTGAGCCAGCGACAATATCCTCTCTAACGGGCAGTATTAATGAAACCGGTCAGTTAACTCTGGATATTCCCATCTCTGGCATTGACACCGGAATTGGCATAAGAAATGAACGCTTGCAGCAGCTATTTTTCCAATCGGAGCTATTTCCCAGCGTTAAGGTCTCTGCACAAATTTCTAACTCTTTATTAGCTTCTGACACAGTAGTTCAACAGCTGACGGTTCCGGCAAAAGTAACCCTGCATGGTCAGACACAAGCGTTGGAATTTTCAGTCAATGTGGTAAAAAGCGGAAAGCTGTTGTCGGTAGCCAGTGCCAAGCCGGTTATCGTTCGAGCTTCACAATTTGGTATTCCAGCTAAAAATCTGACAGAACTGGCTAAAACCGTGGGTCAGATCCCGATTTCTGACGCCGTTCCTGTTTATTTCTCATTAGTGTTCTCAAAATAATACAGATGCACTTGAAAAGCTGGGCAGACTATTTTCAATCAGGTTGCTGGATATTTTGATTGGCCAGCTCCTGATATTTAGACATGATTTTTTCCAGGCTTTTCTTTTCGGTGTCGATAGTGGCCTGAACACTTTTTGGGACCTTGTTCATATTGATCTGGCTCATTTCACTTAACAGCCCTTTTGCCATATTGTTCAAATCTACCAGTTGCTCGGCTGTTAGTGTTGGCTTGTTCTTGTTGTCAGTGTCCAGCTTGTTGCCAGTGTCCAGCTTGTTGCCAGTGTCCTGCTTTTTGGTGTCCAGAAGGCGCAGCTCGGCAAATTTGTCGGTGACGGGGTGAGCTGATTTTAGCCAGGGTGTGCAATGGTCGAGGGTGTATTTAAAGCTGTTCACCCGGGCTACCTTGAAGACACCCTGGCCATGGGTTTTTTCGGTAATGCTTTCCAGGGGCACCTTACCAAAAGGTGTGTCGTCTATACGTACCTTGTATTTAGCTTCCGTTTTGTTCTTCAGGTCATCCAGCAATGACGTGTAATTCTGGTATTCCTGCCGGGATATATCATCCAGTTGCTGATTCAGCCATTGGGAGACTTCTTTACCTGAGTTGGGCTCAAGATCCTTCAGGCTCATGGGGTCAAGATGTCCGTGCTCTGACAGAGGTAACATCATCTGGCTGACAGCTGCCATTCTCACGTTTCTGCCAAGCTGATGTTGATCAAAGAAACGATAAAAACCAGTGAGGCGTTCACCCTTCTGGAAAGCAATATCTTCCAGTCTGTTCCTGAGTTCTTTCCGGGTATTTGAGGCACTGCTTTTTTTACTGAAGAGTGACGCGCCAGGCACATCATGCTTGAACCATTTTTTATCGATGCCCTTATTTTCAGAAGCCCCCGTCAGAGCCATGGCTCTGAAATAACGGCTGAAAAACTTTGGCATTTGCTCTTTCCAGGGCGTGTCCTTGCGCTGTGCGAGACTTTTGGACATATATTTTGCCGGTGCATCCAGTGCCGCTTGCCTTTTTTTCCTGGGCCTGATTGGTCGAGAAATTTCACTGATGTGGGTAGTTGGTTCTGTCTCGATCTTTTCCGAAGGTGTGACGGGTGTTTTTGGCACATTCGCAGGCTCTGTACTTTTTGCAGTGGGGGCGGCATTGCCGGGCAGTGAACTGGTGCGCTCAGGTGGCTTTGGAGAGGATTTTTTAGCAGTTCTTTCCGAGGGGGCTTGATTCAGAAGTCTTGCGGCCTCTGTTCCCAGTTTTCGGTAAAAATGTTTCTGTAGGTCTTTTATTGCAGCGGGATCGTTTGCAATTTCCGGGCTTCCCAGTTTTCTGGCTGCGTCCCTGAGGGCTTCCTGTACTTCGGAGAAGGCATCGTCTCCTTCAACACAGGAGCTGGGTTTAAAAGTAGCTATCAGGTCCCGGTATTCTGCCTTTTGGTCCGATGCCGATGATATTTTGGCCAGATGATGATCAAGAAGATTGTTGGTCGCCTCCTTTATAGCAGCAGCCCGCGGCGATGTGTTTGTTGGCGATGTGTTTGTTAAAGGTGTTGCGGGTTTGCTGGTGGATCGATTGGTCAATGATTTTGCTTTTTGCTCGCTAATGGCTTTTTGCTCGCTAATGGCTTTTTGCTCGCTAATGGCTTTTTGCTCGCTAATGGCTTTTTGCTCGCTAACGGCTTTTTGCTGCGGCTTAGTGGGTACTTGCGGTGCAGTTCTTCGGGGCTGGGAAGGTGTCTTTGGGGGGATCACCCGAACGCCCCGTTCACGGATGGATCGCATTTTGGGATTCGTCTGATCCTCAGGAGGGAGCATTTGATTGACGACCTTACTTAACTTCCTGACCCTGCCATTCTTAGAAACCTTGTCGGCTCCCCCAGCCTGAATCCATTGTGGCCCTTGACCTGAGGTTTTGTCGATCGAGCTCATACTGTCCCTGTATGCTGTTTTTTCATTGTTCCCTAAGAATAGTAGAAGCAACCAGCAGAGCTATTGGTCACTTCAGGTTTCATTACTTTGGTTGCATCTTTAATCCATTTCTCCACTTCAGCAGTAGGTGTGTAGCAGGTGCATTCATGCAATCTTTGGGCTAACCGCTAACCTTAAGGTAGGGTGATTATTTTAAACAGGTTAAATCATGGACGTTTCTCAAATCGCTGAATCTGGTGTGCTGGATAACAAGAAAGTGCTGGTGGCTGAAGATAATCCCGCCAATCAGCTGGTGCTGAAAAAGCTGCTCAAAAAAGTCAATCTTGTGCCGGTCTTTGCAGAAAATGGTCAGGAAGCTCTTGACCAGTACAAGAGCGATCCGGGTAGCTGGGATTTGATTTTGATGGACTGTGAAATGCCCGTTATGGACGGGTACTCTGCTACCGAAGCGATCCGTCAGTTTGAACAGGAAGCCGGAGTGGAAAAGCAGGCCATTATCGGTCTTAGTGCTCATGCTATTGATGAGTTGAAAAACAAAGCTTTGTCCAAGGGAATGGATGACTACTTAACCAAGCCTATTGAACGTGACAGTCTCTTTAAAACTCTGGTCGATTACCTCAGTTGAATGAAATCCCATAGTAAAAAGGCCAGCATTTTTGCTGGCCTTTTTAATAGGAGCCCGACACCAGGCGATCAGTTGGCAACAATGTTAACCAGTTTTCCCGGTACTACAATCACCTTGCGAACGGTCTTCCCTTCAGTGAACTTGCTCACGTTTTCCTGTTCAAGGGCCAGCTTTTCAATCGCCTCTTTATCCATGCTGGCTGGAACATCCAGTTTTGCACGAACCTTGCCGTTGACCTGAACCACCAGGGTGATGGCGTCTTTTTCCAGGGCCGACTCATCCACGGACGGCCAGCCAGTCTGAACCACAGGTTCGGCATGACCCAGGGCATTCCAGACGCTGTGCATGGCGTGGGGGGCAATAGGTGCCAGCATCAGAGTGGAGGCTTCCAGGGCTTCACGAAGAACGGCGCGGCCCTGGTCACTGGTGTCCTTGAATCTGGCAATCGCGTTGTTCAATTCCATGATGGCTGCAATAGCGGTATTGAATGTCAGGCGACGTTCGCAGTCATCGGAAACCTTTTTGATGGTTTCGTGAGTTTTACGACGCAGGTCTTTTTGTTCCTTGCTCAAAGATTTGCCATCCAGAGCCGGTACATCACCGGAAGCGACGTGTTCGGAAACCTGTTTCCAGAAACGACGCAGGAAGCGGTGAGCCCCTTCAACAGCACTTTCAGACCATTCCAGGGTCTGCTCGGGAGGCGCAGCAAACATGGTGTAGAGACGAATGGTGTCGGCACCGTATTTGTCGATCAGCTCCTGTGGGTCAATACCGTTGTTTTTGGATTTGGACATTTTGCTCATGCCCGCGTGCTCAACGGCTTCCCCGGTTTCTTTCAGAGTGGCTTTGACCAGTCGACCTTTGTCGTCCAGTTCGAAGTCTACATCGTTCGGTGCAATCCAGTGCTTCAGGCCTTTTTCGTCCAGCGTGTAAAAGGTATCCGCCAGAACCATGCCTTGACACAGCAATTTTTTAAAAGGCTCGTCACTGTCGACCAGGCCCGCATCACGTAACAGCTTGTGGAAGAAACGGGAGTAGAGCAGGTGCATAACGGCATGTTCAATACCGCCAATGTACTGATCAACGGGCAGCCAGTAGTTGGCAGCTGCCGGATTTAGCATTTGCTCGTCGGTCTGAGGAGAGCAGTAGCGGGCGTAGTACCAGCTGGATTCCATGAAGGTATCGAAGGTATCGGTTTCACGGGTTGCTGCCTGACCGTTATGAGTGGTTTTAGCCCACTCAGGATCGGCTTTGATCGGTGACTGAACGCCGTCCATCTCAACCTCTTCTGGCAGCAGTACCGGCAGATCTTCAGGAGGGACAGTGACTTCAGTGCCGTCTTCCAGGTAGCGCATGGGAATCGGAGCGCCCCAGTAACGCTGACGGCTCACACCCCAGTCACGCAGACGGTAGTTAACCTGCTTTTCACCTTTGCCCTGGGCAATCAGTTGGTCAGCAATGGCATTGAAGGCTTCCTGAGAGGTCAGGCCGTCAAATTCCCCGGAATGGATCAGTCTGCCTTTTTCAGTGAACGCCGCTTTGGACAGATCACACTCTTCGCCATTTGCAGGCTCAATGACTTGTTCGACAGGCAGTTTAAAACGGGTAGCAAATTCGTAGTCGCGCTGATCGTGACCGGGCACGGCCATCACAGCGCCGGTGCCATAATCCATCAGTACGAAGTTGGCAGCCCAGACCGGTACTTCCTTACCTGTTATCGGGTGAATGGCGCGAATGCCGGTATCGACACCCAGTTTTTCCATGGTGGCCATTTCTGCTTCGGTGACACCCTGGGACTTGCATTCTTCAATGAAGGTCGCCAGCCCGGGGTTGTTTGCAGCTGCGGCTTTGGCAATGGGATGCTCGGCAGCAACGCCCACGTAAGTCACACCCATCAGCGTGTCCGGGCGAGTGGTGTAGATCTGGAATGCTTCGGGTGAGCCTTCAGCGGGGTTAGCCACTTCGAAGGTCATCTGGACACCTTCAGAGCGACCAATCCAGTTACGCTGCATGGCTTTAACCTGTTCGGGCCAGTCTTCCAGCTGATCCAGGTCTGCCAGCAGTTCATCAGCATAAGCGGTGATTTTGACAAACCACTGGGGCAGTTCTTTACGCTCCACCAGGGTGTCGCAACGCCAGCAACGGCCATCCTCTACCTGTTCGTTGGCCAGCACGGTAGCGTCGTTAGGGCACCAGTTTACAGAGGACATCTTCTTGTAGACCAGACCCTTTTCATACAGCTGGGTGAAGAACCACTGTTCCCATTTGTAGTAGTCCGGTTTGCAGGTGGCCAGCTCACGGTTCCAGTCATAACCAAAGCCAAGACGCTTCAGCTGACCCTTCATGTAGTCAATGTTCTCGTAAGTCCATGGGGCTGGAGCCGTTTTGTGTTTGATAGCGGCGTTTTCTGCCGGTAGACCGAAGGCGTCCCAACCCATAGGTTGCAGAACGTTTTTGCCCTGCATACGTTGATAGCGGGAAACCACGTCGCCAATGGTGTAGTTGCGAACGTGGCCCATGTGCAGTCGGCCGCTGGGGTAGGGGAACATAGACAGGCAGTAGTATTTTTCCTTGCCGGCCTCTTCAGTGACAGCAAAACTGTCGTTCTCTTCCCAGTACTTCTGGGCTTCTGTTTCAATCTTATGCGGCTGGTAATGCGCTTCCATCATGGGGCTTTTCGAGAATCTGGATTTAAAGGGGTTGGTGCTCAGTATAACCTGCGAAGCATACATCAGTGATGGCTATGGGGGTAGCGTTTGTCTTCCCTAATATGAAATGAGTCCACTTATTGAGATTAGCCACCATTTCCAGGCAGGGGTTGTGACGGCATGGTAACAAAGAATATCCGTGGTAATATGATTCCGTTCGTGAAAATCTTCTTTTTGAAAAGGATGTTATGAGCACCCGTACCCCACCCAAAAGAGGCGCCAGCAAGGCCGCTTCGAAAAAGAAACCCAAACAACGCTCGAAACTGCCGGGCTGGATGTGGCTGGTAACCGGTTTTGCGGCTGGCTTTTTTGTCGCTTTCCTGATCAAGCTGACACCGGCTCCTGTTGCTGTTAATGCTTCTGCGCAGAGTGCTGAAGCGGCTCCCTCCGATAAGGAAAGTCCGGAGCCAATCTTTGATTTTTATACCGTACTGCCCGAGCAGGAAGTAATTCTGCCTGAGCCCGTTGAACGTCAGTCGCCATCTAAAGAAACGGTTCGTGAAAAAACGGCCTCAACATCCGGGTCTCAAGTGCAAACAGCCACTAAGCCCGGTGTGAAGTATTTGTTACAGGCGGGTTCATTCCGAAGTGCCAAAGATGCCGACCGCCTGAAGGCTCAGTTGCTCCTGGCAGGACAGGAACCCAGAGTCGTCAAGGTAACCGTTGGGGCAGGGGAGTTGTGGCACCGGGTTCAGCTGGGGCCTTTTGAAACGTCAGAGAGTATTGATCAGGCAAAGCAGGTGCTGGCTGATTTCAAGATTGATGGTCTGTTACTAAAAATGAAATAACTGGATGCATTGTTATTCTCGAATGATAAGCAGCCATGGGTGAAGAACAATGAATCAGGAGATAAGTATGAAAGCGCCGGTAGCACCAAAGGTAGCTCATGAAATCGTTCAACATGGTGTCACGAGGATGGATGACTACCATTGGCTGAGAGATAAAAACTGGCAGAAGTTTATCGCCGGTGATCTGGATTTTGATAACCCGGCGGTTCTTGACTACATCCAGTCTGAAAATGCCTATAAAGATGAATGGATGAAAGATTACAAGGATGTTGAAGAAACCCTTTACGGTGAAGTCCTATCCCGTATCAAGGAAGATGATGAGTCCTGGCCGGTCAAGGAAGGTGGTTTTTTCTATTACTCAAGAGAAGAAAAAGGCAAGGACTACTCGATTCTCTGTCGCAGGCGGGGCTCAAGGGACGCCGTCGAAGAAGTCTACTTTGACATAAACAAGGAAGCCGAAGGCAAAGAGCTTTATATTTTCGGTGCTTCAGGCACTAACCTTCAGCAGACTCATTTTGCCTACAGCTTCAATCTGACCGGTTCAATGGAAAGGACTGTCCGGGTGCGGGATCTCGAGACGGGGCAGGATCTGGATTGGGAGTTTGCCAACAGCACCGGCTCTTTTCTCTGGCACGACAATGAGCATTTATACATTGTTGAGCGGGATGAGTCAGGCCGTGGCCGTGATGTTTATAAAGTCAACATCCATAAAGGTACGGCTGAAAAACAGTTAATCTTTTCCAAGCCGGAAGAATACGACAGCATGTTTTTATCGTTATCCCGAACCAATGATCGTGAGTATTTCATGATTCATCTGGACAGTGGTTCGACGCATGTCGTGTATGTGGCTGGGCGGGACTCTGATCAGTTTGAAAAGTTTGCCGTGGGTGAAAATGATGTCTCTTTCTCTCTGGAGCATTACAAGGGCGATTTCTACATTCTGACCAATCAGGGTGGAGCCAACGACTTCAAAGTCATGAAGTGTCCAGCAGCTCCTGAAATGACTGTAGCTCAGGATAAGTGGGGTCAGGAAAAGTGGACTCAGGAAAAGTGGGCTCAGGAAAACTGGCAGTTGTTTATCCCGGAACAGAAAGACCTGTGCCTGAGCAGTATTCATTTCTATAGCCATTTTCTGATCATTGAACGCAAAAATAACCAGAAAGTGCTGGATGAAGTGGCGGTGATGGATATGGATTCCGGAACCCTTTCAACTCTCTCAATGCCGGATGAGGCTTACTGTCTGGATTTTTATGGCGACTGGGATCATCAGGCAACCGTCGTCAGGCTCGATTATGATTCACCCATATCGCCCAACACAGTGTTTGAGCTGAATTTGGAAAATGGCGCTCTGACAGAAGTTTATCGCAAGGAGGTTCCCAACTTTAATGCCTCGCTTTATGAAGTAAAGAGAGAGTTCGCCCTGGCCCGGGACGGTGAGCAGGTGCCAATGACCATTATCCATAAAAAAGGAACGAAGCTGGATGCTGGCAACAAGGCTATGGTGTATGCCTACGGTTCTTACGGCTATGGTATGTCGGCAGGTTTTTCGTCGCCTAAATTCAGCCTGATTGATCGCGGTTTTGTCTATGCCATTGCTCATATCAGGGGTGGCGATGACAAAGGGTATAACTGGTATCTCAATGGCAAAATGCAGCACAAAATGAATACGTTTAACGATTTCATTGATTGCTGTGAGCATCTGGTTCAACGTGGCTATTCAGCTAAAGGCCAGATTGCGATTAATGGCGGCAGTGCAGGGGGATTGCTGATGGGAGCTGTCACTAACATGAGGCCCGATCTGTTTGGCTGTGTTGTGGCCGATGTGGCTTTTGTCGATGTGATCAATACCATCAGTGATGCATCTTTGCCCCTGACAGCGCCGGAATGGGAAGAGTGGGGCAACCCGATAACGAGCAAGGCGGACTTTGATTACATCTCTGGCTATTCGCCCTATGACAATGTGGAAGCCAAGGACTATCCGGCCATGCTCTACAACTCGGGGATATCCGACGAGCAGGTCACTTACTGGGAGCCGACCAAAATGGTGGCCAAACTCAGGGCGCTGAAAACCGATGATAACCCCCTGATTCTCAATATGAAAATGCATGCAGGCCACGCCGGTGCCAGCAAGCGTTACGAATGGATAGAGGATACCGCGTTTGATTATGCCTTTATTCTGAAGTGCTTTGACAAGTAGTAATAACGTGCAGGATAAACAGCGACGTATCGTAGGGGGGAAACGATGAGAATATCATTTGCGTTAGTCATGTTGCTGGCTAGCCTGCCAGCGTTAGCCACCGACTGCAGCGATTTTTTTCAAAGAGTGTCGTCTGGCAATATCGCCAGTTTAAACGCCTTTGAGAACCCACAGCAGTGCATCAATGTATTGTCCAGCAATGGCAAAACTGCCGTGTATATCGCGACAGAAAATGATGATCCAGCAATGATTTCCTGGCTCGTCAAACGCGGAGCAGATCTTAATCAGCGCTCTCGCTACGATGACATCAACTACACCCCTTTTCTAATGGCAGGAGCTAAAGGCAAAAACAAAGCCTTGGTTGAGCTGCTAAAGCACGATATCAATTTTGAACTGACCAACTACTACGGTGGGACCGCTTTGATCCCAGCTGCCGAAAAAGGTTACCTGGAGACAGTGAAAATATTGGTTGAGGATGGTCGCGTCGATATTAATCACATTAACAATCTTGGCTGGACAGCGTTAATGGAAGTGGCGGTTTTGGGTAAAGATACAGAAAGCTATCAGATGATCGTCAAAGAGCTTTTAAAGCATGGTGCTGATGCCAATATCAGGGACAGCCAAGGGGTAAGTGCATTACAACACGCTAAGAGTCGTGGTTTAACTAACGTAGCTGAAATTCTAAAAAAAGCAGGCTAAACCCCAACCAAAAAGCTGGCGTGAAGCCAGCTTTTTGGTTAAGGCATGGTCTGGGCATTGGTGGAGATTGATGTAAGCCAGTACCTGGGCAAGGCTTAAAGCCCTGTTACCATCGTGGACGCCAATGCCGTATGAAAAGTTTTTCCCTGCCGCCCCCTTGATAATTCTGTCTCCTCCCCAATATTAAGTGACGAATCAAGCAAAATGCCAAAAGGAGCCCACCTTGGAACAGTATCGTGGCACCACCATTCTGTCCGTTCGTCGAAACGATAGCGTGGTCGTAGGCGGTGATGGTCAGGTTTCACTGGGTAACGCCGTCATCAAAGGCAACGCCCATAAGGTGCGTCGCCTGTTTAAGGGTAAAGTGATCGCAGGCTTTGCCGGTGGTACAGCCGACGCCTTTACTCTTTTCGAGCGTTTTGAAGCCCAGTTGGAAAAGCATCATGGACGGTTGGAAAAGGCCGCCGTCGAACTGGCCAAAGAATGGCGTACTGACAGAACATTACAGCGTCTGGAAGCTATGTTGATTGTGGCCGATGCCAAAGCCTCTCTGGTCATTACCGGCAATGGTGACGTAATGGTCACTGACGATGGTATTCTGGCCATTGGCTCGGGCGGGTTCTTTGCCCAGTCTGCTGCCAAGGCGCTTTATCAGAATACCGACCTGGGCGCGCGAGATATCGTTGAGAAAAGTCTGGAAATAGCCGCAGATGTCTGTGTCTATACCAACCAGAACCGGGTTATCGAAGAAATCAAGATTGAGCAGTCCTGACCAGGGGTTGTATAGCAGAATTCGGTCATTATCGAGCTTCCTGCGGACAGCGTTTAAATGGTGAGTTTACTGATCTTTCGTTTACAGAGTTTGTGACATGTCAAATATGACCCCTCGTGAAATCGTTCACGAACTGAATAAACATATTATTGGCCAGGATGATGCCAAGCGTGCCGTAGCCATTGCTCTTCGCAACCGCTGGCGCCGTATGCAGCTGGATGAAGAGCTGCGAAATGAAATTACCCCCAAGAATATTCTGATGATTGGTCCTACCGGTGTCGGTAAGACCGAGGTGGCCCGTCGTCTGGCCAAGCTGGCCAATGCGCCGTTTATCAAGGTTGAGGCAACCAAGTTTACAGAAGTGGGTTATGTCGGCCGGGACGTAGAGTCTATCGTCAGGGATCTGGTGGATGCAGCGATAAAAATGCTGCGTGAGCAGGAAGTTGAGAGAGTAAAAGATCGTGCTCTTGACGCAACAGAAGAGCGGATACTGGACGCATTGCTGCCTCCACCTCGCTCTTTCTCGGAAGAGTCGGCAAAGTCTCAGGATAATACCACCCGCCAGGTGTTCCGCAAAAAACTGCGTGAAGGCCAGCTGGATGACAAAGAGATCGAGATCGATGTGCGCGAAGCCGCCATGGGTGTAGAAATTATGGCGCCTCCTGGCATGGAGGAAATGACCAGCCAGCTGCAGAGTATGTTCTCAAACCTGAATGCCGGAAAGCAGAAAAAGCGCAAGCTGAAAGTCAAGGATGCTTTAAAACTGGTTCAGGACGAAGAAGCTGCAAAACTGGTCAATGAGGACGAACTCAAAGCCAAAGCGATTGAGTCGGTTGAACAGAATGGCATTGTCTTTATCGATGAAATTGACAAGGTGGCCAAGCGTTCCACCGGCAGCAATGCTGATGTTTCCCGTGAAGGCGTGCAACGGGATTTGTTGCCACTGATCGAAGGCTGCACTGTTTCCACCAAGTACGGCATGATCAAAACAGACCACATTCTGTTTATGGCTTCCGGTGCCTTCCATCTTGCCAAGCCATCGGATCTGATTCCAGAACTGCAGGGTCGTTTACCGATTCGTGTTGAGTTGAAAGCACTGACCACGAAAGACTTTGTTCGCATTCTGACTGAGCCAAATGCTTCCCTGACAGAACAGTATCAAGCCCTGATGAAGACAGAAGAGCTCAATATCGCTTTTTCAGAGGATGGTATTGCCCGTATTGCCGAAGTGGCCTGGACGGTCAATGAGAACACCGAAAATATCGGTGCCCGTCGTCTGCACACCGTGATGGAACGTTTGCTGGAAGAAGTCTCCTACGGTGCAGCGGACCTCTCTCTGGAATACAGAGAAGCACCGCTGCTGATTGATGCTGCTTATGTTAACGAGCATCTGGGTGAACTGGTTCAGGACGAAGATCTGAGTCGCTATATTCTCTGATCTACTGGCCGGCCATCACCTGTGGGTTGTGGTCGGCAGCCTGTTGTCTCTCTTTTCTGTTTTTGAGTGCTATTCTGATCAGGGCAAGGAAGACACCGGCCATCAGGCCCAGCATAAACCCTAGAACAACGATCAGCTTTTTATTGGGTTTAGAGGGTGAGGCGGGCACGACCGCAGCTTGCTCTATTTTGGCCGGGGTGATGGTAGCAAAGTCCGGGTTCAGTTTTTCTAACTGTTCTAGCTGGTAGACACGACTGGCCACACCCCTTATGTAAGGCTTGTCTGCGCTATTGTCTGCATCGGGCCTGCTGTAAAAGCGATACTTCTCAGTTCTGTTGTCGATTGCATCGATTCTTGACTTCAGAAGTTTCTCACCCAATAAATAACTGGCGCTATCAAGCAGGGTTGCGTTTACTTCATTCGTCCGAAGCTCAGTAATCCCGGCAGCTTGAGCTTGGGCTAGTGCTTCTTTCAGTTCAGTCTGGCGCAGCCTGTTGTTGGATATGAAGTTGGACTCCAAATGGTTAATCTGACTTTTTAGTTGTATTTTCTTTATATTCACCTGTGCTTGAAAGTTTTCATACAGACTCGTTACGAACTGATTGTGAGCGTAAGGCAAAAGAATTTCATTGATGATCGATGCTGATTCTTCAGGGCTTGAAGCGCTGTATTGAATATTCGTTCGATTATCATTCTTGTCTTTTGCAATGGATAAGTTATTAGAGAACGCCTGGTATTGAGCTGCAAGCGTTTTTTGATCGGGTGTTGAGGTCTCATCAGGAGTTGCAAGGGATGAGTTCTCGAATGCATAACGTCTTGCAGCAGGGCTGGTCAAATACTTCAGATACAGCTGATAGGCTGCGCTGGTAGAAAGGTATTCAGAGCTATTACCTTCGCTGTGTGACGCAATAAAGGAAGCATTACTGTTCCAGACGGCAATATCAGCAGAAGAAGGTTCATTTAAAACGGCTTCAGTCGTATAGCTTGCAGGAAGCTTAAAGGCTGCAATCACAGCAATGACGGTGGCTATTGCAGTTATCGCTATAATCAGCCATTTCTGGGCAAACAGTTTCTCGGTAAGCTCAAAAAGATCAATTTCATCGTCAGGATAAGGGACGTGGTATAGGTGGTTCTGGGTCTGTAGGTTGTTCATACCTGAGATAAAATCCTTAGGTGTATTTATTGGTTAGGAATTACCTCTCCATTATCCTGAATAAAAGCGTTAATGTCTCCTGTGATTTTATGCGGACAAGTCAGGCAGGCACTTGGTATTTTATTGGTTTTAGGTAGACTCCCCCTGAGCCTGTCGTTTTAAGACGAAATAGAGATGTTCAGTATGCAGCAAAAAATCCCCGAAGCTTTGAACTTTCACAAGCAATCCCAGCAGCTGGAGTTGAAGTACAGCACGGGCGAGACGTATCAGCTCAGTAGTGAGATGCTTCGTGTCCACAGTCCTTCTGCCGAGGTCAGGGGGCATGGTAATCCGATACTGCAAACGGGTAAAAAGCGGGTTCAGGTCACCGGTATAGAAAGAGTGGGCCAGTATGCCATTAAAATTCAATTTAGTGATGGTCATGACAGCGGCATTTACGACTGGGGTTATCTCTACGATTTATGCGTAAACCAGGGACAGTACTGGGAAACCTATCTGGAGCAGCTCCACCAGGCGGGCGGAAGCCGGGAGCCAGATGTTGATGTGGTTAAACTGATGATTAATTGAATAACCTGGCTCTGGGTTTCCACAGAAAAACCGCTTTATCCCAGGGGCATTCATAAAGCTGCATCATGGTTTTTTCATTATGAGTCATGACGATCTGATAAGTGATTGATTCTCTCTGGGGTTTGCTGGTCAGGATAACGGTGGCCGGTCTGCTCATCAGAACAGGGGTTCCACCCAGGTTATGAGTTCTTTGGTAAAGCATATTCATGATAGTGAGGATGCTGCCATCGGCAGGGTCGTAGGAGAAATTTTCGTTAAATGAAACTCTGTAAGTGCGCTTGTCAGCGGGCAGGTCGCTGATGTTTCTGCTGAGTTGGCATTCACTCAGGTCAACATAGCCAGAAGGGGGGCGGTTGTTTTTCACCGCAGACAGTAACCAGCGATGGCCCTTGATTTTAGCGTTAGGGAGTGCCTGAGTGTTGATTGGCAGAACCATGGCCACCAGGGCCATAGTCATTATGATCAGTGTCTTTGTTCTATGTGGCCTTGTCATATCTGCTGCTCTTCACAATGGATATTCTGATGACTGTATCGGCCAATGGCTGCGGAAATTTTATTCACCCGCTTTATCCTGATGATGGGTGCATACCGGTTAGAATTTTCCTGTATCAACTTGTAACCAAGGGGCTCTCTGTATATCCTTTCTGCCTTTTAAATTCGTCATAATGAGGCTCAAGCAGTGAGCCTTGTCAGGCAGGAGTCTGTTCATGAGAGTGATTCTGTTGGGTGCCCCGGGTGCCGGCAAAGGTACGCAAGCCCAGTTCATCATGGAAGAGTTTGGTATTCCCCAGATCTCTACCGGCGACATGCTGCGAGCAGCGATCAAGGATGGCACAGAGTTGGGCCTGAAAGTAAAAGCGGTGATGGATTCCGGGTCCCTGGTCTCAGATGAAATCATCATTGAACTGGTTAAAGAACGTATTGCCAAAGACGACTGCGACAAAGGTTTCCTGTTTGATGGTTTCCCCAGAACCATCCCTCAGGCTGAAGCCCTTCGTGATGCCGGTGTCGCCATTGATCACGTGATCGAAATAGCGGTTGAAGATGAAGAAATTGTTCAGCGCATGGCAGGAAGGCGTGTTCATCCGGATAGTGGCCGTACCTATCACGTTGTCTACAACCCGCCCAAGGTTGAAGGTAAAGATGATGTAACCGGTGAAGACCTGATTCAGCGTGATGACGATGCTGAGGAAACCGTTCGTAAGCGTCTGGGGGTTTACCATGACCAGACGGCCCCTCTGGTCAGCTTCTACAAGGCAGCTGAAGGTCAGACTCGCTATACCCGGGTAGAAGGTGTTGGCAGTGTTGATGAGATCAAGGGCAAAGTGATCAGCGCCCTGAAGCCTGCCTGATAAACCTTGGCCTGATAAACCTTGCTGTCTGGCTGCATGCAATACCCCCATCTAAAGAGATACATTGATGAAAATCCTGGCTCTTGATAGCGCCACAGAAGCCTGTTCAGTGGCATTGAATCTGGAGGGTGAGATTGTTGAGCATTTTCAGCTGTTACCCAGAAGGCACAGCCGTGAGCTTTTGGGAATGGTCGACAATCTATTGCAAAAGCAGGGCATCAGCCGGTTTGATCTGGATGCTCTGGCCTTTGGCCGTGGACCCGGTGCTTTTACCGGTCTCAGGATAGCGGCTGCCATGGTGCAGGGGCTGGCCTTTGCCATCGAAAAACCGGTTGTTGAGGTGTCAACGTTAAGAGCACTGGCGCAGGAAGGTTTTAGAGAGCATCAGGCAAACGCTGTACTGGCGGCGATTGATGCCCGCATGGGAGAAGTTTACTGGGGAGCCTTCAGGGAACAAGATGGGCTGATGCAACCTGTGATGGAAGAGCAGGTTGTTGCCCCCGAGAAGGTTGTCCTGCCTGGTGGAGTGTTTGGTGGAGAGCAGAGCTGGCTGGGAATGGGAACTGGTTGGCAGTTCGAAGACCAGCTGGCAGCAAAAGTGGTGAAATGTTATCCCGAGGCTTATCCCAGGGCGGCAGATATTGCCATTCTGGCGGCGGCTGATTTTAACCAGGGGCTGGCCGTATCGGCTGAACAGGCTAGACCTGTCTATCTCAGGGATAAAGTGGCTCTTAAGAAAAGTGAACGATCATAAAACTCGTTTGTAAGGGGGATGCTATCGTGGATAGCTTTCAGGTAATCGTTCTTGCCCTGTTGCAGGGGCTGACAGAATTTCTACCGATTTCCAGTTCGGGTCATTTGATATTGCCCGCACAGTTGTTGGGCTGGACGGATCAGGGGCTGGCCTTTGATGTGGCAGTTCATATTGGCACATTGATAGCGGTTGTAGGGTATTTTCGTCATGACCTGATCAGAATTGCTGTGGACTGGCTGGGCTCTCTGGCGGGTAAAGGCTCAACGGTGAACAGCCGTCTGGGTTGGTACCTGATTTTTGCAACCTTGCCAGCGGTGTTGTTTGGTTTCGCCCTGAAGTCTATGGGTCTGGATGAGGCGATGCGCAGTATTGCAGTGATTGCAGGGACTACCCTGATTTTCGGTGCTCTCCTTGGTTGGGCTGACTATAAGGGCAAAAAAATACAGCCTATTGAAAAGTTGAACTTCCGTCAGGCCATGATCATTGGCTTTGCCCAGGCCATCGCCCTGATCCCGGGAACCTCCCGGTCAGGCATTACCATGACTGCGGGTCTTATGCTCGGTTTGACCCGTGAGGCAGCGGCTCGCTTTTCATTTCTACTGTCCATTCCGGTGATACTGGGAGCCGGGCTGCTTCTGACACTGGACCTTGTAAAATCAACCGAGCCGGTTGACTGGGGCGTACTCTTCTCTGGTGCTTTGGTAGCAGGCGTCAGTGCCTGGTTCTGTATGCATTTTTTCCTGTCATTTATCAATCGAATCGGCTTGATGCCCTTTGTGATCTACCGCTTTATTCTCGGCGCAGTATTGATTGCTGTGATGGTGTTTTGACTTACTGACTTAAACTGTTGTGAGCAAAAAGCGAATGGCCTGTTCAGTCGTAGTACAAAATGATCCGGACCCTGATAAGCAGGCTTATCTTGATACGCTTCTTTGTTCAATGGCTGGAGCTTCTGCCATTGAACATCCAGCTGACTGTCGGGAAGGTTATCTTATTCTGGGCTTTGAAAAGGATCATCTCTCCCTGAAGCGGGCGGGTGGCAAAGAAAAGCCCATCAGTGTTGACTTCGTAGGTGGAAAAGCAGGCCATAGAAGAAAGTTTGGTGGCGGTAAAGGTCAGGATATAGCCAAAGCCGTGGGTTTGAATAAAGGCGCTAAACCTCATGTGCTGGATGCCACCGGAGGGCTGGGTCGGGATGCGTTTGTGCTGGCCTCGCTGGGTTGCAGGGTGACTATCATCGAACGCTCTCCTGTCATTGCCGCTCTGCTGGAAGACGGTATCAGAAGAGCGATGGCAGATCTGGAAGTCTCAGAGATTGCCGGACGTATGCAGCTGATCAAAGAAGACAGTCGTCGTTCTATGGAATCAAGCCTGTCCGCCGGAAAACAGTTTGATGTGGTTTATCTCGACCCCATGTTTCCGCACAAGGAGAAATCGGCACAAGTCAAAAAGGAAATGAAAATCTTTCAGGAGCTATTGTCAGCTGATTCTGATGCCGATGAGCTGCTTGAGCCTGCCCTGAAACTGGCCCGATACCGGGTTGTGATCAAAAGGCCCCGGCTGGCTCCGGAGCTGGGTAATGCTTCGCCTACCTACAAACTGGAGGGGAAGGCTTGCAGGTATGATATTCATGCTTTGAAAGCGTTTGAGTGTTAACGGTGTCATCTTTTCCTCGTTCTCACGCAGGAGCGTGGGAACGAGGGGGTTGTACGAATAGGATGTGCTGAGTTAATGCTCCTCAATAGGAGCAGGCTGCGTACTGGTGGTTTGCAGTATGCTGTGGCGGACTTCGCTGGTCAGCACCTTAAAGGCTTCATCGGCGACCATTTTCACTTCATCGCCAAAGTTGAGCTTGTTGGTCTGGGTGATTTCTACCACATTATTAAGCCGTAATTGTTCGATAAAGTTTTTGAACAGAGTCTTGTCAAAAAACTCAGGGGCATTTAATCCGTGGATAATCGACAACCTCTGTGCCAGGTCCCGGCTCTGGTTTTCCAGGGTTTCCTGCTCAATGTTGCCACTGTCATTGCTGATCAGCAGACTGATGACCATAAAGAAACGCTCAAGCGTCTGTGCTATGGCGCGGGAAAGTGCTGTCAGTGTAACAAACTGTACTGAGCTGTACTCAGGTTGGCGGTAATAGCCTTCACGGTCACTGATAATCAGGCCTTCACTCTCCAATGTCTCCAGCCATTGAGCAACTACTTTCAGGAAGCCTCGCTCACTCCATTTGAGAAAGAGCTCAGATTTCAGGTAAGGGTACAGGATGGAGCAAACCCGGAAGATTTCCCTCTGGGTCATGGCGCTGTTGTTAATAAACAGGCAGCTGAGCAGGGAAGGTACGGCAAACATATGCAGCACGTTATTCCGGTAATAGGTCATCTTGACCGCTGTCTTTTCGTCAAGACTGTAAACATCCCCCAGGGAATCGCTGAATTTATTGAGCACATCCAGGTTCTCTACATGGCGGATGACGCTGTGGCCATCCATATCGGTAATGACCGTTTTGTCACTGTAGGGAGATTTTTTGAGGAGTCGCTGGTAAGTCTCTATCAGCAGTATCAGCTCCTGTTCACCCAAAGCATGACGCGGTGTTGAAAGCAGGGCCATAGACACCAGGTTAACCGGGTTGATCACGGCTGCTGAGTTGATCTCGCTGGCAATATTAAAAGCCAGCGTGTTAGTGGCTTTCTTTAGCCACTCTGGTTTAAAGCCTTCAGCGGGTTCCTGCTGCCACTGAGGTGCTTCTTTATCCAGGAATTCACCCATGCAGATGGGATTGCCAAAGTTGATCCAGGCTTTGCCAAACTGATTCTTCAGGGCTGCCAGTGTGCGAACGACGTCCAGCGGGGACTCTTTTTTCTTGCTCTTACCTCGCAGCTCACCCATGTAGGTGCTGACTTCCAGCAATTTCTCATAACCGATATAAACCGGCACAAACAGTACCGGCTTACGGTTATCTTTCAGGTAGCTTCTCAGGCTGATGGAGAGCATACCGGTTTTCGGGGTCAGGGTTCGACCGGTTCTGGAGCGACCACCCTCAACAAAATATTCAATGGGGAATCCACGACTGGACAGGGTATACATGTATTCATGGAAGACGGCGCTGTAGAGAGGATTGCCTCTAAAGGTTCTTCTCATAAAGAAAGCGCCACCCTTGCGCAGGATAGTGCCGACGACGGGCATATTCAGGTTGATACCAGCGGCAATATGGGGAGGTGTCAGTCCCTCATAGTAAAGGGCATAGGAAAGCAGCAGGTAGTCGATATGGCTGCGGTGGCAGGGTACATAAACAATACTGTGTTTCTGGGAAAGCGCCTTGATCGGTTCAATGTTATTGATCGACAGGCCATCGTAGAGTTTGTTCCAGAACCAGGTCAGCAGAATGTCCAGGAATCTGAGCACCGGATAAGAGTAGTCAGAAGCGATCTCGTTGGCGTACTGCCGGGCCTTGTTCTCGGCCTCGACCAGAGTGATCTCCCGGGCCGCGGCCTCGGCCTCTATGGCTTTGCGAATCTGTGGCGTATGGATCAGGCCATTGACCAGTATCCTTCGGTGAGAGAGGTCAGGACCAATGACAGACTCTCTGAGCTGACGAAAGTGTACCCTGAGAATCCGACCCACTTTGCGGAGGGTGCGGGGATGTTCCTGGCCTTCGTCCACCATGTCTCTGAGGGACATGGCGGGATTAAAGTGAACCAGGGTTTGCCTGCCATGCAGCAGAATGGCCATAAACTTGCTGAAGCGGCCCCCAAGGCTGAAGTTCCAGTCAAGCAGGAGTTTCAGGGCAGACTGTTCTTTATCTGGAGCCCGTCCCCAGAAAATACTGACCGGCACCAGCTGCACGTCCTGGTCAGGATGCGCCTCGGTTTCCCTGAGCAGGTTTGCCAGTGTATCGGCGGTTTCCGGGTGCTCGCGCTGAAGCAGAACCCCCCGCTGCTGAGTCAGATAAAAATAAGCCTGGTCACCGCTCTTGCGATCCTTGTGAATAAACGCATAGGGTCTTGGTAGACCGGCTTTTCGACACTCGTGCTCAACCACCATCAAATCAGACAGGGAGCGGTTACGAAGGACATAGCAGACAGGCTTGTCTGGCTGAATCTCAAGGCTTTCTGCAGTGTTGTTATGAACCGTTGTTCTAACCCAGGTGAATAACAGCTTTCTCAAGCTATGAAACAAAAAGCGACTGAGAGTATTGGGTTTGTGCATGGGGCTGGCCGCGGCCTGAAATCAAGAGGGTAAATGGCTATCGGTGGATTCTAGCTTGAATCGAGGCTGCGGCGCAAAGAGGAAAGTGTATATTTCTCAGATTAAGGTTCTCAGATTAAGAGCGTGCCCATCAGGGTTTGTTCTTAAAGAGCATTAGGCCAGGAGACTGTGCTCTCTTCGCCTGATTCCGTAAGCTGCCACCATTCATCCATATCTTCACCGTCTGACCAGGGGGCGGCATTGGCCCTTACCCGGCATTTGGCAAACTGGTTCAGGCTTCTGGCGCAGGCCATATCATCACGCCAGGGGGTCTTGTTGGTTTTGAACCAGATGCTGGTCCAGACCTTGCCAACCGCTCCCTCAACAACCATGACCGGCGCTGAAGCTTGCTGGCCATGTGCCAGAAAGTCGTGGACTTTGTTACCGCTGCCCAGGACTTCCACGGTATCAAAATGAGCCTTGAGCCATTTCCGGATCATGTCCAGGCTCAGGTCTTTGGCATAAATTTCCAGATCTTCAACGTTATTCATAAAAGGCTATTGTCTTATAAAATGGAGTATGAGTTTACGTCAGTAGTCGTGTCAGGATACCCTGGTAAATCCGGCTGAGATCGTCAAGGTCACTGGCTCTGATGCATTCATTCACTTTATGGATGGTGGCATTGACCGGTCCCAGCTCAACCACCTGGGCACCGGTTGGCGCGATAAACCGGCCATCAGAAGTACCGCCAGAGGTGGATAGCTCAGAATCGATGCCAGTTTCAGCTTTGATGGATGCTTTGGCGGCATTAACCAGTATGCCGGGGCGGGTCAGGAATGGCTGGCCGCTGACATGCCATTCAAGATCATATTGAAGGTGATGCCGATCCAGAATGGCCAGCACTCTTTCCTGAAGTACCTTATCCGTGACTTCAGGAGAGAAGCGGAAGTTAAAGTTGACTTCGCAGCGACCGGGAATCACATTGCTGGCACCTTCTCCGGCATGAATATGCCAGATCTGGAAACTGGTGGGTGGGAAGAATTCATTGCCCTGATCCCATTCTTCGCCGGTCAATTCTGATAGCGCCAGTGCCACTTCATGAACCGGGTTTCTGGCCAGGTGCGGGTAGGCAACATGCCCCTGGATGCCATGTATCACCAGCTGGCCGTGCATTGAACCACGGCGTCCGTTCTTGATGATATCGCCCACCTGATGGGTGCTGGAGGGTTCACCGACGATACACCAGTCTATCTTTTCGTGACGAGCCTCCAGGTGTTCAATGACTTTTACGGTGCCATGCCTGGCCGGGCCTTCTTCATCGCTGGTGATCAGGAAAGCAATCGAGCCTTTATGGTCAGGGTTGTCGGCAACAAAAGCCTCGCAGGCCGTGACCATGGCGGCCAGGCTGCCTTTCATATCGGCTGCCCCCCGTCCCTGCAACATACCGTTTTCATCGACAAAAGGAGAAAAGGGAGGGTTATCCCACTGTTCCACAGAACCGGTGGGAACAACGTCGGTATGACCGGCAAAGGCCAGCACCGGAGCAGAGTCTCCCCTGCGCAGCCAGATGTTTTCCACTTCACCAAACCGCAATTTCTCTACTTTGAAGCCCAAGGGTTCCAGACGGCTGATCATCAGGTCCTGACAGCCTTCATCTTCAGGGGTGATGGAGGGACGCTGAATCAGATTTATGGCGAGTTCAATGGTAGGGGTCATGTGTGGTTTGTCTGTTCTATTGTTTGCAGTTTTTACACTTTGAAAGAGGAGTGTATCACTTAAATTGCCTGAGGATGGAACGTGGAACTCGCAAATTATGAATAGTGTCTATACTGACGTTCCCAACTACCAGTAAACATACAGATTTTATGATTACTTCAATGCCTACTTTATCTGACTGCTTGAAATGGACCCGTAGAGAGTATCGGAACTTCAGGCAGCTTAATATACGACAACGTGACTTTGGAAAAGTCTGTTGCTCGACATTTTTCTCTCTGGCTCTGATACTTCTCAGTCCGGTTGCTTTGTCAGACACGCTGAAAATTGCGGTTGCATCCAACTTTTACCCGACAGCCATGGAGTTGAAAAAGGCCTTTAACAAACTCCATCCGGATATTGAGGTTACGCTTGTCAAAGGCGCAAGTGACGACTTGTTTGAGCGTATTATGGGTGGCGAGAAGTTTGATGTCTTTCTCAGCGCCGATGAAACCCACCCGGCTACGCTGGAACGGGTGGACAAAGCCAAACCGAAATCACGGCAAACCTATGCGTTTGGTCGGCTTGCGTTTTTGCACAAGATGGGTAACCAGACCGAAGATCATGGTCACAGTCATGGAAAAGAGACTATCACAGTGAAGGAGCTGGGTGACTTTATTGACAAGCATCGTCAGGAAGTTTACATCCCGGATCCCAAGGACTCTCCCTATGGCAAGAGGGCGGAGGATTTGCTTGAAGCTGCGGGGTTGTTCTATCCCCTCAATGCAACGGGGAATATCAAGATCGAAGACAGTGCCCATGATGTCTGGAGCAACAGCGTAAACAAAACAGACGTATTTGCCCTGCTCCCGGCCTCATTAGTGTTTCATGAAGAAGATGATCACTCCAGAGATTCACATGACGTAGACCACCCTTATCCCAAAGATGATGAGGTGTCACTGTTACATGACAACGATTTTCATCGCCTCAGGCAGGAGATGGTGATACTCAATGACTCTGACAGCGTCAAAGCAGCTGAAACCTTTGCAACGTTTATGCTGTCACCCGCCACTCAGGCCTATATTGGGGATCATGGTTACTACCCTGCGAGTTACTCAGAGTGCCCGCTTAACACCACGTCCGCTGGCAGTTATTTTTCAGCGATTCCTTATGCTGGTGTTCTGTCTGCTATCACTTCTGCAGCTATTGCCGCCTGGATTAACAGAGGTTATTGCCGTTTCTAAAGCGTTCTGCGCCCACAAAGTCCGTCCAGAACTTGTCAAAATGTGATGCCATCATTTTTCGGCAAGTCCAGGACGGACGGGGTAAGTAGTCGATAGCGGTTTTCTAGGAGCCTGACCGAGAATGGCGCCCGTAGCGAGGACGGCAGAAAATTGAGGATAAAAATTCGGTTTTGTGAGGAGAATAGCTAGCTATTTGACGAACAAAAGCGGATTTTTAGACCAATTTGCTGTCGCCGCAGTAGGGCAGCTATTCTCGGTCAGGCTCCTAGGGTCGGAAATTTCCTTGAGGTAGGTTGGGAGGCAGATCATTCTTTGTCACCCTTCTTTCTTTTCTGGTTAGATGGCCGCTGGTCAGACGCTTTTCTCTTGAGCCTCTGGTCGGCAGGCGGGTGGGTCTGTTTGTGCGTTTTTAGATTACTTGCCCGGTCGGTGCTGTAGTCGCAGCCCTCATAGTCACACTGGTGCGCCTTAATTCTCTGGTCGATAGGCAGGTGGATCTGTTTGTGCCTTTTCAGATTGCCCGCCTGGTTGGAACTGTAGTCACAACCCTCATGGTCACAGTGGTGCACCTTGAGTCTCTGGTCGGCAGGCAGGTGGGTCTGTTTGTGTGTTTTCAGATTGCCTTTCAGGTCGGTTCTGTAGTTGCAGTCTTTATAGTCACACTGTTGCACCTTGGGTCTCTGGTCGGCAGGCAGGTGGGTCTGTTTGTGCGTTTTCAGATTGCCCGACTGGTTGGAACTGTAGTCGCAATCCTCATGGTCACAGCGGTGCACCTCGGGTCTCTGGTCGGCAGGCAGGTGGGTCTGTTTGTGCCTTTTCAGACTGCTCCTGAAGTCGGTTCTGTAGTTGCAGCCCTCATGATCACACTGGTGCACTTTGGGTCTTATGGGTCTCTGGTCGGCAGGCAGATGGATCTGTTTGTGTCTGTTCAGGCTGCCCCTGTGGTCGGTGCTGTAATTGCAGCCCTCATGGTCACACTGGTGCACCTTGTATCTTTTGGGTCTCTGGTCGATAGGCAGGTGACTCTGTTTGTGCCTTTTCAGATGGTTCGCCTGGTCGGTGCTGCAAGCAGTTGAGGTGGCTATTTCACTGTCTGTAGTGGACTCCTGATCAATCATTTTCAGTCTCAGGGTCGCACAAACTTCACTGATTTCGTTTAATGCTCGAAAAGGATCAGGTGTCGTGTTTACCCACTGAACAACCGTTTCGGTATCAGTTTCGTCTTCTTCAGAGCGGTTGTCGCTTTCATCACAGGTGTTGCTGTCTTCGGTGCCAGAACCCTCATCAGAGGGTGCCTGACTGTAAGCTGTAAACTCGACGTCAGGGGCAGCAGAAAAGCAATAGCGAGTGTCAGGCTTTAAGAAAACCTCAATAAAGGGCTTTGGGGTACTGATAAGCGCCTTGCCGACAGCCAGAGCGAAGAGTAAAGACACATGACTTTTCTGAGCATGGCTTTTCTGAGCATGGCCATGAGGGTAATGCACCGAAAAGGTGATGACCAAGGTCAAAATCAATGGTTTTTTGGATAGCAAGGCCTGGCTTCCCAGTCGTTAAAATGTTTATTGGAAAATCAGGTTAGTCCAAATCTGGAGAGAGGTCGGTGGTTTCTTTGCCGTGAAAATGCCCGAACTCAGGGCACGGTCTTTATTGTTGGTTCGGAGTCCGCATCCTAATCAACCTTGAGATAAAATTGCTTTTCAGTTCATGAAAAGATTGTCTGA
Organism: Endozoicomonas sp. 4G; assembly: GCF_023822025.1. Classification (NCBI taxonomy): domain Bacteria; kingdom Pseudomonadati; phylum Pseudomonadota; class Gammaproteobacteria; order Oceanospirillales; family Endozoicomonadaceae; genus Endozoicomonas; species Endozoicomonas sp. 4G. Next base: position 4,126,504 of record NZ_CP082909.1, on the reverse strand, counting down.
ATGTCATACTTTTTATTTCGTACATGTACGGATGTAAATGCTTGACTTACGTACATCTCATTTTACGTATGGGCGAACGTGCTTTTTTTATTTTTGGTTTTGTAAAAAATAGACAGAACAACATTAACCCGAAAGAGGCGAAGGCCATCAAATTATTAGTCAGGGAATTTCTTGGATATACAGATGATGACCTGAAAAAAGCACTGGAAGCTGGAGAATTAGTGGAGATTTCCTATGAGTGATTTACTGGATGCAATGCATGAAACCGCCAAGGGCTTGTATGACGCTGGCATTATGAATGCCACGACCATGCACAAGTTCGATGCACTATGTTTACCACCAGTAGAGGCGTTGGCTCCAACGCAGATTAAGCGTTTGCGCCTTAAATACAAAGTGAGCCAGTCTGTCTTTGCAGCATTTTTGAATGTTAGCCCGTCCACCGTGCAGAAATGGGAAACGGGTCAAAAGCGCCCTGATGGACCGTCGCTTAAATTATTGGATCTTGTCAAAAACAAAGGGCTTTCTATTTTGGTATGACCAGAACAGCTCACGATTTAACAATAGCGTCTGCTGCGCCGGTCAAGGACCTGTCGATGACGGTAGAATCGTACTACTTTTGAGCGTTGAGAAGGAGATCATTTTCAATCTGGAATGGCTAATCACCAACCCAATCGGGGCAACCTCCCGATCTGGGTGGTGAAAGGCAGTTACAAAGCCATTTTTAACTTATTATTAATTCTGCCGTAGACGGCATTCGTGATTTGCAAAGAAAAAAAGCTCAATCGAGACCCTGTATGGGATTGAAAGGATTTTTTACTTATTTTTCTTTGGAAGAGAATTCACACAAGTCTTCAATAATACAGCTGCCACACTGAGGTTTTCTGGCCTTGCAGACGTAGCGACCATGCAGGATGAGCCAGTGATGGGCATCCAGAAGGAATTCTTTAGGAATCAGTCTGACCAGCCTTTTTTCTACTTCCAGAACATTCTTGCCCGGAGCAATGCCAGTGCGATTGGAAACCCGGAATATATGAGTATCCACAGCCATGGCGGGCTGTTTGAATGCGGTGTTTAGTACCACGTTTGCGGTCTTTCTGCCAACCCCGGGCAGGGCTTCCAGAGCTTCACGGGTATCCGGGACTTCGCCGTTATGTTCTTCCAGCAGCATTTTACAGGTTTTGATGACATTCTCGGCTTTGGCGTTGAACAGGCCAATGGTCTTGATGTATTCCTTGAGGCCTTCTACCCCCAGATCAAAAATGGCGCGGGGTGTATTGGCTACCGGGAATAATTTATCCGTTGCCTTGTTAACGCCAACATCCGTTGCCTGGGCTGAAAGAATCACGGCGATTAACAGCTCAAAGGATGAGGAGTAATTCAGTTCCGTTGTCGGGTTAGGGTTCTGGTCCCGCAACCGGGTAAAAATCTGGGTTCTTTTTTCTTTATTCATCGGATATTACCAGTTACTCGAACACGCTTACTGCCAACCTCTGATAACGGCTCTTGAGCCTTTCGGGCTTCTTCCTGCTTTTTGTCGATGACATTTTTGATAGCAATAAGAAAACCCATGAAGACAAAGGCTCCGGGAGGAAGGATGGCGAACAGAAACTGTTTGTAGTCCTGGAAAACGACAATGGTCCAGTTTTGGGCGACAGGGCCCAGCAGTAGATCCATACCCGAGAAGAGAGTTCCCTGACCAACCAATTCCCGAAGTGCTCCCAACAGCAGCAATATGGCAGCAAAGCCCGCGCCCATCATAAAGCCATCGAAAGCGGCGGGAATCACCGGCTGTTTAGAGGCATAGGCATCTGCACGCCCTAAAATGATGCAGTTGGTAACAATCAGGGGAATGAAAATGCCGAGTATCTTATACAGCTCATAGGTATAAGCCTGCATCAACAATTCTATGCAGGTGGTAAAAGAGGCAATGACCATAACAAACACCGGGAGGCGAATTGCATCAGTGACCTGGTGTCGGATCAGGGACACAGCGATGTTCGAGCCCATAACAACCAGCATGGTGGCAATGCCAAGTCCCAGGGCGTTAACCACACTGCTGGAGACCCCCAGCAGAGGGCAAAGGCCCAGCAGTTGAACCAGGGCCGGGTTGTTGTCCCAGAGCCCGTTCCAGGCAATTCTGGCGGCAGATTGATCGGCAAATAATGATTTTTTCTGCAGCGTTGAATCAGTAACAACATCATCCGTCATGGTTCTGCTCCTTTTTCTGCTCCTTTTTCATCCCGTCTGGCGGCTTCACCCTGTTTAAAGAGCGTTTGCCTGTGGGAGTCAAAATAGTTCAGGGTTCGATAAACGGAACCTACAACGGCCCTGGGGGTTATCGTGGCCCCGGTAAACTGGTCAAACTGTCCGCCTTCCTTCTTGACGCCCCAATCTTCAGGGGCTGGGTCCAGAAGCGACTTACCCCGGAATTGTAAAATCCAGTCAGACACTTTGGTGTCTATTTTATCACCGAGTCCGGGTGTTTCTTTGTGTTGGATTGCTCTGACTCCAGCCAGTGTTCCATCGGCGTAAATACCCACCAGCAACTCGATTTTTCCAGCATAGCCGTCGGGCGCTATGGCGGGGAGAATGACAGCAATCGGCTTGCCATCCTCGAAAGCGACATAGCCATACTTGTCGGTAGAGGTTGCCAGTAAGTCATTGGCCGGGATGGTAATTCGAGCATCCAGAATGTTGTTGTCGTGTGTCTTGTCCGGAAGAATTTCTTTCAGGGCCCTGGCTTCAAAAGCTCGCACCTGGGCATGAATCTTCTGTTCTGTAAAAACAAACGTCAGAGCAATAAGGCCTACCGTGAGAATGGCAAACACACCCAGTGTCAGACTGTTGCGCACGATACTGCTGGCCAGATCGGTAGCAGGTTTCTTCTGCTTAGACGACGGTTCTGGCTCATTTTGATTTTCTTTAACTATGGGCATTCGTCAATCACTCATTTCGCATCTCATTCACTCAGGGCTGCTTTTTGTCGCTCAGGGCTGCTTTCTGTCGCTCAGGGCTGCTTTCTGTCGCTCAGGGCTGTTGGCAGCCCCTTGTTTGGCTTCTTATGACCATAGGTTCTGGGCTGGGTGTAGTAATCAATCATCGGGGCTGCCATATTCATTAACAGTGTCGCGAAGGCGACAGCGTCCGGATAGCCACCCCAGACACGAATAACGTAGACAAGAGTCCCGATACCAGCGCCAAAGATCAGCCTGCCCTTGTTACTGGTAGCACTGCTGACGGGGTCGGTAATAATGAAAAAAGCGCCCAGCATGGTGGCACCGCTGAATAGGTGAAACAGTGGCGAACCGTGGCTGCCTGATCCGGTTCCGCCCCAGAACAGGGTAGACATCACCAGTATGGCGGCTAACATGCCTAAAGGCGCGTGCCAGGTGAAAACCTTTTTGTAGATCAGGAAAAGGCCACCCAGCAGATAGGCAAGGTTGATCCAGAGCCATCCCCGACCGGCAAAATATTGCAGGGCCGGATTGTCTGACCAAAGCTCTTTCATGGTCAGGGAGGTATTCTCCCGAACAATGTCCAGCGGCGTTGCCATACTGATGGCGTCAACATTAATGGGTTGGCCGAACAGTGGGAAAATGGTGCAAAGGGCATCGCTGAAGCTTTTTACAGCCGTGTGGCCTTCTGTCCCTGCCGGGGGCAACCATTGTGTCATTTCCTGTGGGAAAGAAATCAGCAGCAGTACATACCCCAGCATGGCCGGGTTGAATGGATTGTTACCCAGCCCGCCATAGAGCTGCTTGCCAATAATAATGGCAAAGGAGGTCCCAATCAGGGTTAGCCACCATGGTGAGAGAGGAGGCAGTGCCAGAGCCAGCAACACGGCGGTGACAATGGCGGAAGCGTCAGAGAGGTAAAAGTTAATGGGGCGTCGTCGTATTTTTAGTACCAGAGCTTCTGAGCCCAGTGCAATCAGTACACACCAGACCAAGTTGATCAATGTTCCCCAGCCAAAAAAGACTGTCTGCATGGCCAGACCCGGCACGGCTGCCAGTAGCACCCATTTCATGATCTGCTGCGTGCTGTTGGGGCTGCGGGCATGGGGGGATGTCTGCCTTACCAGGGTCATCGTAAATTCCGACTGTTGATCAAATGAGCATTAACCGGCTGTTGCCAGAGTTCTTCCGGATTCTTTTCAGATTGCAGTTGTTCGAGCTTTTTACGACACTCGTCTACAGCATCTTTCAGGCTCAGGGTTTCCGAGCTGCCTTCTTCAAGTGCCTTGGCTAAAGCTCTTTCCGCTTTTTTCAATGCTGCTTTAGCCATAGCCGTTTCTATCTTCAGCTTTTTGGCAGCATTGTCATCAAGGGATTTTTCTACTTTTACCGACGGCTGTTGTATGCTTTTAACCGCCGCAGCGTCAAAATCTTTTTGCAGTTTGGCTACCTGATTTTCCAGCATGTTGATATCAGCATTTAGCTTGTCAATGTCGCCTTCTCCCTGCTCTTGAGCCCTGGTGAGGGCTCTGCGGGTTTTCTTCAACTGAGCATTGGCCAGTGATAATTGGATCTTGAGCTCTTTCTGATCAGCAGACAGGGTTGTTTTTGCCGGTTTGCCAGTGGCTGAGCCCGCAGCCGCTTTTTTCTTGGCCCTGGCCCTTTCGATAGCTGCCTGAACGGGATCCGGGGCAGCAGCTGAATCCTTATCGCCTGATGCGGCCTTCCCGGCTTTCAACCTGGCAGCACGTTCGGCATTAGCCTTGCGTTTGGCTTCTTTTTCAGCCTGCTCTCGTGCCAGACGAGCCTGACGGTTTTCGTAGCGAACTTTCGAGCGCTCTGCTTTAGCGTGTTTGGCTTCCTGAGCCCGAATAGCACTCTTGGAGGCGCGGTAGTATTGAACCAGTGGAATACTGCTGGGACAGACATAGGAGCAGGCACCGCACTCAATACAGTCAAACAGGTTGTGATGCTGCAACTGCTCATGATTTTCTGACTTCCCGTGCCAGTAGAGTTGTTGAGGCAGCAAAGACGACGGGCAGGCTTCAGCACACAGGCCACAGCGAATACAGGCCTGGGCGGGCATTGCCGGAGGAAACTCCTCCCGGGTTCCGGCAATCAGGCAGTTGCTGGTTTTGGTCACAGGGGTGTCCAGCTCATCCAGTGTGAAACCCATCATTGGGCCACCCAAAATCAGGGTTTCCAGTTGTTGATTATTGACCCCTGCACAGGAGAGCAGGTGTCTGGCAGGTGTGCCTATCAGAACGTCAAAATTACCCGGGCTGGACAGTGCTTCGCCAGTCAGGGTGGTGATTCTGGATATCAGGGGTTTGCCATGGTGAACCGCCTCATAGACGGCCACTGCTGTGCCAACGTTCTGAACCGTGAAGCCCAGGTCAGCAGACAGTTTTCCTGAGGGAACCTCAAGACCTGTCAGTATTTGAATCATCTGCTTGGAACCACCGGAAGGGTATTTGGTGGGAAAGACAATCACTTTCATCCGGTGGCCGTTGTTGCTCTGGGCGACGGCGTTTTTAACGGCTTTAATGGCTTCTGGCTTATTGTCTTCAATGCCGATCAGGCAGCGTTCTGCCTTGAGAAGGTGTAGCAAAATCTCGGCACCGGCCACCATGGCGTCGGCACGTTCTCGCATAAGCATGTCATCCGCCGTAATATACGGCTCACACTCAGCGCCATTAAGAATCAGTGTGTGTACCGGACTTCTTGGCGACATTTTCACCGCCGTTGGGAAGCCTGCACCTCCCATACCCGCAATGCCCGACTGGCGGATATGTTCAACCAGTTCTGCTGGCGCCACCGACGGGTAATCCCTGACAGGCTGGAGCTCACACCATTGATCTTTTCCGTCAGGAATTAATGTAATGCATTGGTCGTGCATTCCCGAGGGATGGGGCACCGCTTCTGAGCCGATTGCAGAAACAGTGCCGGAGGTGGGAGCGTGAACAGGCACGCTGACAAAGCCTGTTGCTTTGGCAATCATTTGCCCTTTCAGCACCGTATCGCCAACAGCAACAATAGGGCGTGCAGGGGCGCCTGCATGTTGCGACAAGGGCAGAATAAACTGCTCTGGCATTGGCACTGGCCTGATCGGCGTGCTGGTGGACTGGTGCTTGTTTTCCTCGGGATACACACCACCCGTTAACGGCCAGACTCTATGTTTGAACTCAGTGATGTCTTTGAGAGGCAGGTTCATACCGCTTGTCCTCTCATATCAGTGGCTATCAGGCCAGGTTCTGCTTCCTTGGAGGGCAATGTCCAGCTCCAGGTACGGGGGGTGGTTGCGATGGCGACCATATCTATGCAGTCAACAGGACAGGGCTCGACACAGAGGTCACAGCCGGTGCATTCATCTTTCATTACCGTGTGCATTTGTTTGGCAGCGCCGAGAATGGCATCGACCGGGCAAGCCTGTAGACATTTAGTGCAACCAATGCACTCATCTTCCCGGATGTAGGCAACCATCGGGGGTTTTTCGGCACCGTGCTCCTGGTCTAATGGCTCAGGCTCTACATCCAAAAGATCGGCCAGGGCATTGATGGTGGACTGACCACCGGGAGGACAACGGTTGATGGATTCACCACTGACAATCGCTTCTGCGTAGGGACGACAGCCGGGAAAACCGCACTGACCGCATTGAGTCTGGGGTAATAATTCATTCACCTGATCAACAATCGGATTGCCTTCCACCTTGAAGCGGACGCTGGCAAAACCCAGTATGGCACCAAAAACAAGGGCCAGGGCAAGCAGGGCAATAATGGCGAAAATGACGATTTCCATAATCCTTGAGCGATCTCCCCTACAGCTTGATCAGGCCGCTGAAGCCCATAAAAGCCAGTGACATCAGGCCGGCACTGACCATTCCGATGGCGGCCCCCCTGAAAGGAGCGGGAACATCAGCAGCGGCAATACGCTCACGCATGGCTGAGAACAAAACCAGCACCAGTGAAAAACCGGCAGCCGCGCCAAAACCGTAGGTAGCAGAATCAACCAGTGAACTGTTTAAGCGATTACTGTTCAGCAGGGCAACACCCAGAACAGCGCAGTTACTGGTAATCAGAGGCAGGAATACGCCAAGCACACGGTGCAGCAGAGGGCTGACTTTTCTGACCACCATCTCGGTAAACTGAACCACCACCGCGATGACAAGAATAAAAGCAATGGTTTTCAGGAATTCCAGACCCAGGGGGATCAGCAGGTACTGATACGTCAGGTAGCTACAGATCGAGGCCAGAGTCAGTACAAAGGTGGTGGCCAGCGACATTCCCATGGCTGACTCCAGTTTGTTGGAAACGCCCATAAATGGACAGAGGCCCAGAAACTGTACCAGTACAAAGTTGTTGACCAGAATGGCACTGATCATAATCAGTACCAGTTCGCTCATCTGTTCCATTGTGACGTTACCGGGAGTGTGTTCAGGGGGCAGGCTGGCTGTGGGCTGCCCTGTATTTCATGGCGAAAGCTGCGGGATTATAGCGGGCTTGAAGCATGGATGCATCGTGGAAATCCATAAGGGGGGTCGGTTTCTATTTGAAAGTCCGGAATTTGAAAATCTGGAGATAGTGGCCTAGCTTTCGGATCACCTTGATTAAACAGGTCAAAAAGGTGTTGGTCATGCTGGAGTGGCGTTTTATTCAACTGTCATTAGTTAAGACCCTGGTATTGCCTGTCCTGATACTATTCACATCTATCCATGCAGAAGCCAGTGAGGAGAAAGGGGTCATTATCGGTATTGACCTCGGAACCACCTACTCCTGTGTTGGGGTTCGCCGGTCCGGACGAACGGAAATTATTGCCAATGATCAGGGCAATAGAATAACGCCATCCGTTGTCGGCTGGACACCAGAAAATGAGCGCCTTGTCGGAGACGCGGCCAAGAACCAGGCGACCAGCAACCCGGAACTTACGGTGTTTGATGTCAAGCGCATTATCGGTCGTAACTTTGATGATCCGCAATTACAGTCAGATATGAAGTATTTCCCCTTCAAGGTTGTCAATGTTAACGGTCAGCCGAAAGTGGAAATGACGACCCTTCAGGAACATTTTTCATTTACCCCGGAAGAGTTGAGCGCCATGGTGCTGGGTAAAATGAAAGCAATAGCGGAGGATTATCTTGGCGAGAAAGTGACTCGAGCCGTTGTCACTGTGCCAGCCTATTTCAATGACGCCCAGCGTCAGGCCACCAAAGATGCTGGCAGGATAGCTGGATTGACGGTTGAGCGTATCATCAATGAACCCACCGCAGCAGCACTGGCTTACGGTTTGGACACAAGGCTTAAGAGTGAAGAAAATGTCCTGGTGTTTGATCTGGGTGGTGGCACCTTCGATGTTTCAATACTGACGATTGATGGCGGTGTCTTTGAGGTACTGTCTACTGCTGGCGATACTCACCTGGGAGGGGAGGACTTTGACCAGCGGCTGGTTGAGCACTTTCGAAAAATCGCCAAACGAAAATACGGTCTTGACCTGACGGGTAACAAACGGGCGCTGCTGAAATTACGCCGGGAGGTGGAGAAGGCCAAGCGTGCTTTGTCATCATCCCATAAAGCCCGGGTTGAAATTGAGTCACTGGCGGATGAAAAGGACTTCAACGAGTCACTGTCAAGGTCGAAGTTTGAAGAGATCAATATTGACCTGTTCCGAAAAACACTGGCTTCTGTAAAGAAGGCTCTGCATGATGCCGATCTTCAGCGCGAGGATATCAATGAGATTATTCTGGTTGGAGGTTCTACCCGTATCCCAAAAGTTCGGCAGCTGTTAAGTGAGTATTTCAATGGCAAAACGTTAAATCATAGTATCAACCCGGACGAGGCTGTTGCCTATGGTGCAGCTATTCAGGGGGCTGTGCTCAGTGGCGATAAGTCCACCAGTGATGTGCTTCTGCTTGATGTCATCCCTCTTTCCCTGGGAATTGAGACAGTGGGTGGGGTTTTCGCAAAAGTACTGACCCGTAACACGGTGATCCCCACTAAGAGAAAGCAGGTATTCAGCACCGCCGCTGATCGACAGGAGACGGTGACGATTAAAGTCTTCGAAGGGGAGCGCCCCATGACCAAAGACAATCATCTGCTGGGTACCTTTGATCTTACCGGTATCCCGCCCGCTCCCAGGGGTGTCCCTCAGATAGACGTGACTTTCTCCGTAGACGAGAACAGCATATTGACGGTGAAAGCCGAAGAAAAGTCCAGTGGCAGTAACAATATCGTTATTAACAAAGATACGGGGCGGTTGAGCGAAGCGGACATTGAAAGAATGGTTCAGGATGCTGAGAAATTCGCGGAGCAGGATCAGCTGGCACAGAAAAAAGTTGAGGCCCGTAACAAGCTGGAAGCTTTTGTTTATTCGCAACGCGCTCAATTAGAGGATGACAGTAAAGGCTGGGTCAAAAACCTCTCTACCGAAGACAAGAGTCTTCTGACTAATACCATTGAAGAGTCCATTTCCTGGCTTGAAGGCAATCCTGAGGCCAGCACAGAACAGTTGCTGGAAAAATATCAGGAGGTCATCAAGGTTGTTCAGTCAATAGCTGCCAGAGCGGGCACTTCAGCGGGTGCAGAGGGTGCAGAGGGTTCAGAGGGTGCAGAGGGTGCAGAGGATGAAAGGGATGCAGAAGATGCAGAAGATGAAGAGGATGAAGAAGATGAAGAAGATACAGGGAATAGAGATGAGCTTTGACTAGTGCCCCCAAGTTCTGATGTCCGTCCACCCCCTCGTTCCCACGCTCCAGCGTGGGAATGCGTACGTGTGCCGAGCATGTCACACAGCTTGGGGGTGAAAGTCCCCTGTCCAGCCAGATGAGGGCGAAGGACTAGTGAAGCACAAGGTTTGTATCGTGAGGTGCAGGCTGAAGGCAGTGTGGAGCAAAACCGCGAGCCGACGAACAGAAATCAGATATGAGGCTGTTTGCGTGAGGACGAGTCAGCGTATGATGACGAAGTCCATACTCATCCGGACATTCAGGCAGTAGATCTGGCGGTTGTGCGGCGAAGGCGGTGTGACTTACCTCGGGAGGTCTGTGTGGTGTCTGATATTTCGGACTGAGGTCATCGTAAGGTGACTTGACCGCCACACAGAAGTCAGCAGATGGCATAGTAGCTGGCGTATGTCAGTGAAGGCCTGAACGGTACAGAGTGGTGAGTAGTTTCTGTTATTCGATACACTGGACGCAGACAAATCCAGCAAACACTGGAACTCATGCCAAGTGGTCACGGCGGAACCGGAGGCTGCAAGGCTATGAGAGCTGAGGTCGTGTCGGTATCACAGGATTACGAAAGCCCGGCGGGTGGTACTAGACTGATGGAGCGTATCGCCAACCCCAATAATTTAACAAGAGCCTTTCAGCGAGTTAAACGCAATAAAGGCGCAGCAGGGATCGACCGTATGACAGTGGAAGGGTTGTACACCCATCTACAAGAACATGGTCATGAACTGCGACAATGTCTTTTGCAGGGAGAATGGCGTCCTGCTCCCGTAAGGCGAGTACTGATTCCCAAACCGGACGGAGGAGAAAGGCAGTTGGGTATACCAATCGCCTTAGACCGAATGGTGCAGCAAGCGATACAGCAAGTATTGCAGGCCGAGTGGGAACTAAGGTTCTCATCTTTCAGTTACGGGTTCAGGCCGAACCGGTCAGCTCATCAGGCGATTAATCAGGCTCAGTCGTATATCCGAGAAGGATATAACTGGGTTGTGGACATTGACCTGTCGAAATTCTTCGATCGGGTTAACCATGATCGACTGATGGCAAAACTGGCAGTTCACACAGATGACAAGGATGTATTACGTTTAATTCGACGATTCCTACAGTCCGGAGTGATGGAGAACGGGCTGGTAAAACCGCAGACGGAAGGAGTGCCTCAGGGAGGGCCGCTCTCACCTGTGTTGTCTAACATCGTACTGGATGAACTCGATAAAGAGTTAGAAAAGCGTGATTTACGATTTGTACGTTACGCTGATGACTGTCGGGTGTTTGTGCGAAGCAAGAAAGCAGGCGAGAGAGTGATGGCAAGTTTGACTCGTTACATCGAAAGTAAGCTGAAGCTGAAAGTCAACGTTGCGAAAAGTGCAGTTGACAAGGCATGGAGGCGGGCGTTCCTGGGATACAGCTTTACCAGAGATGGCAGGAAGAAGCTGGCAGATAAAACCTGCAAGCGGTTCAGGGACAAGGTCAAACAACTAACCCGCAAAGGCGGGCGGTCACTGGAGCAGAGATTGGAGTCTCTGAATCGCTATTTACGGGGCTGGAAGAACTACTTTCGAGAAGTTGAAACCCGTTCGGAGTTTGAAAACTTTGACTGCTGGATCAGGCGACGATTGAGAAGTTTGCTCTGGTATCAATGGAAGAAAAGTCCGAAGCGATATGCGGAGCTAAGAAGGCGAGGAGTCAGTGAAGAGCTGACGAGGCAGACAGTAGGATCGAGCAAAGGGTACTGGCGGATAAGCCGGAGTCCTGCGCTGCACTTAGCATTGCCGAATAGTTGGTTCGATGAATTAGGTTTGATTAGATTATTGGCTGCTTAACTGACCGAAACGCCCAGTACGGACCCGTATGCTGGGTGTTGTGGGAGGAGCGTAGCTGTGAGGCTACGCCCTATCCCGATCTCACCCAACAAACCAGTACGTCACTTCAATGAGTTTGAAGTGACGTACTGGTTTAAGCGGACTAACTGGCAGCAAAAACCTCAGAAACCATCGCTTTCGCTTCTTCCTGAATTTGCCTGAGGTGGTCAGAGCCAACAAAACTTTCGGTATAGATTTTATAAACCGCTTCAGTGCCAGACGGTCTGGCGGCAAACCAGCCTTTTTCAGTAACGACCTTGAGGCCACCGATAGCGGCACCGTTTGCCGGAGCGTGGGTTAATTTGGCAATAATGGGATCACCCGCCAGAGCGTTGGCTTTAACCATGGCAGGACTCATGGCCGACAGAACTTTCTTCTGCTCATCAGAGGCCGGAGCCTGCAATCGCTCATAAACCGGGGCGCCATACTTTTTGGTCATTTCCTGGTAATGCTCACCCGGATCTTTGCCTGTCACCGCAATGATTTCAGCGGCAAGAAGCGCCATGATGAAGCCGTCTTTGTCTGTACACCAGGTCGTTCCATCACGGCGCAGGAAAGCGGCCCCGGCACTTTCTTCCCCACCAAAGGCCAGCTCACCTGAAGCCAGGCCATCGACAAACCATTTGAATCCGACCGGCACTTCAGCCACTTCCCGGCCCAACCCTTTTGCGACATGATCAATCATGGCGCTGGATACCAGCGTCTTGCCAATTTTGGCATGGGGTGGCCAGTGCTTGCGGTGCTGGTACAGGTAATTGATCGCCACCGCCAGATAATGATTAGGGTTCAGCAAACCATGTTGACGAGTCACGATACCGTGGCGGTCAAAATCAGGATCGTTACCAACCGCAACATCAAACCGATCTTTCAGTTCGATCAGACCGGCCATGGAGCAGGCAGAAGAACAATCCATACGGATCTTGCCGTCTTTGTCGACGTGCATAAAGGAGAAAGTAGGATCAACCTTCTTGTTGACCAGTTCAATATCGAGCCCGTAACGTCTGGCAATGGGCTCCCAGTAATGAAGGCCGGAACCACCCAGGGGGTCGACCCCTATCTTGATCCCTGCCTTGCCAATAGCCTCCATATCAATGACATTTTCCAGATCATCAACATAAGGCGTGACGTAATCGTATTCAGTGATAAAACCGGATGCCATTGCCTCACTGAATGAGAACTGTTTAACACCTTTCAGACCCTGGGCAATCAATTGGTTGGCCTGATCCTGAACCCAATGGGTTACTTTAGCTCCGGCTGGACCTCCGTGGGGAGGGTTGTATTTGAAACCACCGTCCTCAGGTGGATTATGGGAAGGTGTTATGACAATACCATCCGCCCTGTCCTGGTGGTTCCGGTTATAGGAGACGATGGCATGGGAAATCACAGGCGTCGGTGTATAACCTCTGCCTTCCTGAATGCGAACCTTGACACCGTTGGCGGCCAGTACCTGAACGGTACTGATCAACGCAGGTTCTGACAGGGCATGGGTATCCATGCCAACAAACATAGGCCCGGTAATGTTATGTTCGCGACGGTATGCGCAGATAGCCTGCGTGATAGCAAGGATATGGGCTTCGTTGAAAGTGGCCTTAATAGAAGTCCCCCGGTGTCCTGAAGTACCAAACTGGACTCGCTGTGAGGGATTCAACGGATCGGGTTGAATAGTGAAATAATCGCTGACCAGACGGGGAATATTGGTCAGCATGTCGTCTGTGGCGACTTTACCGGCTTGAGGATGCATGGAGAATTCCAGGGTGAGGAGACTGAAGCGTGAGGCAAAAATGACTCCAGATCAAAACACAGAAGGCTCTGAAATCAACAGAGCCTCCCACCATTGAGTACTTAGATTACTTCAAACAGGAAGTGGTTTTTCTTGCCCAGTTTCACCAGAAAGAAACGACTGTACATGGCATTTTCTTCGGCAAAGCACTCAGGCAAGTTCATGTTGTCGGCTGCGCCACGGGCGGTACCATTGAAGAATACTGCGTTACGCCCCAGGGCATCTTTTACCTGCTTACCAGTTTTCACCATGCCCACTTCTGCGAATAATTGAGTCATGGGGTTGCCTTCCAGCTTATCGCGCTGGATGGTGGCACTGGGCAGCCCATCCAGTTTCAGTTGCTCAAGATCGGTTTCGGACAAACGGTTAATCTCTCCTGAGAACAAAGCTTCAGTAATGCGCTCTGCTGCCAGCAGGCCTTCTTCACCATGCACCAGACGGGTGACTTCTTTAGCAAGAACCTGCTGCGCCTGTGGACGGCCTTCGCGGGCTTCGTCTTCCTGCCTGATGGCTTCAATCTCTTGCTGTGGCAGGAAAGTGAAAAAGTTCATAAAGCGGTATACGTCAGCATCCGCCGTATTGATCCAGAATTGGTAAAAAGCGTACTGAGACGTCTTGGCTGGGTCCAGCCAGACTGCACCGCCTTCGGTTTTACCAAACTTGGTGCCGTCGGACTTAGTGATCAGAGGCACGGTCAGGCCAAAAGTCCTGGCCTGATTCTGACGACGGGACAGATCAATACCGCCGACAATGTTACCCCACTGATCACTGCCACCGACCTGAAGCGTACAGTCATAACGACGGTTCAGCTCAGCGAAATCCATTCCCTGAAGCAGGGCATAGGAAAACTCGGTGAAAGAGATACCGGCACCTTCCCGATTCAGCCGCTGTTGAACGGATTCCTTGTTGATCATGGCGTTGACGGAAAAATGTTTGCCGATATCACGCAGAAAATCCAGGGCGGTCATCTCGCCGGTCCATTCCAGATTGTTGACAACCAGTGCGGCATTCTCACCGCAGTCAAAGTCTATAAACTGACTGACCTGCCCTTTAATTTTGTCGACCCAGCCTGCCACAACGTCAGGTGTGTTGAGCTGCCGTTCAGCCGCTTTGAAACTGGGGTCCCCGATCAGGCCGGTAGCGCCACCCACCAGAGCGATAGGTTTGTGTCCTGCCATCTGGAAACGCTTCAGGACCAGAAGAGGCACCAGGTGCCCCAGGTGCAGGCTGTCTGCGGTCGGATCGAAGCCGCAATAAAGAACTCTTGGCTGCTCACTCAGGTGAGCGTCCAGCTCTTCCACGGCAGTGGTTTGCGCGATAAGCTGGCGGGCCTGCAGATCTTTTAGAAGCGGATTTTGACTCTCAGACATTTCTCTACCCTGCTGTGAGGTCTGCGAGACTGGGACAACCAGTCTCATGATTTAAACACTGCCGAAGCAGCCGGACTGAATTTAGCGGGTAAAAGTACAATAAAACCGCTTCAGAACAAAGCCGGGAAAATGGCTTTCCTTACCCTGTGTCAGAAAAAGCCACAAAGAGAATGGCACCGATAGCGGACTTTCAACGATGAATGTAATACAGTACGGTCGACGTGATTGAGCTGAGCCCCAGCGTCGATTTTTCGTCACTGGTGAACGAAATATTTACAAACCGTTTATAGCTTTAAATCAATTCATTATGTAGCGTTTAGAGATATAATTCATATATACGTCACAAAACTTTAACCCAACAGCTACGAGCTATAAAAGATAGCGTCTGATCTGAACCATAGAGAAGGTGTCACTATAGTAGCAGACACTAGTAGCAGACACTCATAGCGGTATTTCGACAGTAAAACGTGCAATGACTAAGTTTTCTCCCAGAGGTGCCACGCGCAAGCAACCCGGTGGCATCAAGAGTTTTCCCAAAAGACATCTGTTATTGGTAACCGGTGTTGCTGTTGCAGTGATCACCATCATTGGCCTGTTGCCCTCCCCACAAGTTGAAGCCAAACGCTCTGAAACCGAGCTGCTCATTGATGAGTTTCAACCCGAATCCCCTAAAGAAACGCTGAACGAATTGGCTTCCGAAGTTAAGGTTGCTCCTGTAGAAACAGAAGCCCAACGTCTGGCCAGAGAAAAAGCGGAGCGTTTAGCGGCTGAAGAAGCGGCTGAAGAAGCGGCCCTGGGGCCCTTGAAAAGTATCACTATCGAGTCCGGCGATAATCTCTCAACCCTGTTTGATGATATGGGCTTAAGTGCCAGGGTTGTCTATGAAGTCTCCAAAACCCCAAAACTGGGCAAAAGCCTGACCGATATCCGCCCCGGACAGACGTTTGAATATCGTGTTAACAGCAAAGGCGTCCTGACTCAGCTGCGCTATGTCCAGAACAAGCTTGAAAGTATCGTCTATGAAAGAAAAGCGGGTAGCTACGTTGCTAAAAAGGTCGCCCTTGAACCTGAAATTCGTATTGCCTTTGCCGAAGCTTCCATCAAAAACTCTCTCTTCCTGGCCAGTCAGAATGCTGGCCTGAGCGAAAAAATGACCATGGAGCTGGCGGGCCTTTTTGCCTGGGACATTGATTTTGCACTGGATATTCGCAGCGGTGACAGTTTCACCCTGATGTACGAAGAGAAATATCTGAATAATGAAAAGCTGGGTGATGGCAATATACTGGCAGCGACGTTTGTTAATCAGGATGAAGCCTTTACCGCCCTTCGCTACACGGACAGCCAGGGTGATACCAACTACTATTCACCGGATGGCAAGAGCATGAAAAAGGCGTTCCTGCGTACGCCGGTCAACTTCACCCGGATCAGCTCAAGCTTCAACCCTGATCGCCTTCATCCGATTTTTAAAACCAAGCGCCCCCATAATGGCACCGACTATGCCGCCCCTACGGGTACGCCCATCAAGGCGGCTGGAGACGGTAGAATCCACTTTATTGGCTGGCAGAATGGTTTTGGCAATGTTGTCTATATCCAGCACCCCAATAATATTGTGACCGTTTACGCCCACCAGAGCCGCGTGAATAAAAAACTCAAGAAAGGTAGTTCGGTGAAACAGGGGCAGACGATTGGTTATGTGGGCCAGACTGGCTGGGCAACAGGCCCACACCTTCATTACGAGTTCAGGGTCAATGGTGTTCACAGAAACCCGGTTACCGTGAAACTGCCTGATGCCTCACCGATTCCCAAATCGGAAAAAGCACGTTTTATGGCATTCGCTGACAAAATCGTGGCTCAACTGGAAAAACAAAGCTCAACCCTGTTGGCCAGAAACGAGAACGAGTCGGAATAACGACAATGGGCCCCTTCTTCGAAAGGGGCATGATGGAATACCGGGGATATGCCTGAATACTTTATTGGCCTGATGTCAGGCACCAGCCTTGATGCCATTGATGCCGTTCTGGTTGAATTTGATGACCAGCGTTCCAAACACTCACCACCGGGAAACTGTCGACTGCTACAGTCTCTTTCACATTCTCTCCCTGAGAAGCTCAGGGAGCAGCTTCTTGCCCTGACACTACCAGGCCCCGATGAAATTGAACGAATGGCGATTGCAGAACCTGCTTTTGCCCGGGAATCGGCTGATGCCGTCAGGCAGCTGCTAGAGCAGGCCCACTTTGATCGGGATCAGGTTGCTGCCATCGGCAGCCATGGACAAACCATCCGCCATCGTCCGGAAAAAGGTTTCACTCTGCAGATTGGTGACCCTGGCCTGATTGCTGAACGGTCAGGTATTACTGTGGTTGCCGACTTCAGACGTCGGGATGTTGCGGCAGGTGGCCAGGGAGCCCCTCTGGTTCCGGCCTTTCACCAGGCTGTTTTTAGTCATCCCGAATTAGACAGGGTCATATTGAATATTGGCGGAATGTCCAATATCAGTTTGTTACCGGCAGACCCTGAGAAGCTTGTCACCGGCTTTGACACCGGCCCGGGCAACGTTCTGATGGATTATTGGTGCCAGCAACACCTCAACCAACCCTTTGATGCCGGTGGCCAATGGGCCGCATCGGGAACCGTGGATGATCAACTGCTCAATGCCATGTTGAGTGACAGCTACTTTTCTGAAGCGCCACCCAAGAGCACCGGTCGGGAACGCTTCAATCCGGGCTGGCTGGCGTCTCAGCTGGGAGCATTTCCCGGCCTGCAACCTGAAGATGTTGCTGCCACACTCACGTTGCTGACGGCAAAAACCATTGCCCTGGATATCTGTCAATACGCGCCATCGGCTAAAGAAGTACTGGTGTGTGGTGGGGGAGCCAGTAATACGCACCTGATGACGCTTATTGAAAAGGAGCTGGAGCCGATGTCCGTTGCCACCACCGCCTCCCTTGGCATAGCACCTGAGTGGGTAGAAGCAGTTGCCTTCGCCTGGCTGGCCAGACAAACACTGGCAGGAAAGCCTGGCAATCTTCCTGCTGTGACGGGGGCTGCTGGTGAGCGGATTCTTGGGGCTATTTTTCCGGCCTGAGAGCGGGGGCGGTATTCTGAAACCGCCTGAAACGGAGTCAGGACTGAAGCAATACCGGGTGTTTGTTAACCTTTCGGAGCTTTCAACAGTCGTTGTTTGGCGCCATCGGCACCGTATTTGGCGGTGAGTGCCGGAGTGAGTGCTTCGTTGAGTTTATCAACTCTACTGCTTACCTTGTCCCTTTCTTGAGCAGTGGTTAAGCCCTTAGCCACCAAAGGCTCGATAGATTTTTTCAACTTATCAAAGCCATGGTTCTCTGATTGTTGCTTCATCAGTAATTTTTCCTGTTTCATGTGGGCAGCCCACTCCAGTGTGTTTGACTTTGAGGGCCTTTGATCTTGGAAGATTTTAATCAGGTCAGACATCTCAAACTCAAGTCGAATAATACCTTCGTACAATGACATAAAGTTGGAAGCATCATCGAGATGTTGCGAATCCTCTTTCGACTCCAGCATCATTTCAAGCATCTCCAGCTCAAAATCCATATCATCTATTGATTGATATATATTTTCCTCCGTAGATGGATCTATGGAATTTGAACCCTCTTTTTCTGATGGGCTCGAAGGCAGGGGTGATGATTTAACATTCAGATTTTTGGGAACATCATAGTCAGTACTTTTATTTCGATGGGGGGGCACATCATAGATGGGGACTTTTTTTAAATTACCGGGCACATCATACACGGGTACTTTTTTCAGATTGCTGGGTACATCATAAATATTGGTCTGTTCCGGTTTTGTCTGTTTACGTGGCTTTGCCTTGGGAGGGATCCCTTGATCCAGGGACTGGTTGAGGGCATCCCTGTTTTTTCTTCGCGTTCGAGGAGTCGGGACTGGCGTTTCGTTTTTTTTGGGTTCTGACTTACTTCTTCTGGGTGCCACTGGCGGTGCCTGTTTTTCACTCTGTTGTTGATGGGGCATCTTCGGCGATCTTGGCTTTGGAGTGGGTGCTGAAACGGGTCGACCTTTCTGGGGAGGCACCGGAATGAAGCTCTTGCTTTCCGCTTTTATTGCTGCTCTCGACTTAAGGTCTGTTGGAGGCTGGGGGAGGGGGCGTTTACTTTTCGTCTGCTCGGTCTTCAGGGAAGGAAGGCTTTGTTGGGAGTCTACTTTTCTGATTTTTCTCAGTATGCCTCCCAGTAGTGCCTTGATAGAACTCTTCAAGTTCTCCTTAACCGCTGAAGCTGCATATAAGGGTCCATTGCTTCCCTGAGGACCTGTGACTCCTGCCATCACGCACCATCCATGTCTGTATTGATGTTTCTATCAGTATAATAGTCAGACAGAGAAAGAAGAACCACACCCACAGGTAGCGGTTGCATTGGGATTTTTTACGAGAAACCTGGAGCCTTCCAGCCCTTCCTCGTAATCTACTTCAGCACCTACCAGATATTGGTAGCTCAGTGAATCCACCACCATTTCAGCGCCCTGCTTTTTAACCAGAGTATCGTCGTCCGCCACCTGGTCATCAAACTTGAAGCCGTACTGAAATCCTGAACACCCACCACCGGTTACATAGACCCGGAGCCTCAGGGATTTGTTGTCTTCATCTTCCATAAGCTGTTTGACTTTATCTGCGGCATTGTCCGTCAGCTCAATTGGGTCTGGTATTACCGTTTTAACTACTGCGCTCATTTATCCTCCCGCGTTACCTGATTGCCGCAGGCAACGACGCTGCTACTCTCAAAGTCCTGCTCTTTTGGGGCTCTGTCTGTATGTCTGTAATAATAGGTTGCGCCCATTATCCAAGTAACCCAGTAAAGCAGTCAACTACTGGGAAACGCTTAATCCTTGTTGGTCAACTCGTTTTTTGCATCGGTTTCCAGCTTCTCCTGCCAGTCCACAACAGTGGTCAGGCTGCGTGCAGCACCGCTTTTAATCTGGATGCTAACCAATATTTTCTCTGGTTTAAAACCATCTGGAAGCGTCAGGTTGATATAATCACGATTTTCCGGGAAAGCCTGAAAATACCGAAATCCAAGTGCCTGTGATTTTTCCAGTCCGGCCAGCTCCAGTAGGGATAAAGATGCTTTCTTGCCATCTTTGACTCCCTTGATGGTGACACTTAAAGTACCTTTAAGAAACACGTTTTCCCTGGCTACCTGAGAGATCACCATTCTGAAGCGATACTGGTTTGTCCCTTTGCCCTGCAGCAGATCAAATGCGTGGAGCCTGACCCCCTCAGTACTGTCTTCAGGAGCAAGAATATTCTTGTAAAACGCCAGATCCTTACTCAGCAGTGCTTTTTCATCTTCCAAGTCCCTGATAATACTGCGAACGCTGTTTAGGGCTTCGCGATCCACCTTGCTGGTCCTTCCCAGAATGACCAGTTTCTGCTTGAGCGACTCTGTTTCTTTCTCCAGAGTCTGCACCTGAATTTTTAGCTCAGAATTCTCCTGACTGAGTTTGGCGGGCTCGGTATTAGCAAAGTAACCTCCAACACAATAGGAAAGAGCAGCAACCAGGACAAAAACCAGTACAACAAAAAGCCTGACCTTAAGCTCTCTGGCAGGGTCATAACGCACCACCTTCATACTACCCGGTGGCTTGACTCTCTGAAAAATAGCAAAAGGATCTGGCATATTATTTATCCCGATAAAATCTGCTGGACTATACACAAGCCCTTTCACCATCACAAACCGCCACTGGGGCGACGCAAAACAGCGAGGTTTCGACTCCTGTGACACGATCAGGGTATGATAGCCAGCCGTGACCACAGACTGCCCGATACCCTGATGCTTGATCGTTGGACTTCTTTATGGATCAGATCACCTCTGAACCTGCTTGCCCGCCCACTGAAAAAAATGGGTGTTCGGGCTGACCAGATCACCCTGACTGGCTTCCTGATCGGATTAACAGTGGTACCTTTACTGGCATTTGGGCTCTATTTGCCAGCTCTGGCGGCTATTCTCGTTAACCGGCTGATGGATGGGCTGGATGGCGCGCTGGCCAGAATAACCCGCAGCTCCGATGCTGGCGGCTATCTGGACATCACCCTGGACTTCATCTTTTACGCTGCCGTGGTGCTTGGTTTTGCCCTGGCTGATCCGGAAAAAAATGCCCTGATGGCCAGCTTGCTGATCTTCACCTTTATGGGAACCGGTTCCAGCTTTCTGGCTTATGCGATTATGGCTCAAAAGAAAGGTCTCTCAGACCCCAACTTCAGCAACAAGTCCTTCTATTATCTGAATGGACTGGCGGAAGGCACGGAAACCATTGCCATTTTTGTGCTCTTTTGCCTGTTTCCCCAGTATTTCCCGATTCTGGCTGCAATTTTTGCTGCACTCTGTATCCTGACTACTGTGACCAGAGTCTGGGGAGGTTACCAGACCATCAGGCAGGCAGACGAACTCAACAACCCCAGCGAAAGATAACCATGGAATTATTGAAGATACTGTTTCTACTCTTTGTTGCACTGGCTGTGGTAGTGATGGCGACGGAGCGGTTTGGCAAACCCATGAGCCGGGAAAAGCAGTCAAAACTGTCGAAAATAGCCATTATCCTGGTTCTGGTGATGCTGGTGGCCAGAATCATTAAAGAAATCGCATAAACGCAAAAAGCAGCGCAAAGCGCTGCTTTTATTCACTGCCCGAAGGGGGCGTGAAGAGTAATCAGTCGATTACTTCGATGTTCTCAGCCTGAGGGCCTTTGGCGCCCTGAGTTACTTCAAACTTAACGCGCTGGCCTTCAACCAGGGTTTTGAAGCCAGTACCAACGATTGCTCTGAAGTGAGCAAACACGTCTGGACCAGAGTCCTGGCTGATGAAGCCGTAACCTTTGGATTCATTGAACCACTTAACTGTTCCGGTAGAAGCAGACATAATCAATTCCTGAAATTGAACAAAAATAGGGTGGTCACACAACATGACCGCTTAGCTGAAAGTGTCGCTACTACTTATGATTTATCAGGAAGATCTACAACTATGGAACTTCGAAACGCAAGACATAAATATAAGACATAACTTAAAGCCAAGCTAATTGTATCTCAAATTGCTCCAGAAGCAATGAGTACAACACGATTAAAGATATAGCGAAAATCAGCAGATACAACCCCGGCAGTATCGATATAGAGATAATCGGCATGATTATTTCTCATGACCCTGTCTTATTTCATTATCCGGAATCAGATTCTGTGTCTGGAAGACAGCCATCGGCGGCTGCCGGAGCCTCGATAACCAGCCTCTCGGGTACCTGTCAGCCATATAACTTGCATCGAACATTCGGGTAGAGAATACTGCCGCTTTGAGATTGCCACAGAGAAACAGAGGCTATAAAAATACTATGGAAATAATAATACGACACCAGGAAGACAGGGACTTTCCTCGTATCGCAGAAATGTTTGAATATCAGGACTTGGCAGAAAACACCTCCCAGATCCCCTACAACCACTCCGACCACTGGAAAGAACTGTTTCAGTCCCGAAGCAATGAATCCGTTCAGCTGGTTGCAGAAGTAAACGGCAAGGTTGCAGGTCATCTTGGCATTCGTATGTCCAGCAAGCCACGTAAAAAACACGTCGCGACTTTCGGCATCAGTGTACACCCTGATTTTCAGGGGCAGGGAGTAGGATCAAGACTGGTTGATGAAATGATCCAGCTCTGTGATCACTGGTTGAATATTGTCCGTATCGAACTGGGCGTTTTCACAGAAAACAAACACGCGATTGCCCTGTATAAAAAGTACGGCTTTGAAATCGAAGGAACTGCCCGCTTCGATTGCTTCCGCAGAGGCCAGTACGGCAGCACCTATCAAATGGCCAGAATCAGGCCAGACCTGTTGAGCAGCATTGAAAATCCATGACTCCAGCACGCTGCCCTCTTTGCCAACAGCAAAATCACTGCGCCATCAGCGCTGGAAAACCTGCCGGACAGTGCTGGTGTATGAAAGACTTGAAGTCGTCTTTAACCCATACACCCGCTGTTTTGATGTCAGTGCCCGAAGCAGATACCTCCTGCTACTGCGAGCCCTGTCTTGTAAAGATCAAGGCATCAAAGCAGGCGCATCAAGGCTCGCGGTTTCATTCAGTCCGCACATAATATTCATATTTTGAATCGCCTGACCTGCCGCTCCCTTCACCAGATTATCAATCACCGACAGAATCACCAGGGTATCGCCTCCCTGTGGGCGATGAACGGAAATACGACATTGGTTGCAGGATTTGACTGAACGTGTTTCCGGATGACTGCCTGCTGGCAAAACATCAACAAAAGGCTCATGACTGAACCTGTTTTCGTACAAGGCCTGAAGATCAATGGTGTGATCTTTTACCGAAACATACGACGTTGTATGAATGCCTCTGATCATGGGAACAAGGTGCGGCACAAACACCAGCTCACCCTGGTAACTCTGAACGCCTGCCAGAGACATTCTCTCTATGCCCTGTCGGATTTCTGGCAGATGCCTGTGGCCTGGTACACCGTATGCTTTGAATGATTCAGAAGCTTCGCACAATAAACTGGCCACTTTGGCTTCACGGCCAGCGCCACTGACTCCGGACTTGGCATCAATAATAACATTGCCTTCTACCAGACCTTTTTCCATCAGCGGCAACAAACCCAATTGTGCAGCCGTCGGATAACACCCCGGATTGGCCACCAGCTGTGCGGATTTAATGGACTCCCGGTTCATCTCCGGCAAACCATAGACCGCTTCTGCCAGTAAACCAGGGCAGGCATGATCAACGCCGTACCATTGCTGCCATTGGGCAGCATTGCTCAGACGAAAGTCGGCTGCCAGATCCACGACCTTCACACCTTTGTCCAGCAGACCGGGAACAGAATTCATGGCAATTCCATTGGGCGTGGCAAAGAACACCAGGTCACAGCTAGCCAGAGCATCATCGTCTGGCTGTGAATAGACAATGTCCATTTTGCCCCGCAGTCCGGGATACAGTTCACTGACGGGCTTGCCTGCCTCCTTTCTTGAAGTAATCACCGTGACTTCAACGTCGGGATGAACTGCCAGAAGACGCAACAATTCTGCTCCGGTGTAACCGGTACCGCCAACAATGCCTGCCTTGATCATGGATATGCACTCTAAATAAGAATATTGTACGTAAGTTTTATTACCAGGGCATCACTCTAATATCTGATTATTTTTTAAACTTTGACTTGCCAAATCACAAATATGAACTGAAATTACCATGGTTGATTACACACAGAACCATTTAAGCACACATTCTGTGGAGCCTAATAAAACGCCTTTTCTCTTTGGGAGCCAGTGAGCCTGACAGTCAAATAAAATTGCAACAATCGCAAAATCAATTACGCTAGACACAAGATAAATCGCAAAAGGTGAATTTATCTTGTAGGTTTCAACTTTAAGTGTTTGAAAGGTAGCTTGAACCTTAGCCATAACAACGAGTGTTGCGCTCGTTGCGGTTTTAATCAAGAGTTGTCTGTAAAAAATAATGCTAACTGCATTGAGAAAGAAGCGGTTCCAAATCATTCAGCCATGGATCCAATTGCCGGTCTAAAGGACTACTCGCCGTTGCTGTTGGCTGCCCGTCAGGGCAAATGGCTATAGCAAATAAGCTTGGGAGTACTTTATATGCTGGGATTTCTCAGTCCTCCTGCTCATCAAGAGCAGATTGCGTCCAAAGATGTCGATGAAGTCTACAAGAGACTTCGCATTCAGGTTTTGTTGGGTATCATTGTTGGTTATGCCGCTTATTACCTGATACGTAAAAACTTCTCTCTGGCCATGCCTGACCTGATTGAGCAGGGATTCACCAAGTCTGAGCTGGGTCTGGCTCTCTCAGCGGTTTCTTTTGCCTATGGCTTCAGCAAGTTTCTTATGGGCAACCTGTCTGATCGCAGTGATGCCCGGAAATTCATGAGTATAGGTCTGATTCTCTCAGCTCTGACCATGATATTTATGGGGATCGTTCCCTTTGCTACCGCTTCGGTCACTGCCATGTTTGCCCTGCTGTTTCTCAATGGCTGGTTTCAGGGAATGGGCTATCCGGCTGGCAGCAGGGTTATGACGCATTGGTTCTCTGTCAGAGAAAGGGGCGTCAAGTGGGCATACTGGAATACCTCTCATAACCTCGGAGCCGGTCTGGTGGGGCCCATGGCTATTTATGCGGTCTATTTATTTGGTGACTGGCAGTCGCAGCTCTGGTTCCACGGGGTTGTGGCCCTGGTTCTGGCCGGTATTACCTGGACGTTATTAAGAGATACTCCCCAGTCCTGCGGTCTGCCCAGTATCGAAGCCTGGACTGGCGATAAACTCAAATCTTACGACGAGCATCACCATGAGCAGGAGATGTCCGCCAAAGACATTTTTTTCAAATACGTATTCAACAATAAATTGCTCTGGTATCTCTCACTGGCCAATGTCTTCGTTTATCTGGTTCGTTACGGAGTGCTGGACTGGGCACCGACTTACCTGAAAGAAGTGAAAGGTTTCTCAATGGCTCAAAGTGGTCTGGCCTATTTCCTTTATGAGTTTGCCGGTATTCCCGGTATCCTGCTTTGTGGCTGGGCCAGCGACCGCTTCTTCAGAGGCTGCCGTGCCCCTGTCAGTATGTGGATGATGGCGCTGGTCTGTGTGGCTATTGTTATTTACTGGCAGAACCCCGCCGGACACCCAATGATTGATAACCTCTGCCTGATCTTCGTGGGTTTCCTGATTTATGGCCCTGTGGTGCTGGTAGGTCTTCAGGCCGCTGATTCAGCTCCCAAGAAAGCGACCGGAACCGCCACTGGCCTGACCGGCCTGTTTGGTTACCTGGGTGGCGCTCTGTTTGCCAATCTAGCCATGGGCGTCATTGTTGACGCGATGGGTTGGAGTGGTGGCTTTATGCTGATTCTGGCTGCCTGTGGCATGGCGATTCTGTTTTTGGCAATGACTCTGAAGCAGGAGAAAGAGGACAAAGCTGAACTGTTCAGTCAGTACAAATGACCCTAGTGCAGCTAAGCCTTGATATACATACAGCCCCCTCGTTCATCCTGAGCGGAGTCGAAGGATGTGGACTCTGAACTAACAAAGACCGTGCCAACCACCCTTCGACTCCGCTCAGGGTGAACGGAGCTTGGGTGCTATTAATAGAGGGAACCCATCAATTACATTGAAGCCGTGTACTAGGAGCCTGACCGAGAATGGCGCCCGTAGCGAGGACGGCAGAAAATTGAGGATAAAAATTCGGTTTTGTGAGGAGAATAGCGAGCTATTTGACGAACAAAAGCGGATTTTTAGACCAATTTGCTGTCGCCGCAGTAGGGCAGCTATTCTCGGTCAGGCTCCTAGGAGCCTGACTTTTGCCCGGCAGTATCACCGCCGGGTGCTAAGCCTGCCCACTTTGCAAGACTACTCGGCCTTAAGCCAAACTGTCGTTCTCCCTAACAATGAAAAGCCCACATAACCCCTGAGTTCCAGCTTTTGGCCCTCGTCAATTAACTTCATGCTACCGCTGTAAACTTTGCCTGACTTCGGATCGAGAACATTTCCATTGTCGTATTTAGAGCCGTCTTTTTTCATTCCCCAGAGAAAAGTCATCCCCTCTATCTTCTGGTTCTTTTTATCACCCTTACATTTTTCGCAGACCGCCCCCCTGGTGGCAGGATCAAGAATCTGCACCACCTTTCCTTTGAGCTGATTGTCTTCTTCCCAGATAGTCACCAGGGATTCTGGTTTATTGGTGTCTTCATTAATGGTGTGCCACTGACCTACGTATCCGTTGGCAAAAGATAAAGCGGGGAGAACAAGGGCTGAAGCCGTCAGAAGTGTTTTTCGTAACATGAGGAGTTTCCGTTCTTATTAATAGAAGAGATGATACTAATTGGATCAAGGGTAAAGAGCCAGACAGGCTCTTTTGACAGGCTCTTTTGACAGCCTTGGTTCCTGATCAGGAATCCAGGGCTGGCAGCCAACCGGAAACAATGCCTATCTGGGCAAAAATCACAGCCAGCCCAATCAAACACATAACCACCAGCAACACGTTGCCACCGGCCACCTGATAGGGTTCTTCAAGGTGCTCCTTCCGAGCTTCCCAGACCATAAAAACAGGAATAAAGACTGCTAGAACCACCAATGCCACTGCCGCATAGCCCAGAGTCGTTACGAAGCTTCCCGGAAATAGAACCGCCACCAACAATGGCAGCCCCAGCGTCAGGCAGAGGGTTTGAATGCGACCCACGAGGGTGTCAGGTCTATGGCTGACCTCAGCCAGATAATCAAACAGACCAATGGCTACGCCCAGAAATGAAGTACCCAGCGCACAGGCGGTAAAGCCATTGATGAGATGACTAAAGCCGGAGTAATGGCTAGCCTCCCCGATTCTATTAATAAGCTCGCCCACTGCATCGGGACTGCTGTGCAGGTTGTTGATCACCAGCGACGACAAGGTGCCGTTGGTGGCAACCTGCCAGAGCGAATAGACCAGAAGAGGCAAGAAACTGCCCAGCACCAATGCCAGACGAAAATCTCCGGGCTTGCCTTTCACATATTGTACGACGGTGGGTACTGCGCAATGGTAGCCAAATGAGGTGTAGAGTACTGGCAGGGCGGCAAAGAGCATACCGGGTTCACCGACCCCAAGGGTGAGATTGTCGGCTTCAGCTTCTGGCAGCAACAGCGCCATGATGAACATCAATAACATCATCATCAGCAGGAACATCGTGCGATTGGCATAATCCACAACCACTGTCCCGACCAACACCAGAGCGGCAATGAACCCTGTCACTACCGCAGCTGACTGAGAAAAGCTGAGAGCCAGTCCCATCTTGCTGGTGAATGAGGCCAGCTGCCCTGCGCCAGCGGTGATATAGGCTGAACTGAGTGAGTAATACAAAAACAGCATGGCCAGAATAGCCACCGCCTGACCGGGTTTTCCCAGCAACCGCCCCACGACGCCATGGAGATTAACGGCCTCTGGCACGGCCCGGCAAGCCTCGGCTATGAGCAGCCCTCCATAGCAGGCCAGAGATGCCATTAACATCATCAGCAGGATGCCTGACCAGAAACCCGTGGCAGCGGAAACCAGAGGCAAAGCCAGCATTCCCGCGCCGATAGATGTTCCTGCTACCAGCAGGGTGCTTCCTAATGTTTGACTGTTCATGTATTAATTTATCGGCTCCTTTCCAAACACCAAGAATAGACAAGAAATTCATAGCGTGGCCTGTTTTAGTCTTTCTGTTGCCTCCTTTGGGTTTTTGATAAGCTTCTTCACTCCATTTCCCAAAGACAATCCGCCATGCCTCACTGCATCATCGAGTACTCTTCAGGTATTGAACACAAGTGCTCAATCAGAGATCTGGTTTCAGCTGTTCATCAAGGCGCCCTGGAATCAGGCCTGTTTAAAACGGAAGACATCAAGTCCAGGGCTATCGCCTGCGAATACTTTCAAACAGCTCAGCCTGAGCAGTCTTTTGTTCACATCACCGTCAGAATTATGAGAGGTCGAACAGCAGCCCAAAAGAAAGACCTCAGCCAACAAGTGCTCAGTGCCGCTGATCGGATCATCCCGATGGTGAATATACTGACGGTTGAAATTCTTGATATTGACACTGATTGCTATTCAAAGCGGGTGGTTTAAAAGCAATCAGCATAGATGGTAGCGCTGCGGGATCAATCCGTTTTACAGCTCGCAACCACGTCCCTGAACGCCAAAGCACCACCAAAAATATCCAGGGCACTGCCGATGGTAATGTGTACCTGGCCGTTGCCGGCTGTTCTTACCGCTTCAATATCTTCCAGAGTGGCAATGCCCCCCGCATAAGTCACAGGAATCGGTGAATAGTGAGCCAGCAGGGAAACCAGTGCCAGGTCAGGGCCCGCCATTAAACCTTCGACCGACGCGGCATGAACAAGAAACTCATCACAATAGTGAGCCAGTTTTTCCAGTGTCTCTCCATTGATTCGGATGTCGGTAAACCTCTGCCAGCGATCCGTCACAATAAAATAGTCATCGCCTTTCTTTTTACAGGAAAGGTCCAGCACCAGTCGTTTTCGGCCCACAGCAGCCAGCAATTTGTCGAGATTTGCAAAGTTGATCTGGCCATCCTTGAAAACGTAGGAAGTCACGATGACATGGGAGGCTCCCAAATCAAGATAGTAAGTGGCATTCTCAGAAGTAATGCCGCCACCTGCCTGAAGACCTCTTGGCCAGCCTGACAGGGCAGCGGCAGCGGCTGCTTCGTTACCGGGACCTAATTTTATGACATGACCACCGGTTAACCCTTCCCGGCGATAAAGCTCGGCAAAATCAGCGGCTGAGCGGTCGCTTTCAAAGTTCACCTGAGCTGAATGATCATCATCACGCAGGGAGCTTCCTACTATCTGTTTCACCTTGCCTTGGTGCAGGTCAATGCAGGGACGAAACTGCATAGCGGGAACTCCTTGATGTTGATAGAAAAGAGGAAGAAACGAATGTATCACATTAGCCATAAGGTGAGAGAGCATTGCCCCGTAATTGCCAGTGGTTAATACTTGATTCCAGAACAAATGAAAAGGGAGAGGCTATGTGCAGAGGAATCGTCTTCCTGTTGGCAAGCCTGTTTTTCAGCCCAGTCCATGCCTGGTTTGACTCGGGCCATATGATCAGCAGCTGGATAGCCTGGCAGAATATGACACCCATCGCCCGGCAGCGCAGTCAGGAGCTGCTGGATGTTTTGAAAGAGGCCGAACCCCAAACGCATAGCTTTATTATCGCTTCCACCTGGATGGATGCCATCAAAAAGGAAGGTCTGGCTGTCACGGGTTACTGGCATACCGTCAGTGATGATCAGGTGGTCAATGGACTGGCGAACGGGCCCCAACAGCAAAACGGCATCTGGGTGGCAGAGCAGGCTATTAAAACCCTCTCTAACCCTGATAGTTCAAACTTTGCCCAAGCCTTGATGTTAAGAGCCTTGATTCATATCAGTCAGGATCTCCATAGTCCTCTGCATATTTGTGACGACAGGAAGGAGAGGCCGCCGGAACACGGCCAGTGCTACAAGGCTTTTGCCATTGCCGGGGTTAAGTATGAGGAAGAACAACTTACCAACCTGGCAGCGCTCTGGGACAGTGGTTTAACGGCTTTTCCTTCGGTGCGCAGCTACCATCCCGGGGCTGAAAAGATGATCGCCGAGTATTCCCGACAACTTTTGCTGGATGTCCCCCGGCACACGCTTTCCAACCTGAAGGACAGCCACCCTGCAAATTGGGCACGGGAAAGTTTACATATACAGAGAACACTGGTCTTAGATCAGATCAGACCGGGCGAGCCTCCCAGCAAAGACTATTTGCTGAGAGGACAACAAGTTTCAAAAGAAAGAATAGTGACTTCAGGTTATCGACTGGCTGAAATTCTCAATCAGGCGTTCAGCCCGTAATCACTGAGTTGTCTTCAATTCCAGAGGTTTAGCGAGATTAACCATTTTGTCGGAAGTACTGTGGGAAATCAGTTTTCCCTTTTGTCTGACTTCTACAGAGACGGAATAGGAATGGTTTGGCTGAACCAGGGTGGGGGAATAAGGAACTTCAAATTTTAAGGGGGCATCCAGCTCATGCTCCAGCTTGATTTTCTTCTCACCGATCAGATTATAGCGGGTATCCTTCTTGCTGGTATCTTTCAGCTGAATTCGAACATCGGAGCCAGCCGGAAAACTACCGGTGGTTGATTTGACGATGCCTTTCACTTCAGCTGTTTCTGCAACAAACGTCATCGACTGGTTGTTGTGACGGCTCTTGAGTGTCAGCACGACGCCGTTAGACACCATGGTGTCTACCTTCTGGAGCGCGTTGAAAAAAGCCATTTCCTGCTTCATAACAGGCTCCGGGCAGGCCATCAGGGTGGAGCCCACTCTGCCAAACTGCAGTTCATCCTGCTGCATCGTGTAGCTGCCAAAGTAACCATTACAAGGACCGCGGCCACCGATTTTACCATCCACGTCAGAAGCAGGCTGTAATTCAAAGGTGACTCTTCTGCCATTAACCGGTGGCTGGCCATCCAGGGAACGCAGCACCCAGGTCTTACCCTCAACTTCGGTGGGCGTCACCACCACATTTTTTTCTGATGAACTACAGGCGGCAAGAAGGCTTCCCGCAGCCAGCACCAGAGCATAACATCCCATGATCCTCATGACTTTACTTTAGACCTCACACTACACGACAAAGAAGCAGTAAATAGTAGAACATCGACAGATACTTATCTGGCTGACTTCCCCAGATAAAATATCACTAAGTGTAGCAGTCAAATGCTCAACAATATCAATCATATTAACCGGTGATATCTGAACTCAGGCATCGACCTTTCAAGGCTCCCACTGAACACCTTCCCAAAGTGGCGATTGATCATTGGGTGAGCCGTTGTAATTAATCGTTATCTCTTCATTGGGCAGAATTTTTTTAATAGCAATAAATTCAATCACCCGGTCGTCCATATCAAATCGATAAAGGGCATTGGGCGTATAAGAGTGGTTGTAAATTGAACCCAGTCCCAAAGCAATGGCGGCGGAATCCATTTCCTCACCCCAGGAAAAGTAATAGTTGTAGATTGACGTTTGATCGATGTGTTCAAGATCTTCCGGAGGTAATTCAAGCACGGGACAACGCTCGATAACCGTATCTCGCTCAATCTTTTTACGGGTGAAGACTCCCCGCCCTTTCGAACCGGAAAATGCTACATATAGCATAAGCGAGACCTCTTTAATTATTGTTTCCAGACAGTCTACCTGCCCTTTGATGGTCTGTTAATGGCCTTTTATGGTACTCCAAACAAAAAAAGCAGAAGTACCGGGCTTCTGCTTTTTCGTAATCAGGGAAGGACGATCGACTTACGCTTCACGACGCGGTTTGCGCGACCCCTGACGCCGGTCGCCACCACGATGTTCACGATCTCTTCTGAAGCCTTCACCATCGCGACCACGGCCACGACGGGGACGGTTGTTATCACGGCTGTTATCACGACGACCGTCGTCAGCCCAGATTTTCAGATCCAGAGCCTTGTTGCGAACCTTGACGTTTTTCAAAGCATCCAGAGTTGAGGAGTCCACACCTTCTGGCAGGTAGATGGACGAGCAGGTGTCGAACAGACGAATGTGGCCAATGTTTTTGCCAGAAATATTACTTTCGTTGGCAATGGCACCCACCAGGTCTCCGGGAGTGATGCCCTGGTCGCGGCCGATATCGACGCGGTAACGAACCATACCTTCATTGTCTTCTTTACGATCTCGACGAGGACGGGCGCCGCGCTCACCCCGATCGCCTCTGTCGCCTCTGTCGCCCCGGTCACGGCGCTCACGCTGTGGACGCTCAGGCTCTTTACCATCCGGGAATGGACGGTCTTTCTGAGCCATAAAGCAAAGCACAGCCGCCATGTCTTCGTGGCTCAGGGCGTGTTCGGTTTCCAACTCGGTAATGATTTCACGGAAGGCATCCAGCTCTTCACCCATTTCCAGGGATTTCACCACTTCTTCTTTGAAAGCCCGGATGCGCATATCACGAACATCGCGCATAGACGGCAGACGCATGGTTTCGATGCGCTGGCGGGTAGCGTGTTCAATGGCACGCAACATACGACGCTCACGGTGTGTAGCAAACAGGATAGCGACACCCTGACGACCGGCACGGCCAGTACGACCAATACGGTGAACGTAAGCCTCGGTATCGTAAGGAATGTCGTAGTTAACCACGTGAGACATACGCTCAACGTCAAGACCACGGGCGGCAACATCGGTAGCGATCAGAATATCGAGAGAGCCTTTCTTCAGTCGATCCACCACTTTTTCACGCAGACCCTGGCTCATGTCACCGTTCAGAGCGGCCGCAGCAAAGCCTCTGGCCTCCAGCTTTTCAGCCAGCTCCACGGTGGCGGTTTTGGTGCGCACGAAAATAATCATGGCATCAAAAGGTTCCACTTCCAGGATGCGGGTCAGTGCATCGAGCTTGTGGAAACCGCTGACCATGCAGACTTTCTGGGTGATGGTATCCACCGTGGCGGTTTTCGCCTTGATCTCAACCGTGGCAGGATTTTTCAGGTGGGTATCAGCAATCTTGCGAATCTGTCTGGGCATGGTGGCTGAGAACAGGGCTACCTGACGATCTTCAGGGGTCTGCTCCATGATCCATTCGATATCATCGACAAAGCCCATGCGCAGCATTTCGTCGGCTTCATCCAGAACCACCGCTTTCAGGGTATTGAGCCTGAGACTTTCTCTGCGGATATGATCCATGACACGACCGGGCGTACCGACAATAACATGGGCACCACGCTTGAGGCCTCTGAGCTGACCGCGCATATCCTGACCACCGTAAACGGGCAGCACGTGAAAGCCGGGCATGTGACGGGCATAGCGCTGAAACGCTTCAGCCACCTGGATGGCCAGTTCCCGTGTGGGTGTCAGAACGAGAACCTGGGGATCATTGGTTTTCATATCCAGTCTGGACAGCATCGGCAGGGCAAAAGCAGCGGTTTTGCCTGTGCCGGTCTGGGCCAGGCCCAGCAGGTCTCTGCCCTCAAGAATCTGGGGAATGCTCTGAGCCTGAATAGGAGAAGGGGTTTCATAGCCAACATCCTGTACTGCCTTGATCACTGCCGGGGAAAGCGGCAGTTCAGCAAAGGTAATCATTGGCTCAGTAGGGGTTGTGTCGTCAGACATCAAGTGCTCCGAAAAATTAGGCATTGATAGGATCAGTGCTCTCCCTTTAGATACTCTGACAGGCAGCCGACGGGATAATGCCGGTCTTAAGCCGTGAGAATCACCCATGGGACAGTAGCAGGTAGAAAGTCGGTCATCATGCACACTGATCCACTGCACGGTCCTTTCCGTAACGTGCAGTGATTATTAACCATGCCCAGGCCACCTTTATTAACAGGCTACGGCCTTTTCACGCATGGCAGCTGGGTGTCCATGACTTCGCTGAAGATCTCGAAAGAACTGACAGGATCGGTATCCGATGAGAATTCAATATTAACCGATCACAAAGGTAAACGGAGTACCAGGACATTTGGGAGGTCTTATTCAACAGTCCTCCCACAAAAGGCCGGTCATTCTATCGTTATTTATTCAACATGGATAGCTGTATTTCTACCAGACAGCCAGTTTTTAGCCCGCAGGCCATTTTAGAACTTATGAGGCCTTTTCCCCGTCATTCCCTGGTAAAACTGTTGAATTTTTTCCAGATCATCCTCGTAGCTATCCGTGGGGAAGAACATGGGGCCGAAACCGCCCTTTTTGGTTTTAAAATCCAGAAATCCCAGGGCAATGGGGACGCCTGCCCCGGCAGCAACATGATAAAAACCGCTTTTCCATTGACCTACCTTGCTGCGAGTTCCCTCAGGAGGGATGGTCACGATCAGATCTTCAGAAGCATTAAACTGGTCGATGACTTGTTGCACCAGTCCGGTATTTCGGCTTCGTTCCACAGGAATGCCGCCCATCCAGCGCATTATCGGGCCCATGGGGCCTTTAAAGAGACTGCTTTTGCCCATCCAGGAAATTTTGGCGCCGAACTTAAAGGCAATGGCTATCACCAGGATAAAGTCCCAGTTGCTGGTGTGGGGAGCCGCAATAAGAACATATTTTCGAGCATCGGGCTTTTTGCCCGACAATTTCCAGCCTGTCAGTTTCAGGCCCAGAGTCGAGATAAAGCGAAAAAACGTGTTGACGATGGGAGTATCAAAGATCGTATGAGTCATCAGGAAGATTACCACGGGCAGTCGGGATCAAGACTAAGCCGATGTCCATAAGGCGCCCGACCAGTCTTCGGACGGCATTATACCCGGCCCAATCAAAATGTATACGACAGTACCTACTTTCCAGATCAACCCCCAATCTGGGCAAGGTTCTGAGTTCCGCCGGTATACCCCTGATCCAGAAAATGACCGTCTACTTTCAATCTCAGTACCGATCGAATTTCCCGGATCAATTCATCCTGCTGGCTGTCGTCCTGTAACAAACGTCGAAGGTCATGGCCCGACTCGGAGAACAGACAAAGTTGCAGATGGCCCTGACTGCTAACCCTCAGACGGTTACAGTCTTTGCAGAAATCTTTTGAATAAGGCGTGATCAGGCCAATACGCCCCTGATAGTCAGGATGACAATATTCGTAGGCCGGACCGGCATCTTTCTTACGGGTCATTCTGACCCAGCCCTGCGCCAACAGTTGATCTCTTATCTGCCTTCCGGGGACATGGAATTGATTGAAAAAACGGCCATTATCCCCCGTCTGCATCAACTCAATAAAGCGCATGGTAATCGGCTGGTGCCTGATCCACTCCAGAAACGCTCCCAGCTGGATGTCGTTAACCCCTTTCATCAAAACCGCATTGACTTTGATGGCAGAAAGACCGTTAGCAAAGGCTTTATCAATACCCGTCAGTACTTCCTGAAGACGGTCGTGCCCGGTTATTGTTTCAAAGGCGCGAGGATCCAGGCTGTCGATGCTGACATTAATCTGATCGACACCGGCAGCCAGCCAGGACTCCACCCTCTGATCCATTTTGTAGCCATTGGTGGTCATCGCCACTTTCTGAATACCGGGAATGGACTTAATGGTACTGACAATGTCGTTGAAGTCAGAGCGCAGGGTGGGCTCGCCGCCGGTCAGGCGGATTTTCTCAACACCGACTGCCGAAAAAGCAGTCACTAGTCGTTTAATTTCGGCAACGCTCAGCGCCTGTCTGTGACGGTGATCCTCACAGCCATCAGGCAGGCAATAGTTACAATTGAAGTTACACAGATCGGTCAGAGACAGTCTGAGATAGGGATATGTTCGTCCCTGTCGGTCATGCAGTGGTCGCATTTCACACCTTTCCAAATACGGGAGGCTCAGACATTTCTGTGTGAACCCTGGTAACCCTGCGTATAACACGCATCCGGTTACGGCCTGGCAACCATGCCTTCAGGATTAATACCTGACCGAGGGTTAGGTTGCGAAGCTCGGCGCTTAATTAAAATTTAATGGGTTCACATCCTAACGCTAACTCAGTTAAATAGCCATGCTGGAAAAGACGGCATTGGTTGCCAAAAGTACGGTCAAACCGCACGATGTTATAGTCTTCTCCCCCAGTTTCTGGACATAGCCCTTAATCGATCAACACCAGTTGCTTCCGGATTGTTGACTCTACCTCTATCAGCAAGTCTGTAGAGCCAATGCCCTGCCACTGCTCTTAATTCGGAAGAACTGGTTGGGACTGTAGAGTTCATGAGCATCCCCAGGATATCCTCCTGTGTCACGAACCTCGGTTGGGCGGGGTGGCGGTTTTGAAGAGCCTGGCGGTCCCGAAACGCTTGCAGGTATTCGCGGTCTTGTTGTGTTCGCTGGACAGCAGGTACTGACGGATCATAAGTACTGACTAAACAAGCTGAGCATTTATCGTGGGCGGCCACAGGATTACGTCGACTGCAATGTTGACAAATCCTGGGGCCTGATGGTTCCCCTGAACCATCGCTCCCTTCATTTCCTGTCCCATCACTGCTGTGACTGTGGCTGCCAGAGCCTGCCTGAGATTGAGTATTAGCAGATGAGGAAGTCAATGCAGGATGACTGGCACCTTTCTTTTTGCCTGATTCAGTTCGACAATCTATTCCTGTTGGGCAACTGCCCGGAAAAACGGATACGCTGAGTAATTGTTCAGAATTTAAAACAAACTTTTGTTGTGAGTGACCGGGGTTTTTTGTCTGCACCTTGCCGTCAGAAAATAACGTTAAACCAGTGGTTTCTGAAAAAATACCGCTACAGGATGGTTCTAAAACCCATTCATTGTCATTGTCCTCAACCGACAGAATCAACGATTGTTTTCCTTCTGGTATACGCCAACTAACCTGATGCTCGAACTGCCAGCGACCACTGCCTGCTGCCAGTTCCACCAGCCTCGTACTCCCTGCTTGCATATCCAACATAATCTGCTCTGTTGCAGAACGGGTAATGACTGGAGGCGTGGGCAAATATTCCACTGATAATGCAGGGGGTGTTCTGAAACAAAAATGAAAGACATCTCCTGACTTACCATCAATGCTGACAAAAAGCTGATTTCTCTCCAGCTCAGGAACAGTCTTGAGATCGTAACTAGAATGAAGAGCGGGATTATTTTCTATAAACGGCAACTTTTTGATAGTTTCCGAGAAATCAACGATGGGCAAGAAATGTCCCAAGCCTACCCAGCCCAGTGTGTTGGAAAAACCAGAGCTATGACCAGCCATTGGTAAAATGAAAAACAGCAGAAACGAGCAGCTCGTAATGAGAAGTTTTATTATTTTCATAGTGAAGAGTATGTCCAGATACTTTTTAGCTTGAGCGTAAAAGTAGACCACTAAAGAAAAAATGCCACTGTACACGACAAAAATCAGGAGTAAGTCGGCGAGATCCACTATCATGGAACCCGCTGACTTACTTATTAAGCAGTTTGGAACCTCTGCTTAGCCATGCTGGAAAGGACGACATTGGTTGCCAAAAGTACGGTCAAACCGCACGATGTTATAGTCTTCTCCAGTTTCTGGACATAGCCCTTAATCGATCAATATCAGTTGCTTCCGGATCGTTGATTATGTCGATGTCTCGTCTGTTGGCCTCTGTATTATTGTCCGTACTTTCGTTAGGTATTCGTGCATCGATGATTCTAACACGCCCTGCCCCTGCTCTTAATTCGGAAGAACTGGCCGGGATCATAGAGTTCATGAGCCTCCTCAGAATATCCTCCTGTGTCACGAACCTCGGCTGGGGGAGGTGGCGGTTTCGAAGAGCCTGGCGGTCCCGAAACGCTTGCCGGTATTCGCGGTCTTGCTGTTCTCGCTGGGCAGCAGGTACTGACGGATCATAAGTACTGACTAAACAAGCCGAGCATTTATCGTGGGTGGCCACAGGATTACGTCGGCTGCAATGTTGACAAATCCCGGGGTCTGGCGATCCCCCTGAACCATCGCTCCCCTCATTTCCTGTCCCATCACTGCTGTGACTGTGGCTGCCAGAGCCTGCCTGAGATTGAGTATTAGCAGATGAGGAAGTCAATGCCGGGTGAGTAGTACCTTTCTTTTTGTCTGATTCAGTTCGACAATCCATTCCTGTTGGGCAACTGCCCGGAAAAACGGATACGCTGAGTAATTGTCCAGAATTTAAAACAAACTCTTGTTGTGGGTTACCGGGGTTTTTTGTCTGCACCTTGCCGTCAGAAAATAACGTTAAACCAGTGGTTTCTGAAAAAATACCGCTACAGGATGGTTCTAAAACCCATTCATTGTCATTGTCCTCAACCGACAGAAGCAACGATTGTTTTCCTTCTGGTATACGCCAACTAACCTGATGTTCGAACTGCCAGCGACCACTGCCTGCTGCCAGTTCCACCAGCCTCGTACTCCCTGCTTGCATATCCAACATAATCTGCTCTGTTGCAGAACGGGTAATGACCGGAGGCGTGGGTAAATATTCCACTGATAATGCAGGGGGTGTTCTGAAACAAAAATGAAAGACATCTCCTGACTTACCATCAATGCTGACAAAAAGCTGATCTTTCTCCAGCTCAGGAACAGTCTTGAGATCGTAAGTAGAACGAAGAACGGGATTATTTTCTATAAACGACAACTTAGTGATCGTTTCCGGGAAATCAACGATGGGCAAGAAATGCCCCCAGCCTATCCAGCCCAGTGTGCTGGAAAAACCAGAGCTATGACCAGCCACTGGCAAAGTGAGAAACAGCAGAAACGAGCAGCTCGTAATGAGAAGCTTTATTGTTTTCATAATTCAGGGTATGTCCAGATACTTTTTAGCCCAAGCATAAAAGTAGACAACTAAAGAAAAAATGCCACTGAACACGGCAAAAATCAGGAGTAAGTCGGCGAGATCCACTATCATGGAACCCGCTGACTTACTTATTAAGCAGCTTGGAACCTCTGCTCGAACACTTGGAGAAAATTGGAAATGAGGTATATTGAGCACCTGATCGAGCCTGATCGTTTATTGCTGTCCTGGCAGGCGCAGGAAAGTAAGGATCGTTCACGTTATGTTGTAGGCGAACTGGTGCGCAAGGGAGATAAGGTCGTTCTCAATTACTTTAAGGACACAGAAGACTTTGAGCGGGCACGTCAACATGGCTTTTCAGGGCACCAATCCGCTTTAAATTTAAATTTCTTATTGACTTAGCCCTTAGGTGGGCTAGGATCATCGGTAACACGGCCTCTTTCGATAGAACTGCTTGCAGGGAAATCGCTAAGGGGTTTTTTTATTGCCCTGAATATCGTGTTCCCCCCCAGTGTTCCCAGCCATCAATGGCTCCCATGCCCTTCAGATTCAGGCCAATGGCTTGTA
Source organism: Endozoicomonas sp. 4G (assembly GCF_023822025.1). Taxonomy (NCBI): domain Bacteria; kingdom Pseudomonadati; phylum Pseudomonadota; class Gammaproteobacteria; order Oceanospirillales; family Endozoicomonadaceae; genus Endozoicomonas; species Endozoicomonas sp. 4G. The sequence continues at coordinate 4,087,511 of NZ_CP082909.1, read as the reverse complement.
GGTCTGGAAAGTCGTTCAGCAGATGTTCCCTAAGTCTTGACCACCAGGTTGACGTCGGGTTAATGATTGTCAGCAAATGCTGAATGATACAAAACAAAAAGAAAGGGCGAGCCAGAGCCTGCTCTTTGCCTCTGAACTGGTCAAGTACCGCGACCTCTCCAATGGGTGTTAGTTTTGCCTGCTCTGATCTATATCTTCACTTCTGTTGGTGCTATAACGAACTGATCCTGTTTGTTCTGGCGGGGATCACTCCCTGCCAGATTCTACGTGTGCCGAGCATGTCACACAGCTTGGGGGTGAAAGTCCCCTGTCCAGCCAGATGAGGGCGAAGGACTAGTGAAGCACAAGGTTTGTATCGTGAGATGCAGGCTGAAGGCAGTGTGGAGCAAAACCGCGAGCCGACGAACAGAAATCAGATATGAGGCTGTTTGCGTGAGGACGAGTCAGCGTATGATGACGAAGTCCATACTCATCCGGACATTCAGGCAGTAGATCTGGCGGTTGTGCGGCGAAGGCGGTGTGACTTACCTCGGGAGGTCTGTGTGGTGTCTGATATTTCGGACTGAGGTCATCGTAAGGTGACTTGACCGCCACACAGAAGTCAGCAGATGGCATAGTAGCTGGCGTATGTCAGTGAAGGCCTGAACGGTACAGAGTGGTGAGTAGTTTCTGTTATTCGATACACTGGACGCAGACAAATCCAGCAAACACTGGAACTCATGCCAAGTGGTCACGGCGGAACCGGAGGCTGCAAGGCTATGAGAGCTGAGGTCGTGTCGGTATCACAGGATTACGAAAGCCCGGCGGGTGGTACTAGACTGATGGAGCGTATCGCCAACCCCAATAATTTAACAAGAGCCTTTCAGCGAGTTAAACGCAATAAAGGCGCAGCAGGGATCGACCGTATGACAGTGGAAGGGTTGTACACCCATCTACAAGAACATGGTCATGAACTGCGACAATGTCTTTGCAGGGAGAATGGCGTCCTGCTCCCGTAAGGCGAGTACTGATTCCCAAACCGGACGGAGGAGAAAGGCAGTTGGGTATACCAATCGCCTTAGACCGAATGGTGCAGCAAGCGATACAGCAAGTATTGCAGGCCGAGTGGGAACTAAGGTTCTCATCTTTCAGTTACGGGTTCAGGCCGAACCGGTCAGCTCATCAGGCGATTAATCAGGCTCAGTCGTATATCCGAGAAGGATATAACTGGGTTGTGGACATTGACCTGTCGAAATTCTTCGATCGGGTTAACCATGATCGACTGATGGCAAAACTGGCAGTTCACACAGATGACAAGGATGTATTACGTTTAATTCGACGATTCCTACAGTCCGGAGTGATGGAGAACGGGCTGGTAAAACCGCAGACGGAAGGAGTGCCTCAGGGAGGGCCGCTCTCACCTGTGTTGTCTAACATCGTACTGGATGAACTCGATAAAGAGTTAGAAAAGCGTGATTTACGATTTGTACGTTACGCTGATGACTGTCGGGTGTTTGTGCGAAGCAAGAAAGCAGGCGAGAGAGTGATGGCAAGTTTGACTCGTTACATCGAAAGTAAGCTGAAGCTGAAAGTCAACGTTGCGAAAAGTGCAGTTGACAAGGCATGGAGGCGGGCGTTCCTGGGATACAGCTTTACCAGAGATGGCAGGAAGAAGCTGGCAGATAAAACCTGCAAGCGGTTCAGGGACAAGGTCAAACAACTAACCCGCAAAGGCGGGCGGTCACTGGAGCAGAGATTGGAGTCTCTGAATCGCTATTTACGGGGCTGGAAGAACTACTTTCGAGAAGTTGAAACCCGTTCGGAGTTTGAAAACTTTGACTGCTGGATCAGGCGACGATTGAGAAGTTTGCTCTGGTATCAATGGAAGAAAAGTCCGAAGCGATATGCGGAGCTAAGAAGGCGAGGAGTCAGTGAAGAGCTGACGAGGCAGACAGTAGGATCGAGCAAAGGGTACTGGCGGATAAGCCGGAGTCCTGCGCTGCACTTAGCATTGCCGAATAGTTGGTTCGATGAATTAGGTTTGATTAGATTATTGGCTGCTTAACTGACCGAAACGCCCAGTACGGACCCGTATGCTGGGTGTTGTGGGAGGAGCGTAGCTGTGAGGCTACGCCCTATCCCGATTTTCCCCAGTGGCTCTTTTGCCTGTCAGCCAATAGTTTCTTCGACCATGGCCGTTGCCAGTTGCTGTTGGGTGGTTTGGGCCTGTTGTAGCTGTTGTTGGAGGGTGTCGCAGAGGGTCATGAGTTCGTTGACTCGGGTGACGATGCGATCTTTTTCAGCTGTGGGAGGTATTGCGACTGGACAACCCCGTAGTTGGGTTTTGTTGATTGAGGCGAGATTGGTAGTCTGCTTGCTTGACCGGGCAAAGTACTGTCTTGCTAACGGGCCATTCAGATAACGTTCAAGCCAGAGTTCACTCTGTTCAGATAAAAATATGCGAGCCTTGAAAACATGGTTCTGATGAGCCATGTAAGGCAGTTCGTCTGACCATATAGCTGTGCGTCCAACCTTGTCCCAGTCCCCTCCTTCCGTAATCAGAAGATCACGGGCTTTGACCTGATATTTATCCCGCTCCTCAACCGGTATCTCAACCTCTTTGATTTTGCCTCGTCAGTAAAATCTGTGGGTCATTTCTGGTTCAGGCAGATGGCCCAGTGCATGATATAAAGCAATTTCTGCACATTTGTAGGTCCTAAAACCGTACGATTTTCTCGTAGTGAGTTTTACCTTGGTGTTCAGACCTTCAACAATTCCGCTGGAAAATGCCTTTTTTGCCTTGAACCAATTCAGAATCAACGGCCTGTGTCGTCGAACAGTTTTGGCTACTTTCTTCATGGGTTCTATCTTTGACCTCATGACTCTTGTGCACCACCGATCCAGATACTTCCCTGCCCAGTGTGGTGATATGTAGTCCCAGAACACTTGAAACTCTTCCTTGAGCAGATAAGCCCTGACACTTTTGAGGTTATACTGGAGTACCGTATTTAACTTGATCTCCTCTTTCTCGGTCAGGTTCTCCTTCCGTTTGAGGAGACACCAACGAGTCTTCTTCAAAACAGGCTCATAACCATCAGCCTGAAGCTGTTTTTGTTCTGATGCCCTGACCTCATCGATAGCTTTGTTCAGCATGGAGACAATATGAAATCGATCCAGAATATGCAGCGCCTGACTGGCAAACTCAGTGATTGCTTTTACGTAGGGCTTCCACATGTCAGAGCAGACATACTCCAATCGCTCACTACGTTCGGGGCCAAAGAAAGAGAAAAAGCTACGAATCGTCGCTTCTGTACGGTCCTTACCAACCCACAACAGCCGGGTACAACCACGATCAATCTGGTAAACCACTGTCAGGTATTTGTGCCCAACCTGGTAAGACACTTCATCAACCCCAATAGCCTTGATATGGTCGAGTGAGCGATTTGCTTTGCCCCACTCAACCATGTACTCCACAGCATGAAATACTTTTTCCCACGAAGTATTGAAAGTACTGGCAACCTCCTTCCAGGAAAGTTTTCTGGCCCAGTTTGCCAGGAATTGCATGTAGACTTTGGTCAGTTCCTTTTTACCTTCAGCCCATGGAACTTGCTCAACCTTTACGCCGCATGTCTTACATTCCACTCGGCGCATTCTATAGAGCAAGAAAACTCTGATTCCCCAGAGGGGAACAAACTCGAAACGGCGTTCAGTAAGGTGATCATAGCCTGGTGCTGGTTTTTGGCAGCCAGAGCAGAGAGCCCGACTGTTCTTCCTTGGAACCACGGTGACATTGAACACATCTTCACCCTGATAATTGCCGAATTGGACATCCTGATAAACAAATGACTTGAGTTTATGCACTTTATTTAGGATAGTTTTTATTAGCATCAGCGGTCTCTTCTGTTTTTTTGTCTGCTAACAAAAAACTACCAGAAATCAGCCGCTGGTGCTTCTACCTTTAAGTTTGATCATTCTTACCCGCGGATACCTCTTAAGAACTGGTTTGCTAACCTCAGGGCGCTGATAGCGTTGCAAACTGGTTTGCAGAGTCAGCGGTTTCCAATCCTTCATGTGCCGACTATTTGTTTCCAACTTAGAGGTTACTCTGTAGCTTTATCCTCACAGGCTGGCTGGTTTTACCCACAGATATCCCTGAAGAGCCTTGATTTTATCCAGTACCAGATGAGCACGTTGCACATTGGCGACACGCAGATAAGGTACGGAAACCAACTCCCGATCTCCCAGCTTTCTACCTTTAGTAATGCCACTATAAATAACAACGACATCTTCCAGACGAGCCCAGGACCAGCCATAGGGTAGTTCAAATGGCATGTCTTCATCAGTGATGGTTGGCAACGGCTTTTGTTTAGCGATCTGCTTCTCTGCAATTAGTTTTACTTTCTCTGCCGCAATACGCTCCAACAGCTTGGCTGCCGGTTCATCTTCTGGGTTCTGTGGCACCAGTCGCCCCATGACCGCCAGTTGCAGAATGGTCTGTCGCAGTCGGGTAATGCTGGCTTCGGTGGTGAACAGGGTGTCGAAATGCTCTGCCACCAGTGACCAGTTTTCTGCCAGTTCGGAGGCGTCTTTGCTGTCGGTCAGGGTGGTGAGCATGGCATCCACCAGCGTTTGGTGGGCGGCGATGCTGTCGGTTTCTTCCTGTTCCAGTTGGTCGCACAGGGTCATCAGTTCATCGACCTTGGTTACGATGCGGTGCTGTTCAGCTTCAGGTGGAAGGGCTATGACACTGGTAATTATTTTCTCTTTTGAGATATTGGGTTGGGCTCCTCCTGCTCCCATATTGATCAACCGGCCTTTGAAGGCTTTGAGTACAACTAAAAGGTATGTATTTATAAAACCTGTAAATGGGGTGCAGGCACATACTGCTTGGTTCGTGGTAGCCCTGACATTTAGAATTGCAGTTTTACCAATTGTTGCCCCGTACATTGCGACAAGCACATCACCGATATTGTTATATCTAAGTGACGTTTTTTTAAGAGCCGCTTCTGTAACTGTTTCTTCAGATTGGAAAATGTAGTCAGCAACCAGTTCACCTGATTTGAACCAAGGAATATCACCTCCGTAGAACTCAGAATTTCCTCTCTTAGGTGTGGCACCTGCCCCCCAATCACCTAAATCATTTAGCCTTACCCACTGCCATTGAAACGGGAGGTTACTGTAAGGCTTTTCCTCATCTTTGATGTCAGAAAACTTTTTGGGTTTCTTGATTTGCTTGCTCTTTGCTAATCTTTCTCTCTCTACTCTAATCCGCTCCAACAGCACAGAAGCCGGTTCATCCTCCGGATTCTGCGCCACCAGCTTCCCCCGCACCGCCAGCTCCAGAATCAACTCCCGCAGCTTTTTAATACCCGTCAGTTCCAGTTTGTTACCTTTGCCCCGGCCACTGGCTGAACGGGTGGTGTGGGTTGTCGTCAACAGCTCCAGATGTTCAGTCAGCATCGTCTCAATCATGCTTGTTCCCCCGTTGTAGACGACAGGGCAACATCCAGAATCGCCTTGATTTTACGACGGGTGTCGGTCATGGACTGTTGCTGCTGCTGGTAGTGTGCCAGCAGTACTTTTGGGTCGTGGCTCACCTGCTCTGCCCGGTGCGGGTTTTTTATGTTCAGGTTGAAGATCGGCCAGTACAGGGCATCACCGGCCTCTTTGGCTTTGCTGGCCTTTGCTTTCAGGGTTTTGATTTCGGCACTGTGCTGGCCAATCTGCTGATTCAGTACCGGGCGTTCCGGACTTTTCTTGTCCAGCTCTTTCAGTTGGTTTTTAAGCTGTCGGACAAGAGAAGTCAGGCCGGATATCTCATCGCCCAGTTCATTAGCCTTGTCCCAGTGGGGTTTGGCCTTGGCCCTGGCGTCTTCCATGATCTGTTTGAAATCCACCGCCCATGCCTGCTCTGACTCGGTACGGGTGCTAAATCCATCGGCTTCATCGCCCCACCACTGGATTTCAGGGGCAAACTCGTCAAACCGCATGGGTTTGGTTTTGCTGTAACTTTTCTGACCTTCCGGGTAAGGGTGCTCATAGAACCAGATGGTGTCGGTGGGCTGGCCTTTGGTGAAGAACAGCAGGTTGGTGGAAATGTCGGTATAGGGCGCAAAGACTTTCTTGGGCAGGCGCACGACGGTGTGCAGGTTGCACTCCGTCAGCAGTTTTTCCTTGAGGCGGGCTTTCATGCCATCGCCAAACATAAAGCCATCGGGCAGTACTACGGCTGCACGACCACCGTCTTTCAGCAGATGAATGAACAACAGCATAAAGAGGTCGGCGGTTTCACGGGTGCGAAAGGCAGTGGGGAAGTTGCTTTCGATACCGTCTTCTTCCATGCCACCAAAGGGAGGATTGGCAACGATGACGTTCACCCGGTCTTTCTCTGACCAGTCGTTGTAGGGCTTTTTCAGGGTGTTGTCGTGCCGTATCTGGTTGGGTACCTCAATGCCGTGCAGGATCATATTGGTGGTGGCCAGCAGGTGAGGCAGGGGTTTTTTCTCGACGCCATGAATGCTGGCCTGAAGTGCCTGCGCATCTTCCGGGGTGTGCACATAGTGCTTGCGCTTGTGCTCGATGGTGCAGGTGAGGAAGCCGCCGGTGCCGCACGCAGGATCCATGACTGATTCGCCGAGCTTCGGGTCTACCCGGTTGACCATAAATTCGGTGACCGCCCTTGGCGTGTAGAACTCCCCGGCATTGCCAGCGCTTTGCAGGTCTTTCAGAATCTGCTCATACATATCCCCAAAGGCGTGACGCTCTTTGGATTTGTTGAAGTCGATACCCGCCTGGATTTTGTTGATGACCTCGCGAATCAGCTGGCCGGACTTCATGTAGTTGTAGGCATCTTCAAAAACGCTTTGAATCACGGCGGCACGTGGGTCATCGCGAACGCCGGGCAGTCGTTGCAAGCCGTCAAACAGTTCGTCGTCAATAAAGGTTTTCAGGTCATTACCGGTAATGCCTTCGTCGTCTGCTGCCCAGTGACGCCAACGCAGTTTCTCCGGGATAGGTGAACGGTAATTGTCGTTCATTAGCTCCCATTCCCGCTCACGGTCGTCGTAGATTTTCAGGAACAGCATCCAGACCAACTGGCCGATTCGCTGGGCATCACCATCGACACCGACGTCTTTACGCATAATGTCCTGAATGGCTTTGATGGTGGAACTGATAGACATGCTGGTTTCCTGAATACTGTTCAATCAGGGCAGTCTCGGCGGACTGCCGCAGGGTAAAAATAATAAGGGAGGTTAAGCGAGGCTGGCGTAGATTTCCTGCTCAAGGGATTGTACCGCTTTCTGGTACTCTTGCCTGCCCCCGAAGGATTCGATCAGCTCCATTGGGGAGCCAAGGGTGGAAAAGGGCGCCAGGTAGAGGATCTTAACATCTTCAATGGGCTCGATACCGTTATCGGCATATTTTTCCAGCAAAGCCTCCAGCACCTTCCGGGCCTGCCCCTCGTAGCGGGTAAAGTAATCCCGTTTGATCACCTGATCGGCCCGCTCTTTGCGGGTGAGCGCCGGTTGATCGTAGACCACATGGCAGATGAGGTCGAAGGGATCCATATCAACGCCTTGCTTCTCTTTCACCAATACCTGCAGTTCCTCCCAGTAGACGCCCTGTTCGGAGAGTTCTTTGATGATGGCCTGCTTTTTATCCGCCGTGGACCATTTGCGCAGAAACTCATCAAGACTCTTGAACTGCTGTTTTACTTTGTCGCAGGTGTGGTCTTGCAGTGAGGTGGTGACCAGTTCACCATCCATGGTCATGTGCTGTTCACGGATGCTGGCGATGTTAATGTTTTCACCCTTTACCTGGTATTTGATGCGAGGTTCGCCGACTCCACCGGGCGGCAATGTCTTCTTGTCTGGCTTCGGTTCGTAGATAACATCTGGGTCGCCATCAAACTTCTCATCTTTGAAGAGTTTGGTCGCACCTTTAAAGTCCATGATGGTGAACCAGTATTTGTCGTGCTCTTCATCAATGCGGGTACCCCGGCCAATGATCTGTTTGAACTCGGTCATGGATTCGATGTTCTGGTCCAGTACCACGAGTTTGCAGGTTTTGGCATCGACCCCGGTACTCAGCAGTTTGCTGGTGGTGGCGATGACCGGGTAACGGGATTCCGGGTTGATAAAGTTATCCAGCTCGGCCTTACCGTCTTTATCCTCTCCGGTGATGCGCATGATGTATTTACGGTTCTCTGCGACCCGTTCCGGGTTCAGGTTGACCAGGGCACGGCGCATGCTTTCGGCATGGTCGGTGTCGTCACAGAAGACGATGGTCTTCTGAAATTCACCGGTTTGCTGGAGGTATTCGGTGATTTTCATGGCGACCAGTTGAGTACGCTCATCAAAGGCAATGTGGCGGTTGATGTCTTTGCGATTATAAATACGGTCTTCAATCAGGTTGCCGTATTTGTCTTGCTGGCCGGGTTTCGGCCTCCAGCTATCCAAGTCTACGTCTATGTCGATACGGATGACTTTGTAGGGTGCCAGGTAGCCGTCGTCAATCCCCTGCTTCAATGAATAGGTGTATACCGGTTCGCCAAAGTAGGTCGCGTTGGAGACATCTTTGGTCTCTTTCGGTGTGGCGGTCAGGCCGATCTGGCTAGCGCCCCAAAAGTAGTCCAATACTTCCCGCCATGCGGAGTTTTTTTTGGCGCTGCCACGGTGACACTCATCCACAACGATCAGGTCAAAGAAATCGGGCGAGAACTGTTTAAAGATGTTTTGCTCTTCCGTTTTGCCTGTCACAGCCTGATACAGGCAGAGGTAAATTTGAAAGGACTTGTTGACCTGCCGTTTGGTGATTTTCGTCATGGCGGAGCCAAAGGGCTTGAAGTCATTGTTTTTAGTCTGATCGACCAGAATGTTGCGATCGGCCAGAAACAGTATGCGTTTCTTCTGTTTCGACTTCCACAATCGCCAGATGATCTGGAATGCTGTGTAAGTTTTGCCGGTCCCCGTAGCCATAACCAGCAGAATGCGATCTTGACCTCTGGCGATAGCCTCAATCGTGCGGTTGATCGCATTCGCCTGATAGTAACGCGGCCTTTTGCCGTCTTTATCGATATGGAACGGAGCACTGATGCTTTGCTGCTCAGCAGCAGTCAGCTGTTTCCATTGACAGTAGGATTTCCATAAAGCTTCCGGAGATGGAAACTGATCCATGGTTAATTCGGATTCAACAACCTTTGAAAGGCCAGTTTTGTCGTGGAAGATAAAGCCATCGCCATTACTGGAAAATACAAAGGGCGTGTCCAGATGATCGGAATATTCCAGAGCTTGCTGTAACCCGGCTCCCACACTGTGATTATTGTCTTTTGCCTCAATTACAGCGATGGGCAAACCATCGTTATAGGAAAGCAGGTAGTCTGCCCGACGTTTTTCGCCACGACTGCACAGGGTTCCTTTCAGGGTGACCCGACCTACTGCAAATGTGACTTCCTCGCGTATCTGCGTTTGTATATCCCAGCCAGCTTTCTCTAAAGCGGGCGTAATGTATTTAGTGCAGATATCCCGCTCACTCAGCTCCTTTTTATTCATAGGGTTACTCCAATGCTCCTGCTTCGATAAGGCTGTAAACCTGAAGAACTAACGGAAAAATAGTGTCCAGACCGACACGACAAGACGATTGTACCAGTCTTTGGTCGGTGGTTGGCAATCAGGGGGTTGCACCGCCCAGTGATTGAGTAGCAACGGATATTTCAATAGACTTCCGCGCACTCAATCAATGATCAGGAATGCAAATGCCGACCCCCTCACTGCAATCCTTCCCCCTGCCCATTATCGGGCTGGCTGCATTCAGCGGTACGGGTAAAACCACCCTGCTGGAACAGTTGCTCCCCCTGCTGATAAACAGGGGGCTGGACGTTGGAATAGTCAAAGCATCACATCACAGCGTTGATCCTGATACCCCCGGTAAAGACAGTTATCGTCTCAGACAGTCGGGCAGCAGCCAGCTGCTTCTGAGTACGCCTGAACGATCGATCTGTTACACCGAGAAAAAAGCACCGAATGATCCCCGGCTAATGGCTGAACTGCAGTTGCTGGACTCTAGCCGTCTTGATCTGGTGATTGTTGAAGGTTTCAGGGACGAAGCCTTTCCGAAGATTGAACTGCACCGCCAGGATCTGGATCGCCCCCTGCTTTACCTGAAAGATCCCAATATTATTGCAATAGCCTGTGATACTCCCTTAACTGACAATCCAGAACTTCCTCTGCTGGACCTTAATCATCCGGAGCAGATTGCTGAATTCATTTGTCGTTTTTGTTTCAAACACAGTTTTAAAAAGGAGACCTATCAATGACTGACTGCTGTTCTACTCCAGGGTTGATGACCCTGCATGAAGGGCTGGAGAAACTGATGACGGAAACACCGATCGTTACCGAAACGGAAACGGTGGCTCTGACGGACTGTCTGGACAGGGTGCTTGCCGACAGGATCATTTCGCCGGTCAATGTTCCCTCCCATGATAATTCAGCCATGGACGGATATGCCGTGCGTTTCAGTGATCTGGCACAACATTCTGTCCTGCCGCTGGCCGGAAAATCTCTGGCCGGGCATCCTTATCAGGGCACTCTGCCTGCTGGTCACTGTATAAGAATTATGACCGGGGCTTCTATTCCCGAGGGGGCCGATACGGTCATCATGCAGGAACAGACAGAGACAACCGGGCAGGGCATTGCTTTCACTAAGCTCCCCTCCCGGGCAGGCAGTCATGTTCGTTATGCCGGTGAGGACATTCCTGAAGGCTGTCAGGTGTTTGAGCAAGGTCACGTCTTCAAAACACAGGATATAGGGCTACTGGCTTCCCTGGGAATCCCCAGTGTTCCTGTCATTCGCAAAATTAAAGTAGCGCTCTTTTCTACGGGAGATGAACTGAAACTGCCCGGTGAAGCATTGGGGCTGGGCGATATATACGACAGCAACAGATTTGCAGTGTCAGCGATGCTCAAGCGACTGGGTGCAGAAGTGATCGACCTTGGTAAGCTTCAGGATAATCGTGACGAAATCCGGGAAGCCTTTCTGAAAGCTGACCAGCAGTCCGATGTGGTGATTACTTCCGGAGGGGTGTCCGTGGGTGAAGCTGACTTTGTCAAAGATATTCTTAATGAAATAGGCCATACTTCCTTCTGGAAACTGGCCATTAAGCCCGGCAAGCCGTTTGCCTTTGGCAGGCTTCCCAACAGTGTTTTCTTCGGGCTTCCGGGCAATCCGGTTTCCGCTACGGTGACGTTCCAACAACTGGCAGCACCGGCGTTGCGTCGTATGATGGGAGCAAAGCCCGCCCCTGTGACGGAACTGTCAGCAACCTGTCTCACCCCCCTCAAGAAGCAACCCGGCCGTCTGGAGTTCCAGAGGGGAATCCTCTCAACTAACGAGAAAGGAGAAGCCGAGGTGGTAACAACGGGAAGTCAGGGATCGGGCATACTCCGATCCATGAGCATGGCTAACTGTTTCATTGTGTTGCCGACTCTTCAGGGCAACCTTGATGCAGGAGAAACCGTTAAAGTGCAGATGTTCGATAAGGTTCTTGGGTGACCGCAAACTTTATTCACACAGCACCAAGGTGCAGAAAATGTCTGAAGTAATAAGTCAAGCCAGCACCAGCGCTGACTATAAACTCAAAAACGCCGACTACAAACTCACCAGCAAACACTATGGCCGTATCTGGATGAGGGTTACCCTCTGGATCTATGCCCTTCTGGTTGCCGTCAGTGTCGTAGGTTCCGGTTTTAAAATGGCAGTGGGCGGCGCGCAGGCTGCTGCCGAGCTGTTCAGCTTTGCCAATAACACGGTGCTGGCTCTGATTGCCGGTACCCTGGCAACCGCTCTGGTTCAGTCTTCCAGTACAGTGACTTCTGTTATCGTGGGTCTGGTGGCGGGCGGTTTGCCGGTGACCATGGCGATCCCCATGATTATGGGAGCCAATATTGGTACCACCATCACCAACACTCTGGTCAGCCTGGGTCATATGGGTTGTGACAAAGCCTTTAAGCGGGCCTTTGCTGCTTCCACGGTTCATGACTTTTTTAACTATCTGGCGGTTCTGATTCTGCTGCCACTGGAACTGTTGACCGGCTTTCTGAGCACAATTTCAAGGCATGTTGCCGCAGCCGTAGTCGGTGGCTCCGCTATTGATGTGGGCAGCCTGAATTTCGTCAAGCCTCTGACCAAACCCGCCGTGGATATTGTCAAAGAGTTTGCCGGGCTGCTGCCAGATACCACACTGGGTGGCCTGACGATGATCGGCATTGGTATCTTCCTGATTTTCAGCTCTGTCGTGAGACTGGGCAAGTTGCTAAAAAAAGTTCTGGTCGGACGTGCCAGGGATATACTGCACAAGTCTATTGGGCGAGGCCCTGTTTCAGGTATCGCTTCCGGCACCATCATGACGGTAATGGTGCAATCGTCGTCTACTACCACCAGCCTGATGGTTCCTCTGGTGGGCAGTGGTGTGTTCACTGTTCGTCAGATGTACCCTGTCACTCTGGGTGCCAACATTGGGACAACCATCACAGCCCTGCTGGCTGCAACGGCCATTGTCGGTGCCGAAGCAGAACCGGCAATGACCATCGCCCTGGTGCACTTGTTTTTCAACCTGTTTGCAGTGGCGCTCATTTTTGGCATCAAGTGGTTACGTGAGATTCCTTTGTACGGGGCAGAGAAGCTGTCTGACCTGGCAGTAAAGAACCGCGCTTATGCGTTCCTGTATTTGCTGTTGGCCTTTTTTGTCATACCGGGTCTTGGGATTTTCATCGCCCAATAGAAACAGGAGCCCACCATCAGGCACTTGGCTCTCCCCCTGATCCTGTCACTGATTTTTCATACCTCGTTTTTGAGCTTAATCGGCGGGGAGTTGGTGGCTGCTGCCAAAACACCGGGGATGCAATTCAAACTGGTCGCCCCTGAATCCTCGATAACTTCTGTTATTGAAGAAAACCTGAGCATTGACGAAGAGACTGCCGACTCGAAATCACAAAAACGGGATACTCAGGGGGAAAGCACTGAGCACACGCAAACGACCGAAAAAACCGAGATCAAGGAAGCCATAACGACCAGGGTGGAAAAGAAAAAGGTTCCGAAAAAACCAGCTGACCACAAAGAAAAAAAACACAAGGACGTCAAGCCAGCAGAGCCTCCCGCTCCGGTTGTCAGTCAACAGACATCAGAAAAGGCAAGTATTGAACTGACCAACCAGGGAGCTGGAAGCACAGAGTCCGAGACCTTTCAAGAGTGGGTGGCTCAGCTTCAATACCGGATCAATCGCTATAAGGTGTACCCCTATCAAGCTAAAAGGAGACGACTGGAAGGTGAGGTAAAAATAAAAATTGACATCAACTCTGACGGAACATTGGGCAAGGTCAGTATGCTGGCCGGTAAAAAGGGACTAGAAGCCAGCAGCCTGAAAGCCATTGAGCGCTCTCTGCCCTTACCGACACCTGATGATAAGCCCGTCACAGTGATTCTCTCCATCAATTACAGACTGCTGACACGTACTCCCAAACCTTCACATACGATGACTATAAAACCGACTTCAGATCGGAATCCGTCAAAAATACATCTGCAATGAAAAATTATGGCTATCTTTATGGGGTTATTTCACTTCAGGTGTTGTTATCAATGATGAAAAGAAGAAGTGCCTTGGTTGGCTCTGCACTTTGCTTCCTTCTTTCGGTTCCCTGCTGGTCAGCAGAACCTTCAGGAAAAGCACCCCCTCACAAAGAGGTCAGGTATCTGGGAAGTCACTTAGTGCCCTTGGCCTCCCAGAAAAGGGTTACTCATATCACCGGTGCTCATTTCGAACCTGCTGACGGGAGTGGCTCACCAGGAATGCTCTACCTGCTTTCCGGAGATGCCGGGGCAGGTTTTACAGGCCGTCATGGCTTGGGCGTTTTTTCCAAGCCTCGTTACTACGAGATCGACCTGAGAGGGGTTAAACTGGATCAGTCAAGCAGTCGATACCTCCAGAGCTTGCCTGATGATGAAGTGTTTGAGTACCACCTCACTGAAGGCAAGCATGCTAAAACCGATCCTCTTTGGTTGAATGATGGCCATATTGCCCCCAGCGCAATTACGACGACCAAAGATAACAAACTGCTGATTTCCTCCAGTCAGAGTGACAGAGGCTTTTTCGGCGTTATTGACTACAGGGCTATCGATATCCCCGCCTATGCAGGCTACGGTTACCGGCACGCCAATCGTGACGAAACCAGTTTTGAAACCCGTAACAATGGTTTTCTGAAAGCCTGGTACGACGCTCATGAGTTTTTTCCTGTCCCTATTTTTGATTTGATTCCGGCAGCCTTCCTGCATATCTTCCGGGAGGTTCCCATTCAGTTTTTGAAAGGTGTCCATCGTTTCGATGTGGGTCTGTCATCAAAATTTCTACTCACCGATAATGATCGTCGAGCGGGTCAGGTGGATAGCGAATTCAGACTGCCCAGGCATTTTGAAAACAACAACTGGATTCCTCTTTACAGAGGGTTGCGCGGCATTCAAGAGGGACTCGGTATAAAGAGTCTTGACCGTGTTCCCGGTAGCCACCTTTTTGTTGCTGCAACCGCTGGTGCTCTGGTTCAGGATGCCCGCGAATGGACAATCAAGGGAGCCAATCCGCCTGCCAGGGTAGTGACCTTTACTACCGAGCAACTGCACAAAAAGGGTGAGCCGATGCCCATACAATACCCGAACAGTGATCAGCTTCCTGCCAGAGGTGAAGTGTCAATATTGTCAGAGAAGCTCTATAACTTTTCTCTTCTGGTGGTAAACCCTGTTGTGAGAAAGCAGCTAAAGGGTGACCCGATTCGAACCGTTAGCGATATTGCGGTGCTTAATGACAAATATGCCCTGTTCCTTGAGAAAACAGAGCTTCCTTTTCAAACTTCTCGGAAGACCGCCTTTGTCACCCGGGTTTATCTGGTCGCCCTGCACAGCGGCAAAAATTTCAAAGACAGTGGAGCGTTCACTGATGACGAGCTGAACAAAATATTTATGGAGACCCCCAAAGACTTTATGTCTAAAACCCTGCTCTTTGACAGCAGTCACAAAGACTCCCTGGATCTGATGCCGGACAATCCCGATTTCGATATTCATGAGACCGGTTTTGAAGCGATTGCCCTGGGCCCTAACACGTCAAACGGTGACAGGACGTTCATGCTGGTCAGCTACGATAACGGCGAAAGCGAATCCCAAAAGACCCGAACCCGTCTGCTGCACTTTAGTTTACCAGCCGGGCATTAAAGGTCAGCCTCTTCGCTATAAACAAGCCATTATCTTTGGGTAATGGCTTGTTTCATGTTGGAAGAGACTTTCCGTTGAAATATGATGTTGATGTAGCTACATTTCCTCTAGCATAAATGCGCATATACGAAATTCGGGGTAGGTCATACCCTTAGAGCCTGCCAAGCGAACGATGCTGTAATGTCGTCGGCAACAGGAAACTGCTAAAGCCGTGAGGCTGAAGCCTGCACTGTCTAATTAGTGCAGAATCGCTACCCTTTAGGGTGGTGAGTATGTCAAAGTGGAAATCAGCGAACAGAGTTAAGAACAAAACGGATTACAAGTCATGGCCGATAAACCTCTGACAGGACTCGCTGCTCGACTGGTTGTCGACCAGCTGATTGATGAAGAGACACTGCGCTCTGCACTTTCACAGGCAGAAAAAAACAAACAGCCCCTTTCCAGCTACCTGATCCGGAAAAAACTGCTCAGCTCCAAAGATATAGCTCTGGCCAGTGCCGAAGAGTTTGGCATGCCGGTCATGGATCTTGATGCCTTTGATCCTGAAAATGCCCCGAAAGGTCTGGTTCAGGAAAAACTGATCCGCAAGCATAAACTGATCCCCTTGATACAACGAGGTACCAGACTGTTTGTCGCAGTGGTTGATCCCAGTGACCATACCGGCATTGACGAAATCCGGTTCAGCAGCGGCCTTATGGTGGATTCGGTACTGGTTGAAGAAGATAAGCTGGACAGGTTCATTGATCGGTTGCTGGACAGTGGCATGAATGACCTTTCCAGTTTCGATGACGATGAATTTGATAATCTTGAAGACTTGGAAGTCGGTGCCGTTGAAAATACTGATGAGGAAGTGGCAACAGAGGATGACGATACTCCGGTAGTAAAGTTCGTCAATAAAATGCTGTTGACCGCCATCAAAACCGGTGCGTCAGATCTTCACTTTGAACCTTATGAAAAAACCTATCGGGTTCGCTTCCGCACCGACGGTGTGCTCCAGGAAATCGCCAAACCTCCTTCAGCTCTGGCACCGAGAATAGCATCCCGTCTGAAAATTATGTCCGCCATGGATATTTCAGAACGGCGTAAACCTCAGGATGGTCGTATTAAAATGCGTCTGTCCAAAAGCAAATCCATCGACTTCCGGGTCAATACTCTGCCTACCCTCTGGGGTGAAAAGATCGTACTGCGGATTCTTGACCCCTCCAGTGCCAAAATGGGTATTGATGCTTTGGGTTATGAAGAAATCCAGAAAGACATGTACATGGAAGCCCTGCATCAGCCCCAGGGTATGATTCTGGTCACGGGCCCCACCGGTTCTGGTAAGACGGTTTCTCTTTATACGGGCCTGAATATTCTTAATACTCCGGAAAGAAATATTTCCACAGCCGAGGATCCTGTAGAAATCAATCTCGAAGGCATCAACCAGGTGAACGTCAGGCCGAAGCAGGGAATGGATTTTTCTCAGGCTCTAAGAGCCTTCCTTCGTCAGGATCCCGACATCATCATGGTGGGGGAAATTCGGGACCTGGAAACGGCCAACATCGCCATTAAAGCGGCCCAGACGGGCCACATGGTTATGTCCACTCTGCATACTAACAGTGCCCCGGAAACTCTGACCCGCCTGCAAAATATGGGAGTTCCTTCCTTCAACATTGCCACCTCTGTCAGTCTGATCATTGCCCAGCGTCTGGCCAGACGTTTATGCAGCAACTGCAAAGAACAAAAAGACATCCCAAAAGAAACGCTGTTGGAAGAAGGTTTTACTGAAGCGCAGGTCAAGGGGGCCAAAATTTTTGGTCCCAAGGGATGTGATCAATGCAGCAAGGGCTACAAAGGCCGTGTCGGCATTTATGAAGTCGTGAAGATCACACCCGCCCTGCAACAGATTATTATGGAAGAAGGCAACTCGCTCCAGATTGCCGAAATTGCCCAGAAAGAGGGGTTTAATAATCTTCGCCAGTCCGGACTGTTAAAGGTTTTACAGGGGGTGACCAGTCTTGAGGAAGCCAACCGGGTAACGCTTGAGTAAACTGTAAAACGACAGACATTACCTGACGGAGTCTCTTTCGCTATACTACGTCGGGTTGAACAAACAGAAGCTGTTCCCTGTATGTCTAATCCTGTCGAATCGCTGATCGGTCATCTTCTTGATAGCCGCTGTGCCGAGCCGTTTAATCTGCTGGGATTTCATGAGCGTCCTGAAGGAAGGGGCCTGTTGTTGAGGGTCTGGCGGCCCGATGCCAATGCTGTCAGTGTCATCGCCTTTACTTCCGGCGAAGCCATGGGCGAGATGGCTCAGGTCGCTCCGGGGCTGTTTGAGCTGGTACTGCCAGAATGCTGTTCTGTTTTTCTGTACCAGCTGGTGATCACGAATAAAGATCACCAGTCGTATACCTTGATAGATCCCTACCAGTTTCAATCATACGTCCTGAGTCATGTACACCGTGAGCCTTACCGAAACTATCGGTACATGGGCGCACATCCGGTTTCGCTGCACCCTGAGGAGAAAGTTTCCGTAGAGGGTGTCATCTTCAGAGTCTATGCGCCCCACGCGAGAAGCGTCAGCCTGATTGGCTGTTTCAATGACTGGGATGGCAGAATTCACCCCATGGCCAGCTCAGAAGACGGCGTCTGGCGTTTATTTATTCCGGGGGTGAAGGCGGGCGATCTCTATAAATATGAAGTTCGCAGTCAACAGGGGGGGTTACTGCCTCATAAGGCCGATCCCTATGGTTATTTCGCCGAGCAGCCTCCCGGTAACGCTTCCATTGTTTATGATCACCTGAACTATGAGTGGCAAGATCACCACTGGAGGCATCACTCCTGTCTGGACAGGCCCGTCAGCATCTATGAAGTGCACCTGGGATCCTGGCGTCAGGAGCAGGGTCAAAGCCTCACTTACAAGGCCCTGGCTGAGCAGTTAATTCCCTACGTGGTCGAGATGGGGTTTACCCATATTGAACTGATGCCCCCCATGGAGCATCCCTTCACAGGATCCTGGGGCTATCAACCGGTAGGGCTGTTTGCACCCACCAGCCGTTTTGGCAGCCCGGATGATTTCAAAGCGTTTATTGATGCCTGTCATCAGTCCGGTATTGGCGTCATTCTTGACTGGGTTCCTGCCCATTTTCCTTCTGACTCTCATGGTCTGGGTCGTTTTGATGGTACCGCCCTGTATGAACATGCTGATCCCAAAAGAGGTTGGCATCCTGACTGGCAGTCCTATATTTACGACTATGGTAAGCCAGAGGTAAAAGATTTTCTGATCAGTAATGCCATGTACTGGCTGGATCATTTTCATCTCGATGGTGTGCGGGTGGATGCAGTGGCTTCCATGCTCTATCTCGACTACTCCAGAAGTGAAGGGGAGTGGGAGCCCAATTGCATGGGCTCAAATGAACACATTGAAGCGGTGCAGTTCCTGAAGGAGTTGAACGAAACCCTGTATCTGCACTACCCGGATCAGATCTCGATTGCCGAGGAGTCCACCAATTGGCCCAGGGTTTCTGTGCCGACTTACGACGGGGGGTTGGGGTTTGGCTACAAATGGAATATGGGCTGGATGCACGACACCCTTGGCTACATGGCCCGGGAACCTGTTTATCGTAGTCATCATCATTGGGAAATGATGCAGAGCATGACCTATCACTACAGCGAACATTTTATTTTGGCGCTGTCCCATGATGAAGTCGTGCACGACAATGGCAGTCTACTGGGAAAAATGCCGGGTGATGAGTGGCGAAAGTACGCTAACTTACGTGCTTACCTGGGCTTTATGTTCGGGCATCCCGGTAAGAAGTTGCTGTTTATGGGCTCTGAGATCGGCAGCAGGAATGAGTGGGATCATGATGGTCAGCTGGATTGGGAGTTGCTTAAGAATAATCATTACAGCCAGGGGCTCAACCAGCTGGTTAAAACATTAAATCACCTGTATAAATCCTATCCTGCGCTGTATAAGTCGGATTATGACCACAATGGTTTTGGCTGGGTAGTGGCGGACGACCAGCAGCAGAGTGTATTTGCATTTATTCGAAAAAGTTTTTCAGGTTCACCCGTCATTGTGGTGGCCAATATGACGCCGGAAATCAGGACAGATTACAGGATCGGAGTGCCCATCGAGGGCATCTGGAAAGAAATACTGAATTCAGATGCCCAATGCTTTGGGGGGAGTGGCGTTGCTAACAGCAAGGCCATTTATACCGAGCATTATCACACCCATGGTTATGATTACTCGCTGCTGGTGACGCTACCGCCTTTATCGACCCTGTTTCTTGCTCCGGATTTCTGCGCTATATGAAAAATGTACCTGAATTTTTAACTAAAACAGCTTTAAGTGAAAAAACGATTGTGATGACTGATATTTCTGTTTCTGCAGGGTGCCATGACCTGCAGGGGGCAACACTGGTTAATGATAATTTTATGCCAGTAGCTGGCAACGAGGCGACAGGTGTTAACTTTGCTGTCTATGCGCCTGATGCCAGTCAACTCTACCTCTGCCTGTTCAGCCAGGATGATAAGGAAGATAGACTGGCGATGATGCCTTCTGATGAGGGCGTATGGCATCTTCTGGTAAAAGGTATTGGAGCTGGTCAGCTGTACGGCTTTCGTGCCGAGGGTGCCTGGTCGCCGTCTATTTCTCCCCGGTTTAACAGTCATAAGTTGTTGATGGATCCTTATACCCGGGAAATACGGGGGAACGTTCAGTGGTCTGAAACGTTATTTGACTACCGGTGTCATATACCCCCTGAAGACCATGCTTACAGGGTAAAGAGTTTTTCATCAGCGGACAGTGCCGAACACTGGCTTCAAAGTGAGCAGGACAGTGCCGCCTTCATGCCAAGAAGCGTTGTCAGAGAGCACACCTTCGACTGGCAGTCCGTGCAAAAGCCTGGTATTCCCAAGGCAGACAGTGTCGTTTATGAACTGCATGTCAAAGGATTCACGCAACAGCACCCAGATGTTCCGGAAGCGTTAAGAGGCACCTATCTGGGCCTATGCCATCCCAGCGTGATTGACTACCTGAAAAGTCTCGGAGTCACAGCGATTGAATTGCTACCGGTGACCTCTCTGGTCAATGAAGAGCGTCTTGAGAATATGGGGCTCAGGAATTACTGGGGATATAACCCGCTGTGTATGATGGCTCCGGAACCGTCACTGGCGATCGAGGATCCGGTCACTGAAATGAAGACCATGGTTCGTGAGCTGCACAGGGCGGGTATCGAGGTCATTATGGATGTGGTCTACAACCATACCTGCGAATCAGGCCATGGTGGCCCAAGTTTGAGTATGCGTGGCCTGGCAGAGCGTGATTACTATCTGATGGATGATCATAATGGTCATCTATCCGCCGTCAATTATACGGGGTGTGGTAATACGTTAAATTTTGACAGTCCTCAAACCCTGAAGCTGACCATGGATGCCTTGCGCCTTTGGGCAGAAGAGTACCAGATTGATGGTTTCCGCTTTGACCTGGCTCCTACGCTGGCCAGACAGTATCGAGAGTATCGGTTTGACAGCGCCTTCTTCCGGGCTGTGCATCAGGATCCGGTGATTTCCCGTACCAAGTTAATTGCAGAACCCTGGGATATTGGGCCTGAAGGTTACCGACTGTCCGGCTTCCCACTGGCGTGGCAGGAGTGGAGTGATCGTTTCAGGGATGGGACGCGAGCTTATTGGCGAGGCGATAAGGGACGGCTGGCAGAGATGGGCTGGCGAATCACCGGTTCTGAAGATGTATTTGGCAAGCGTCGTCCATTAGCCAGCATTAATTATCTTTGCAGCCATGATGGCTTCACCCTTAACGACCTCTGTGCCTACGAAGAGCGTCGCAATCATGCCAATGGCGAAGACAATCGTGATGGCGATCAGCATAACTTCTCGAAGAATTACGGTGTCGAAGGCGAGACAGAAGATCGCAATATCAGAGCCAAAAGGTTGAGAGCCCGAAAGAACATGCTGGCAACGCTGATGCTTTCCCGTGGGACGCCGATGTTGATGGCTGGTGATGAGTTTGGTAACAGCCAGCAGGGCAATAACAATGCTTACTGTCAGGATTCACCGTTATCTTGGCTGGACTGGGGGTGGATGCAGGGCGGTGATGATGATGGTGCTGTTTTACAGTCTTTTGTCCAGCAATTGATAAGGCTCCGAAAGACTCATTCCCTGCTGGGCGGTGCCGGTGGCCGCAAAGCCACCACCTGGTATTCACCAGATGGCAGCAGGCTTACGGAAGCTCAACTGGGAGAACTGAGCGGTGGTTGTCTCTGCATCAAGATGACTTCAGTGGTCGCCTGTCAGGATGAGAAAAGCCTCTACATTCTGATTAACAATGAAGAACAGACCAAAAAAGTGATACTGCCCCAGGTTGAACCGCACAAGTACTGGACCCGCCTGATGGATACCAGCTCAGAGTCGCCTTTTTCTAAAGAAGCCTTACTCACCCGGGGCTGGATAAATATGGAAGCAAACTCGCTGGTGGTGATTGAAGAGCACCTCTAATCTTACACTCGGGCATCTGTGTATCAGACAGATGTCCGATTTTTGGCTGTTATCCTTTTTGGCAGTATTTCTCTCCATTGATTTTCCCTCTCGTTGATTTATATCAAAACACGCTTTTCTTTAGGTATTTTTCATAATGTAACCGATTACATTGTTCTGAAATCCTTGTGCTCATCCTGATTAACACAGAAAAGCTCTTTCGGACTCAGGGTTCGAGAGGTAGGGAATTCTATGGAAAAATTTGTACAACGGGTCGAGCAGGTGTTGCTACCCATTGCTGCCAGACTGGCTAACATCAAGTATCTGATCGCTATCCGGGATGGTGCGGTTTACGCAATGCCTTTCCTGATTGTTGGATCCCTGATTCTATTGCTCCTCAACCTTCCCCTTACTGACCCGGCCAATTTCATGTACTCCCAGTGGTACACTGATCTGATGGCGGAATATAAAGACGACTGGTTACAGCCATTTTATGCCACCATGGGTATGGCTTGTCTGTTTATCAGTTTTGGTTTGGGTTCCAGTCTCGGTAAGCTCTATGGTTTGCCCGAAATCACCAGTGGCTTCCTGGCCCTGTTTGCTTTTTTGTTGGTGGCTGCTCCGGTCACCGGTTGGCCTCCTGCGATTAATGCATCCTACCTGGATGGCAAGGGGATGTTTACGGCAATTATTGTCTGTGGTCTGGCTGTTGAAGTGTACCGCTTTCTGGTGAATAAAAAGCTGACCATTAAACTGCCCGAGCAGGTTCCTCCGGCCATTGCCCGCTCTTTTGAGTCTCTGACACCGGTCATCGCCATCATCCTTATTTTGCAGCCGCTCAATATTTTGTTATCTAACATGGGTGATGGAATGTTGTTGCCAGAGTTACTGATGGAGATTTTCAAACCTCTGATTTCTGCTTCAGATTCTCTGCCAGCGCTGTTGCTGATTGCCTTCATCATCCATATTCTCTGGTTTTGTGGTCTCCATGGCGCCAATATCGTTATGGGCGTTGTGGGTACCTTTACCCTGACCAACCTGCAAATGAACCAGGCCGCTCTCGCTGCCGGAGAGCCTCTGCCTGCCATTTTTGCCGGTGGTTTTCTGGATAACTATATGAACCTGGGGGGATCAGGAGCGACGCTGGGTCTGGCGATTGCCATGGCCATAAGCCGGAGTGCTCATTTGCGGTCTATCGGGCGGATATCAGTGGTTCCCGGTATTTTTAATATTAATGAGCCCATTCTGTTTGGTGCGCCTATTATCATGAATCCGATTCTGGGCATTCCTTTTATACTGATTCCCATGCTGAATGTCACCATTGCCTACTTCGCTACCTCCATGGACTTTGCCGGTCGGGTGGTTGCCCTGGTGCCTTGGACGACACCCGGACCACTGGCAGCTTTCCTGAGCACCAACTTCCACTTTGGTTCATTGTTCCTCGCTCTGGGACTGCTGGTTATGTCTACCTTATTGTATCTGCCCTTCCTGAATATTTACTCCAAGTCATTGATAGCTCAGGAGCAGGCCGACAAAGTCGCTAAATCCGCAGCAGCCTGATAGCCACTTTTTTCTTCGCTATGGACAGTAGGACAGTAGGACAGTAGGACAGTAGGACAGTAGATAGAAGCAGGGAATGCTTCTATCTACTTTACGACATTCCCGCCTTCCCAAAGGATTAATCTTCTTTGAATTTAAGACACTGGTAGGAAAAGCACTTCATGTTTTCGGGCCACTCATGAGACTGAAGTCCGGCTTTGTGTTTCAGGTGGAGTAGGAACTGGTCAGGTTCACTCAGCTGTTCCCATACCTGGGGAAGGAAAGTGGCTTTGTGATCGTCTCCCTCAATCAGCAGGCCATCAATACCCGGACGTAACTGCTTGAGAAGATCTTCTTCAGTCTCAATCGTCATAAGCGTCATCGGGGTCAGGATAGATATTTCAATACTCAGGTCCGCCAGTTCGTTTTCGGTCACAGGAAAGAAGCGCTGATCTCTGAAAGCGCTGGCAAAAGCATTGTATGCGATGTCTTCTATTAACGGTTTCCGGGGTGTCAGTGAACCGATGCAGCCCCTCAGCTCTCCAAACTTCTGAAGTGTCACAAATGACGCGAGGTGAGCCTGCAGTTTCGCTGGAAACTGAGTGACATCCAGCTCAGGCGGTTCACCTTCAACGCAGACGTTGGCGATCGTGTGTCTGGCCAGACGTAACAGATTTTTTTTATCCAGTTCCGTGAGATTAAGATCCATCCGGCTTAGTCCTTTCCTGTTGTGGTCAGTGTGTTAAACAATCAATAAATGCACTGCTGCTGGTATCGACTCTGGTTATCTTTACTGGATAACATAGGCTCCATATCCCACGACCCGTTTTTTATCACCCGCAGTATCACCAGAGTTTCTAACATCCAGAGTAACGACTTCCATGCCCCTGCGCTGGGCTATTTTCAGCATACCATTGAGAGGATAGCTGCCACAGGCCTGTCCGCCAGTCAAACAGCTGCTCATTTGTTCTATGGCTTTGGTGGTCAGACTGTCGCGCCGGTTGGCTTCTTCGTAGCTGAGGTAGTGACTGAGGTCTGAGCTGATGACGATCAGGGTTTCATCGCCGCCCCAGAGAAAGTCGATCACTTCAGCAACGGCGTATGGTGAAGCATCACCCACGACCAGGGGAATGAGTTTGAAGTGATCCAGGGTGCTTTGCAGAAAGGGGCACTGGACTTCCAGACTGTGCTCATGTGCATGAGCTGCATCCAGGGTGTGTACCTGATTGAATCGACTCAGGCTTTCGATGGCATCAGCATCCAATGGAATATCGCCCAAGGGGGTTGAGTAGGCTTCGCAGTCTGGAAGGGCTATTCCTTCAAATGCAGTCTGGTGAGAAGGGCCCAGCAATACCACTCTTTTGATCTTGCTGCGGTAAAGCCCTAACTGTTTATAGCCCGATGCAGCAATCGCACCGGAGTAGATGTATCCGGCATGAGGTACGATCAGGACTTTAGGCGACAGTTCTCTTTCAGTGGCTTCGGATATCAGGTTATTGACGACGGTTTTCAGCAGTTCTGGCTGGTCGGGATAGAAAACACCAGACACAGCGGGTTGTCGAACATTCATTAGTCTTTCCCCCGGATGAGAAGCTCTATAATTATAGCCATCGCAACGAGCGAGGCATTGTGATGATGAATGGAATTCGTCAGTCTCCACCTGACCATTTTCTCACTGAATACTGGCACCGTCTGGAAGATGGTCGGATTCAGTGCGATGTCTGCCCCAGGGCCTGCAAGTTGAGAGAAGGTCAGCAGGGACTTTGTTTTGTCAGAGCCCGGCACCAGGATCAGATTGTGTTAACCAGTTACGGGCGCTCCAGTGGTTTCTGTATTGATCCCATCGAAAAGAAACCACTGAACCACTTTTTACCAGGTACTCCGGTTTTATCATTTGGCACAGCAGGCTGCAATCTTGCCTGTAAGTTCTGTCAGAACTGGGACATGAGTAAGTCGAGAGAAATGGATACTCTGGCTGATCAGGCTATGCCCGAACAGTTGGCTTTGGCGGCGCTGGAAACGGGCTGTAGAAGCCTGGCTTTTACCTATAATGATCCGGTTATTTTTCTGGAATATGCCAGAGATGTTGCCCTTGCTGGTCGTGAGCAGGGTATCCGGTCCGTGGCCGTCAGCGCCGGTTATATATGTGATGCCCCCAGAGAAGCTTTCTTTGAATGTATCGATGCCGCCAATATTGACCTGAAAGCATTCACTGAGTCTTTTTATAAAAAGATTTGTGGTGGGTCTTTACAGCCTGTGCTGGAAACTCTGAAGTATCTTAAGCATGAAACAAACGTGTGGTTTGAAATAACCACGCTGCTGATTCCCGGAGAGAATGATTCTGATCGGGAGCTTCACAGCCTGTGTGAGTGGGTCGTTGAACATCTGGGCGTTGATGTGCCTATTCATTTTACTGCTTTTCATCCCGACTGGAAAATGCTGGAACATGCCCGCACGCCCGCTGAAACGCTGACCAGGGCAAGAGATATTGCGATCAGTAAAGGCATTCGTTACGCCTATACCGGCAATGTACACGACAGTGAGGGTGGGAGTACCTGGTGCCATAACTGTGGGCAATTGTTGATTGAGAGGGATTGGTTCCAACTTAATGTTTGGAAACTGAAATCAGGCTGCTGTCATCAATGCGGTGAAAGGGTAGCCGGTGTTTTTGAAGAGCAGCCCGGCGTCTGGGGAAGCAAAAGAATTCCGGTGAGAATGAAGCCCTGAATAATTTTTTAAAAACTGGATAACCTGCCGCGATAGGCTACTTTCTGATCTGGAGGGATTTTTAATTATTGCCGCATAAAGACCGGGAGTCGTTGTGAACGTCAAGTCCAATCTATCTTATGCCATCAAGCTGGCCACACTCACCAGTGTTGCCGGAGGATGGTTCGTTCCTGTTCTGGCTCAACCCGAAGTTGAGTCTTCGATAACAAGTGATCAAAGTGGCAACAGTGCCACCATCACTTACTCAAAAACGTTTGATGCAAAAGCCACCATAGATACCGATAAGGTTTATCAACTGGGCAGGGATGGTCAGTATTACTTTAAAGCTAAGCATGTCGATCAGTCGATCAAAGAGGGCGAGCTGGTTCCGGTACAAAGACTAGACGACACTGTACCTATTTTGTCTGAGTCCCCCTCCATTCCCCTTGCACTCAGTCACCCTGCCATAGCCGACAAAATGATGATTGAATCAAGCCTTGCCGCATACGATAGCTTCACCGGTTTGACGCAAAGTATTCTCAGGGGGCGGATACCCGCTGCTGCAATGGTTGGGGTTGAGGGGAATCTGTTTGAGAAAACCCCCACTGCTCTGTTGAAGGCGGAAGCCGCTGATGTTTCTTCAGAGGTCGATTATCTGGGGCAGGATGAAACAGCTGAAGTCTATGTGCTGTCAATGTCAGAAAAGGCTGCTGCTTTTGTCAGCGGCGGCTGGTTTGGACTGTTGGAGCTTAATGGTCATTTTTACGATCAGGACAAGATGAACAATCTGGCAGGCTTCAAGTCCAGTGGTTATGGCATTCAGCTGGGGCTGGTCAGGCCGGTCTGTGAAGGCTGGTTGTTTGGCGTTTACGGTGCCTGGCAGAAACTGGGCGCTGATGTTAAGGGTTATAATGGCGAGGTAGATACCGGCACCTGGAGACTGGGCCCGACGGTGGCCTGGAGCAGGGATGGCTTTCATGCGGAAGGCCTGCTGACGTATAACTGGAACACCGTTGACAGCAAAGTAGCCCGATATAAGTCAGACTACAAAAGCAAGGAGTGGGATGCCTATATTCGCGGTGGTTACGATATCAATCTCGACGGTGTCACAAGGGGTCTGACGTTAACGCCGGAAGTTCAGCTTCTCTATGCCAGTCAGGAGCGGGATGAGTACAACTGGGGTATGGGTATGATAGGCAAGGGCAGCAGCAAAGGCTGGGTGTCCAGAATGGGAGGCCGTCTGACATACGACCGTTTTCTGATGAATCAACCTATGGAATTGAAAGCCTCAGTGGGTTGGCAACATAATGATTACAAGCCCGACGATATTGACTACATGAATTCGAAGCACAACTTTAAAGGTTATGATGAGAATGCTGTGTATTACTCTTTAGGGCTGGATACTCAGCTGAGCCGACGGTTCAATATGAATATTGGTTATGCGGGCACCTGGTCAGAAAATGCACTGGCCCACTATTTGCGGGCCGGTGTGGAATTAAGGTTCTAAAAAGGAACGTCAACTGCCTTCCTTGGAAAGCTCAGAAATTTCTTTCAGGCGTGCCAGAACTTTGTAATTGATGGAGCCTTTGGTGTACTGATCACGGCTGTTCAGTGTGCCAGGCTTGCAACCGGTCAGAAGTTCCATGGCTTCGTCAGCATGGTTGACGGCGTAAACACTGAACTTGCCCGCTTTTACCGCATCGACCACTTTTTGGTGAAGCATCAGGTTCCGGAGGTTTGCGCAAGGGATAATAACACCCTGTTCGCCGGTCAGGCCGCGGGCGTTACAAAGGTCAAAGAAGCCTTCAATTTTTTCATTAACACCGCCAATCGCCTGCACTTCGCCATGCTGGTTCATAGAGCCGGTGACGGCAAAACCCTGTTTGATGGGTGTACTGGTTAAAGCCGACATCAGGCAGCACAGCTCGGCCAGAGTGGCACTGTCACCATCAATGTAACCGTAAGATTGTTCCATGGTCAGGCTGGCTGAGATAGCCAGAGGAAATTTCTGGGCGTATTTGCTGCCCAGGTAGCCCGTCAGGATCATGACTCCCTTGGAGTGAATGGCCTGACCCAGTGAGACCTCCCGTTCTATATCGACAATCCCCTGAGAGCCGGGGTAGACGGCAGCGGTAATTCTTGCGGCAGAACCAAAACTGGTATCTCCAATGGACATGACAGTAAGCCCGTTGATCTTACCGATTTTTTCTCCTTCGGTATCGATCAGGATGCTGCCTTCAATCATATCATCGAGAATTTGCTGGCTGACACGACCGGTGCGTTCAGACTTGGCGGCCAGTGCCCGGTCAACATGGTCGTTGTTGATTTTGCGGCCACGGCTCATACGACGAATGAAGTCTGCTTCTGCCAGCAGGTCGAACAGATCACCAATTCTGGCAGACATCTCACCCTGGTGTTCAGCCATTCTGGAGCTGTGTTCGACGAGGCGGGCGACAGCAGCAGCGGTCAGGGCCGGGTAGTTTTCGTCATCTGCCCGGTTTTTTAACAGTTGGGCAAAAGCATGTACTGATTCCTTGTCCCGTATAATCCGGTCATCAAAATCCACCAGAACTCGGAATATTTCATGGAAATCCGGATCAAGTTGTTGCAGCAGATAATAAATATCCCTGGAACCGACAAGGATGATCTTGACGCTGAGAGGGATGGATTGCGGATTCAGGGTAGTGGTGTTGAGCAGCCCCATTTCTGAGTAGGGTGATTCAATGGTCAGCTCTTTTTCTTTCAGGGCTCTTTTCAGTGCTTCCCAAACAAACGGCTCTTCCAGCAGTTTATTGGCATCCAGCAACAGATAGCCCCCGTTGGCTTTGTGCAGAGAGCCTGGGCAAATCTGTCGGTAATTGGTGACCAGGGCACCCATCTCACTGGCGTACTCTATACGACCAAACAGGTTTTTATAGTTGGGGTGGGACTCATACACGACAGGTGCCGCACCGCTGGCAGAGTGGCCAATCAGAAGGTTAGGTGCGTAGAGTTCAACCAGCGACTGGCGTTTGGTTGAGTCATCCTTGGACTCCATGTTGCGATCATCGGCAAGAATTTCAATAACGGTGCGGTGCAGGTGATTTTTAACCGCTTCAAAATATTCCAGCACTGCCTTCTGATTGTTGTACACTTTTTTCAGCGGCTTGAGCAGAGGCTCCAGTGCCTGGTCAATGGTTTCCTGATTCAGCTTTTGCAGTTTCTCGTTGGATTCCCGTTTCCACTGAGGCAGCTCAACCAGAGAGTCATTCAGTATGGATTCCAGCTCACTGATGTCCTGGTTGAACTTGGACCGTTTTTTATCCGGAAGCTGGGCAAACTCAGTTTCGTCCATCGCTTTACCTTCATGCATAGGGGTAAAGCTCAGGGAGCCCGCCTCCCGGAACAGGGCAATGTCCCGCTTCAGGGCTTCCTGTTCAATCTCATCAATGGCGTGATCGTAACTTCGGTTGAAGTCACGCTCAATGGCGCTTTTCTTTTGCTGATAGGTCGGGTTTTCAAAGGCTGCCGGAAACGTCAGCATGAGACTGTCAATAAACTGGTCAAAATCTTTCTGTAAAGGCTCACCGGTTCCCGCTGGAAGCGTTAAAATCTTTGGTTCGCGGGTATTGTCGAAGTTGTTGATGTAAACCCAGTCGTCAGGCGGGGTCTGGCGTTTGGCTTCAGATTCCAGATATTTTCTCAGGTAGGACATTCTGCCTGTGCCAGACTCCCCCATTACGTAGATGTTGTAGCCCGTTCTATGCATGGCAACGCCAAATTGAATGGCGCTGGTGGCTCTTTCCTGGCCGAGGATCCCTGCGTATTTCTCAAGGTCGTCGGTGGACTTGAATCCAAGTTCTTTGACTGGCTGTTTCGCAATAAGTTGACTGGTTGTAAGTTTAAGCTTTTTCACTAAGGCCTGCCGTTAACTAATGAGTTCTCTTATATACGTTGCCAGGTCATCGGTTTCTTCGGATAACCCGTATCGATAGCATAATGCTTTTCTTGTCTAACTGTCATCGGTTCTCTTGTCAATTAAGGCTGGAGGATAAAACTGTTTTTTTATCGGGTATTTGTGACAAGGACATGCTTCTCATTTTCCCAAGAATAGCGTTTACTTAAACGATGGGATGCCCAGTGCCGATAGTTGAAGTAACGTGGAGAAAAAACCTCCGGTTACTTCACGACGAAAATAGTACATTCGTATCAGGTTGTTTGTTTATGCATCTTTTCGAAGACCCTCTGAGGTTAACAGGGAATTGAGTTCATCATGGTGAGATTTCTTTCATGTCTGCTATCGGCGTTTGTTATTTTTTCATTTCACAGTGCCCAGGCTTCACCGCCACTGGCGAAAGAGTTACAGAAACTGGTGAAGAGTTTGCCGCCGGGCAGTGTCTACTCCATCCAGGTCAAAGACCCCGTCAGTGGCCAGATTGTTTTTGAACGGGGTGCCCAACATAACCTCGTGCCTGCCAGTGTTCTGAAAGTCATGACGGCGACATTGGCTTATGAAGTTCTGGGTGAGGAATTTCAATACACTACCCAGTTTGTAACTCAGGACAGACCTATTCGAAAGGGTATCGTCAAAGGCCCCGTGGCTCTTGTGTTCAGTGGTGATCCCTCTTTGAAGCGGAAACACCTGGATGAGCTGGTTGAGCAGCTGAAAAAGTTGGGGATTAAATCCATTCATGGTGACCTCTGGCTGGATGGCGAGGTTTTTTCAGGTTATGACCGTGCAGGCGGAGTCAGCTGGGATGATCTGAATATCTGTTTTGCAGCACCGGCCGCTGCCATGATTATGGATCGAAACTGTTTCTATGCCTGGTTGAAGCCGGGCAAAAAAGAAGGCGCCAGAACGACCGTTAAATACGATCAGTCAGACTGGTTTCTGACGATTGATAACCAGGTACGCACCCGTTCTGAAAAGGACTGTCGTCTTGAAGTCCGCCCCTCATTGGATAAGGAGTATCGTATAGAGGGCTGCATCAGTCCAAAATCCCGCTCTGTTCGCCTCGCTTTTTCTGTGAATGATGTGGAGAGAGCGGTTAAGCGATACATAAAAAGCCAGCTGCGGAAAAAGGGTATCCATTTAAGGGGCCGACTGATTGTGGGTCGTCCTGATCTGGATATGCCCCTTGTCCTGGCAGAGCATCGATCCGAGTTTTTACCGCAGCTGCTCAAACCAGTATTGAATGATTCTGACAATTTATACTCTGACAGTATTTTGAAAACAGTCGGTTATGAAACCTCTGGTAAGCCGGGGTCTTATGCTTCCGGTATTGAAACAGCGCGAGAAGTATTGGGAGGTAAAGGGGTAAATTTTGGAACCAGCAGGCTGGTGGATGGATCCGGGCTTTCCCGATACAACTTTATCAGTGCGTCAACGCTGGTTGATGTGCTGGTGTTTGGCTGGGCACAATGGGGTGAAGACAGCCCCTGGCTGCGAGCTCGTGATGATCCTAAGAAAACCTGGCTGAAAACCGGTTACATGAGTGGAGTCAGTAGTATGGCTGGTTACGTATTCCAGTCTAATGGACAACCTCTGGTGTTCGCTGTAATCCTCAATGGGCTGATGCCACCTTTACCGGCAAGTCGGGAAGAGATGAAAGCTTTTCGCAAAGACATTAAAAGTTTCCATCGTTCATTTTTAAAAGTGTTGGCCGGAGAAGGAAAAGCTTAATTTTCATGAAGTCAGTGAATGTGTTCTGAGATAGGTGTTTGCCGCTGTTGCTATCTTCACTCCTGACCTTATAATGCGCCTCCACTGATCGGGCATCGCTCTTAAAGAAAGCTTCTTAACGAGCACGCAGCGATCCATTGAGTCATCGTTCAAAACGATGATTGACAATCGGATCGAACGGCGTAGAATGCACCGCCGCTGAGACGGAAACGCAACGCTTACTGAGTAAACGGATGCGGTCTCAGCGAGTTGAAAAGCCTCTGTCTTCTTAACGGACTTCGTTGAAAATGATTGCTTGACAACAACCGGCGCCAAGGTAAGATGAGCGCCTCGCTGAACAGCACTGACTGCTGATTCAGCCGGTTAAAACCCTCTTGTTTTAACTCAGTTCTTTAACAAATTATCAGACAATTCGTGTGGGCGCTTGTGCGAATGGCATCGGTCAACAGAGCTTTGCTCTGGAATGATTTAAATGCTGATCAAGCAAGCGAACATACCTGTAATTCATGTACGTTTAATTGCAAAGATTGAGCAGCGGACTGTTTTCGGACAGGAAGCAAAACGATTTAAACTGAAGAGTTTGATCATGGCTCAGATTGAACGCTGGCGGCAGGCCTAACACATGCAAGTCGAGCGGTAACAGGACTAGCTTGCTAGTTGCTGACGAGCGGCGGACGGGTGCGTAACACGTAGGAATCTGCCCGGTAGTGGGGGATAGCCCGGAGAAATCCGGATTAATACCGCATACGCCCTAAGGGGGAAAGCAGGGGATCTTCGGACCTTGCGCTATCGGATGAGCCTGCGTCGGATTAGCTTGTTGGTGGGGTAAAGGCCTACCAAGGCGACGATCCGTAGCTGGTCTGAGAGGATGATCAGCCACACTGGGACTGAGACAC